>DATHDM010000372.1:0-49776 GCA_035319065.1 Terriglobales bacterium
CGTGGCCACCTGCCCAAGCTCCAAGCGCATCCAGGACCTGGCCTCGGCCGCCGGCCTGCGCCAGTGCCGCTTCGAAGCCCGAGACGAGCGCTGCATCCAGTGCGGGCTGTGCGTTCGCATGTGCCAGCAGCAGATGATGGCCGGAGCCATCGGCTTTGCCGGACGCGGCGAGCGCCGCCATGTGGCCCGCCCCTTCGATATGACCAGCGAACGCTGCCGGCAGTGCGGCGCCTGCCTCTACATCTGCCCGGTCTGCGAGCAGCGCTGTCAGGGCTCGACTGCCACCACCACCCTGTGCAGCGGCTGTCTGAATTTTGCGCCTGTGTGCTTCCAGAGTTATTCGGACGCAATGTGTTTTCTTGAACCGTGCCACGCTTGCGAGCTGGCCGGACCTCTCCGTCCCGATGTCGGAGTGAAAGTTCGGGCGGTGAAAAACTAGGAGAATGAAATGACGACCTACTCGCATTTGAATTCTTCCGCGGCCACGCTGACCAAGAATCGCACTGAGGATTCCATCAGCCCCTTCAGCGGAATGTGCACCACCTGCGTGGACGGCTGTATCGGCATGTGCGAAATTGGCAAGTCCGCCTACCGTGGTGCAGAGATGATCTACCCCCAGCCCTTCGGCATCATTACTGCGGCCTCGCAGAAGGACTACCCCGTCGACCTGTCGCATTTCACCATCCTGGGACGCTGCGCCGGCGCCTGGGGCATCGAGGAAGACAGCGACAAGGCGCTGTTCCCCAAGGTCGATCTGGAGGTGAAGTTCGGCAAGGAGCCGGGCATCCACTGCAAGCTGCCCATCGAGATCGCAGCCATGGGTTCGACCAACGTCGCCAAGAACAACTGGGCCGGACTGGCGGCCGGCGCCGCGCTCAGCGGAATTCCTCTCTGGATCGGCGAAAACGTCGCCGGCATGGACATGGAATCCCGCTTCGAGCAGGGGCGCCTGATCTCCTGCCCCGAGCTTGAATTCCGCGTCAATTCTTATCGCGAGTGGCAACAGGAAGGCTACGGCGAAGTGATCCTGCAGGCCAACGTGGAAGACACCAAGCTCGGGGTCCAGGAGTGGGCCATGAAGAAGCTGGGCATCAAGGCGGTCGAGCTCAAGTGGGGCCAGGGGGCGAAGGACATCGGCGGTGAAGTCAAGATTCGCGACCTCAACAAGGCCCAGGAGCTGCAGCGCCGCGGCTACGTGGTCCTGCCCGATCCCTCCGATCCCAACGTGATCGAGGCCTTCAAGCGTGGCAGCTTCCATGAATTCGAGCGGCACTCGCGCGTCGGCATGGTCACCGAGGATGCGTTCCTGAAGCGGGTGGAGGATCTGCGCAAGAGCGGAGCCAAGTGGATCACGCTGAAAACCGGCGCCTACCGGCCGCTGGACCTGGCGCGTGCCGTCAAGTACGCCTCCCTGGCGGAGCTCGACTTGCTCACCGTGGACGCCGCCGGCGGCGGCACCGGCATGAGCCCCTGGCGCATGATGAACGAGTGGGGCATCCCGGGCATCGAGCTGTGGTCGCTGTTGCGCGAATACTGCGACAAGCTGGCAGCCAAGCGGGCCTACATCCCGCCCCTCGCCCTGGCCGGCGGCTTCACCTTCGAGGACCAGATGTTCAAGGGCTTCGCCCTGGGCGCACCCTACGTCCGCATGATCGGCATGGCCCGCTCTCCCCTGGCTGCCGCCATGGTCGCCAAGACCATCGGCAAGGCCATCGAAGAACAGAGCCTGCCCATCTACATCCAGCGCTTCGGCATGACGGTGGATGAGATCTTCGTCACCGCTCCCGAGCTGCGCCACAAGCTCGGCGACCGCTTTGCCAAGCTGCCGGTGGGCGCTATCGGCGTCTACACCTACTTCGCTCGGCTGGCGCAGGGGTTGCGCCAGTTGATGGCGGGGGCGCGCAAGTTCGCCCTGCCATACATCGATCGCACCGACATCGCAGCGCTCACACTGGATGCGGCCCGCATCAGCGGCGTGCCCTACGTGATGGACGTGGATAAGGTCGAAGTCGACCAGATGTTGACTGTGAATGGCCATCGCCCGAAGCCCAGAGGGCCGGTCGTGGTCGCGCGCAAGAAGTAGGATGAGTCTTGCGCGGTGTGCGGTTGGCGTGGTCAAGCGTTGCCCGCTCTTGGCGGGCACCCGAGCAAGTCCCGCACCCGTTCCGGCCGCCTGAACCTGGGCAGCGGAGGGGTGCGGGCCCAGCTCAAGGCCGGGGCTCGCGGGCCCCGGCTTTTATCTGGCTGGCCTTTTCTTGGCTGATCCAGGGTGCCCTGTGAAGGACGTCTCCATGCTCGACGCGGTAAAGCAGCTCTGGCCGGAGCTTGACTGGATTGCCGACAACGACCTGCGCCAGCGGGTGACCCGCACCTGGGTCCGTGCCTTCGAACTCGGCCCGCTCCAGCCTGCGGATCTCAACCGCATTCCCTTCACCCTGCTGATCCCCAACTGCCCCATCACCTTCATGCAGCACAAGCGATGTGTGGTGCACATCGCCCGCAGGGCCGCGGAATCGATGCGCGAATTCATGGGCAACGCCCTCCGCATCGACATGGACACGGTGATCGCCGGCGCCATCCTGGCCGACGTCGGTAAATTGCTGGAGTACGAGAACGTAAACGGCAGGACGCGGCAGAGCCGGCGCGGCGAGTACCTGCGCCATCCCTTCACCGGCGTGGCCCTGGCCATGGAGTGCGGCGTGCCCGATGCCATCTGCCACATCGTCGCCAGCCACGCCGCCGAGGGCGATCTGGTCAGGCGCACCACCGAGGCCCTGATCGTTCATCACGCCGACTTCATGGCCTATCTGCCGCTCAAGAACCTGGGAACCATGAGGGTCCCGTAATTGGTCATCCCGAGCACGGCGAGGGATTTGCGGTTCCGATTGTTCGGCCCATGGAGCTTTCATGCCATCGCCCATCACCGCCGCCATCTCTCAATGGGCGGCAGAGCTGAAATTCGAGCAACTCTCCCCGGAAGCGGTCTATCAGGCCAAGCGCTTCCTCCTCGATTCCCTGGGCTGTGCCCTGGGCGGTTACCGGCAGCACGACGTGCGCATCGCTCTCGACGTTCTGTGCGAAATAGCCGGCAGGGGACAATGCACGGTCATCGGCTCGGGCGAGACCATGGATCCGGTTTCTGCCTCGCTCGCCAATGCCCTGATGATCCGCTGCATGGACTACAACGACATCTACTGGAAGCAGGATCCTTCGCATCCTTCCGACATCTTTCCCGCCGCGCTGGCCTGCTGCGAACGCGCCGCTTCTAACGGCCGCGAGCTGATCGTGGGCCTGGTTCTGGGACACGAGTTCGAGCAGCGCTTCTGCGAAGCCGCCTTTCCCGGAATCCGTGAGCGCGGCTGGCATCACGCCACGCTGACCGCCTTCGTTTCCCCCATCGTGGCCGGCCGCATGCTCCACCTGACGTGGGAGAAGATCCAGCACGCTATCGGCATCAGCGCCAGCCGCCACGCCACGCTGGGCGCGGTCACCGCTGGCAAGCTCACCATGATGAAAAACACCGTGGATCCCATGGCCACGCAGAGCGGCGTGTTCGCCGCGCTGCTGGCCGAACGTGGCTACACCGGCCCCGAGCACGTCATCGACGGCAAGGAAGGCCTCACCCACTGCTTCGGTCCGGAGTGGAAGCTGGAGGTTCTCACCGAAGGCCTGGGCGATTCCTGGCGCATCACCCAGTGCGGCATGAAGGCCTACCCCACCGAGGCTCTCACTCACACTCCCATCTCCGCGGTCCTCGACCTGGTGCGCGCTCACGACCTCAAGCATGAGCAGATCGAAAAGATCCAGATTCGCTCTCTTGCCCGGGCAGCAGACATCCTGGCCGACGCCAGCAAGTACGATCCTCATACCAAGGAGACTGCCGACCACTCGCTGCCCTACGTCATCGCCGCTGCCATAGCCGACCGCCAGGTGACCCCGCTGCAGTTCACGCCGGCGAAGATCAGCCACCCAGGGATTCGCGCGCAGCTCAGGAAAGTCGAGGTAGTTGCCGATCCCGAGATCGAGCGGCTTTTTCCCGCGTTGCAGCGCGTGAAGGTCGCCATCTTCACCACCAACGGACGGGTGTTCGAGAAGCAGCTCGATTATCCCAAGGGCGATCCGCGCAATCCCCTCACCGATGCCGAGATCGAGGAGAAATTCCAGGCGCTGGCCGATCCCATCATGACCCGGCGGGCGCAACAGATGATCAAAGACGCCGTGTGGAAGCTCGACAACCTGGGCAGCGTGCGGACCTTCATGAAACTGCTGGCGGCTGACCTTCCCCCTGCCAGGCGGCGAAGAACTCAGGCCGCGGGAGCAAAACGCCATGGCTCAAACCATCGTTGAGAAGATCGCGCAGGCTCATCTGGCGGAGGGCCCCAGGCGTCCGCTGCGCGCGGGCGATTTCGTCTCCATTCGCCCCGCGCACGTGATGACCCACGACAACACCGCCGCCGTCATCCAAAAATTCAAGTCGATCGGCGCTCGTGGGATCTTCGACCCGCGCCAGCCCGTCTTTGCTCTCGATCACGACATCCAGAATCTCTCCGCCGACAATCAGAAAAAATATCGCGAGATCGAGGCCTTCGCCCGTCAGCATGGAATTGACTTCTATCCCGCCGGCTCGGGAATCGGGCACCAACTCATGGTGGAGCGGGGCTACGTTACTCCAGGCGCGTTTGTCGTCGCCTCCGACTCCCACGCCAACATGTATGGAGCGCTCGGCGCCCTGGGGACGCCGGTCGTGCGAACTGATGCTGCCGCCATTTGGGCTACTGGAGAATTCTGGTGGCAGATCCCGCGGTCGGTGGAAGTCGTGCTTGAAGGCAGTCTTCGCCCCGGAGTTTCGGGCAAGGATGTGATCATCACCCTGTGCGGCCTCTACAACCAGGAGGAGGTGCTCAACGCGGCAGTGGAGTTCAGCGGTCCCGGCGTGGCTTCGCTTTCGATCGATGCCCGCATGACCATCGCCAATATGAGCACGGAGTGGGGCGCGCTCACCGGGTTCTTTCCGGCGGATCGCGCTACTCTTGCCTGGCTCGAGGAACGCCGGCGTCAACTCGCGCAAGAGGGAACTCTTCTCCTCACTGAAAACGATCTCGCCGCCTGGCGCGCGCAACCTGTTTTCCCCGATCCCGGCGCGCCTTACGCCGCCCGCATCACCCTGGATCTCGCCCAGGTCTCACCGCATATCTCCGGCCCGGACACAGTGCAGGTCATGGCGCCGCTGGCGGAGGTGGAGAAAAAGCGCATCAAGATCGACAAAGCCTACCTGCTCTCCTGCGTCAATTCGCGGATCGAGGATCTCGAATCAGCTTCGCTTGCGCTCGCCGGCCGCGAGGTCGCCGCCGGCGTCATGTTTTACCTGGGCGCCGCCAGCCTGCGCGTGCAGCGGGAGGCCGAACGGCGTGGCATCTGGCAGTTGTTGCTGAACGCCGGAGCGATTCCGCTTCCGGCAGGCTGCGGGCCGTGCATCGGGCTGGGAGCCGGCCTGCTCGAGGCGGGCGAAGTGGGAATCTCCGCCACCAATCGCAACTTCAAGGGCCGCATGGGATCGCGCGACGCTCACTGCTACCTGGCAAGTCCCGCTGTGGTTGCGGCCTCTGCCGTGGCCGGGTACATCACCGGCCCTGTCCTCGAATCCCAGCCCGCGGTCGATCGTCCCCTGACGCGTTGCTTTACCGAGCTTGCCGGCCCGCCGCTTGCAGGCGAGTCTGTGGACATCGTTGAGGGCTTCCCGCGGCAACTGAAGGGCCGCCTGGTGTTTCTGCCCCAGGACAACCTCAACACCGACGGCATCTACGGCAAGGACTACACCTATCGCGAGGACATCACCCGCGAGCAGATGGCGCAGGTGGTGATGGCGAACTACGATCCCGACTTCGCCAGGCGCACGCGCAGCGGCGACATCATCGTCGGTGGCTTCAACTTCGGAACTGGATCGAGCCGCGAGCAAGCCGTCACCGCGCTCAAAGCCAAAGGCTTCCCGCTGGTCATTGCCGGTTCCTTCTCGCAAACCTACCTGCGCAATGCCTTCAACAACGGATTTCCGTGCATCGAGCTTGCGGCGCTGGTCAGGAAACTGCAGGCCACCTTCGCTGCCGACATTGCCCGCATAGAACGCACCATCATCCCCGGCGACGAGATCGCCGTGGATTTCGCCACCGGCGCCGTTTCCTGTCGCGGCGACGAATTCCATTTCCCGCCTTTGGGCAGCGTGCCGCAGTCTCTGGTAGCCGCCGGCGGAATCGAGCGCTTGATCGCGCAGCGGCTCGCAAATCTTCAGGAGCTCCATCATGCCTAAGTACACCGTTGTGACCATGCCCGGCGACGGCATCGGCAACCAGGTTCTTCCCCAAGCGGTCCGCGTTTTGGAGGCCGCCGGCTTCGACGCCGACTACGTCCATGCCGATATCGGCTGGGATTGCTGGATCCGCGAAGGCAACGCTCTGCCCCAGCGCACCATCGATCTCTTGGCGAAGCACAAGCTCGGTCTGTTCGGCGCCATTACCTCCAAGCCCAAGAAAGAGGCCGACGCAGAGCTTGCTTCTCACCTGCGCGGCAAGGGCTACACCTACTACAGCCCCATCGTCACCATGCGCCAGCGCTTCGGGCTCGATATCTGCATCCGGCCCTGCATCGGATTTCCCGGCAACCCGCTGAACTTCATCCGCAAAAAGCCGAGCGGCGGTTACGAGGAGCCGCAAGTCAATGTCGTGGTCTTCCGCCAGAACACCGAGGGTCTCTATGCGGGTGTGGAGTGGACCAATCCGCCCCAGCAGGTTCGTGCGGCGCTGGAGACTCACCCCAAGTTCCAGCCCTTCCGCGGCGTGGAGGGCGACGAGCTCGCGATCTCGGTTCGCATCGTGACCCGGCCTGCCGCTGAGCGCATCTGCCGCGCTGCCTTCGACTACGCGAAGCAATTCGGCTACCGGAGCGTGACCATCTGCGAGAAGCCCAACGTGTTGCGCGAAACCAGCGGCATGATGGAAGAAGTTGCCCGCCAGGTTGCCCGTGACTACCCCGGCATTCCGCTCTGGTCCACCAACATCGACGCGCAGACCATGTGGCTCACCAAGAATCCCGAGGACTATGGCGTGGTCGTGGCCAGCAACCTGTTCGGCGATGTCATCTCCGACGCCTTTGCCGGCCTCATCGGCGGCTTGGGATTCGCTGCCTCCGGCAACATCGGACGCGAGGTTGCGGTCTTCGAGCCCACTCACGGCTCCGCGCCCAAGTACGCCGAGCTCGACCCGCCCATCGTCAACCCTATCGCCATGATTCTCTCCGCCGCCATGATGCTCGAGCACGTCGGCGAAACCGAAAAAGCCCGGCAGCTCCGCGCCGCGATTGCAGAAGTTGTCAGGGAAGGGAAGGTCCGGACCTACGACATGATGCGCGTTCCCGGCGGCCCGAAAGCCATCAGCCAGGGCGCATCCAGCACCACCGAGATGACCGACGCCATCCTGCAGGCGCTGGTATCCGCCAGGACGCCTGAAACCGTCGGCGCGGGACAACAGCGATGACCACCAATCCCATCGCACCTCCGCTCATCACCGACGCCGGACGCTCCGGCCGGGACAACGACAAGGGCGTCCGCTCTGACCTGCGCGTGCAACTGGAAATCCGCTCCAGCGGCGGCATTCAGATCGATTTGCGTTCGCGCGTCGCATGCAGCTATGGAGACTCCATCCGACGCCAGGCGCAGGATGTGCTCGAGCAGCTCGGCATCCTTCACGCCGGCCTGCTCATCGCGGATGAAGGCGCCCTCCCCTACGTCATCTCCGCCCGCATTGAGACCGCGGTTCGCCGCGCCGGCCTGGGACAGAGCAGGCGCGCCTTGCCGCCGGCCATTGCTGCTCCCGCTCCCTCGGCGCGCGATCGCCTGCGGCGTTCACGCCTTTACCTGCCCGGCTCCGAGCCCAGGTACTACGTCAACGCCGCCCTGCACGCGCCTGACGCCATCATCCTCGACCTCGAGGACTCGGTCCACCACGCCGAGAAGGATGCCGCCCGCATTCTGGTGCGTAATGCGCTGCGTGCCGTTGATTTTGGAGGGTGTGAGCGCATGGTCCGGATTAACCAGCTTCCGCTCGGCCTGGAAGACCTGGCGGAGGTGATTCCCGAAAACCTCGACCTGGTCCTGATTCCCAAGGTGGAGAACGCCGAGCAGGTGAGGGAAGTGGCCGCCAGGATCGACGACATCAGGTCCTGGCGCCGGCTCGTGCGGCCCGTCTGGCTGATGCCAATCCTGGAGTCTGCCAGCGGTATCGAGAACGCCTTTGATATCGCCCGCTCGCATCCAACCGTCGCTGCTCTTACCATCGGCCTCGAGGACTACACTGCCGATCTGGGAGTGGTGAAGACCAGTGAGGGTTTCGAGTCCTCCTACGCGCGCGCCCGCCTGGTGAACGCCGCCAAAGCCGCTGGCGTCCAGGCCATCGATTCCGTCTTCAGCGACGTTGCCGACATGGACGGCCTCCGCCGCTGGGGCGAACGTTCCCGCGCTCTCGGCTTCGAAGGCATGGGCTGCATTCATCCTCTGCAGATTCCGGTCATTCACCAGGCTTTTGCTCCGTCTCCCGCCGAGATCGACAAGGCCCTGCGCATCGTCGCCGCGTTTGAAGAAGCTCAGAGCAAGGGGCTGGCTGTGGTCAGCCTCGGTTCCAGGATGATCGATCCCCCGGTGGTGCAGCGCGCGTTGAAGCTGGTCTCCCGCGCCCGGCAGATGGGCCTGCTTCCTCCGGCCCCGGCGGAGGCACGCTGATGCCGGTCGCCGCCAAAGCTGAACTGGCCCGCAACGCCATCGGACGCCTCGTTCCCCTCGAGGTCAATCACAAGGCCCAGACTCCGTTTCTCGGCGTCAACCAGTACCGGCCCAGCGGCGCGAAGGCCGCGCCTCCCATTCGCTCCAGCAGCGACTATCCCGCGAGCGGCGACAAGCGTCTTCCTGACCTCGAGTCAGCCTTTCGCCGTTGCGGCTTGCGCGAAGGCATGGTCATCTCCACGCATCACCACCTCCGCGACGGCGATGCTGTGGCCCTCCCCGCGCTCGAGACCGCTGCCCGCATGGGCCTGAAGGATCTGATGTGGTTTCCCAGCGCTTCTTTTCCTGCACACGCGCCCGTCATCGACCTGATGGAAGCTGGCGTGGTTCACCACATCGAAGGCAGCATGAATGGCCCGCTGGGCGACTACTGCTCCGCGGGCAAGATGCGCGGCCTGGGCGTGCTGCGCTCCCACGGTGGCCGCTGGCAGGCTATCCAGGATGGCGAGGTGCACATCGATATCGCCGTCATCGCCGCCCCCACTGCCGATCCCTTCGGCAACGCCACTGGCTCCCTTGGCAAGTCGGCCTGCGGCTCCCTCGGATTTGCGCTCGCCGATTCCATCTACGCCGATCACGTCATCGTCGTCACCGACAACCTGGTTCCGTTTCCCTGCGTCCCCTGGCAGATTCAAGGCAACAACGTCGATTGCATGGTCGAAGTCCCGTCCATCGGCGATCCCTCGAAGATCGTCTCTGGCACCACCCGCATCACGCGCAGCCCCGACCGCCTGAAAATCGCCGAGTACGTTGCCCAGTTCCTGCGCGATGCGGGCATCATGCGAGACGGGTTCTCCTTCCAGGCCGGTGCGGGCGGCATCGCCCTTGCCTTCGTCGACTACCTGCGGGGCATGATGAAGGAAGCCGGAATCAAAGCCCGCTTCGTGCGCGGCGGTTCGTCCCGCCACCTGGTGGAGATGCTGCAGGAGGGCCTCACCGACTACATCCTCGACGGCCAGACCTTCGATCTCGACGCCGTTCGCTCCCTCGCCACCGATCCCCGCCACGTCGCCACCTCTCCCTTCACCTCCTACAATTTTCACGGGAAGGGAAACTTCGCCTCCATGCTGGATGCGGTCGTGCTCGGCGCTACTGAGGTGGACCTGAACTTCAACGGCAACGTGGTAACTCATTCCGATGGGCGCCTGCTGCACGGAATTGGAGGATGGCAGAACTGCCTCTTCGCCGGCTGCACCATCTTGGCGGTGCCCTCGTTCCGCGACCGCCTCCCCGTCATCGTCGATGAAGTTACCACCCTCACCGGCCCGGCTGAGCTCATCGACGTGATCGTCACCGAGCGGGGAATCGCCATCAACCCGCGGCGCCAGGACCTTCGCGACGCCGTCAAGGGCTCCCGCCTGCCCATCCGCGCCCTGGAAGACATTCAGCGCGAGGTGGAAGACATCTGCGGCGGCAAGCCCCAAAAGCCCAGCCTGCTGAAGCGTCCCGTGGCTGTGGTGAAGTGGGTTGACGGCACCGTGCTGGACACGGTGTGGCAGGTTGGCTGACCGCAAGGCCCGAAAAGCACTCTTCAGCTATCGGAAATCTCCGGATTCGCCACGCCAAAAAGAAAGGCCGCCGAAGTATAGCGGCCTGGATTGCTAGCAACGGCCAATAACTGACTTATTTTGCCGCTAGACCCGCCCGGACCCGCAGCTTCTTCGCCGCGGCTGCTTCCTCGTCATCGGTCAATTCTTCGTAATCGCAGGGGGAAGGCACGTAGTCTTCAAATGTGCTGGCGGTTTCGTAGAGGCGAACCGGCTTGATCCGGGTCTGATTGACACGGAGCTGGAAGACATCGAAGCGATTGTAGCGCCCGATGATGTCGTGCGCTTCTTTCAGGACGATCGATTCGCTGATGTCGATATCGGCAACGGCAAAGCCCTCGCCGCCAACAATCGGCTCTCCAATGATCTGTCCATTGGGGCCCACGATCATGGAAGCAGACTTGGTGGCGTTCTCCAGCAACGTCTTGTTATCGGGAACTCCGCCGGAGATCTGCTCGATGGCATCCTCGTCCAGCGAAGAGGACGAAGCAATCACGAACACTTTGCCCTCAAACGCGTGTGCGGCTGAGCGCAGGCGGATGATTTCCTTCGTGTCATAGGATCCGCCCGCCGCCACACTGCGCCGGAAGGGCCACGCCGGCGGATAGGTGGCGATGTGGACCTGCTCCCCTTGCGCCAATAGTGAGAAGCGAGCCAGAGTATTCGTGTTCTCGCCACAAATCAGGGTTCCGATCTTGCCCAACTCTGTCATCACCGGGCGCAGGTCGGAAGCGTCGCCCGGGGTCCAGGCGAGCATTTCGGCCCAGGTTGGCATCAGTTTGCGATGGCGGTTGATCAGCCTGCCTTTTCGATCAAACAACAGCTGCGTGCACCACATGGCGCCCATGCTGTAGTCGCTCTTTTCGGTGCAGCCAACCGAGAGATAAACCTCGTTGGCCCAGGCGATTTCGCCCAATTTCCGGGTGCGAGCGCTCGGCACCAGCACGGCATTCTCGAACAGCCGCTTGTAATAGTCGTGTTGATCGATCGGTGCGTGCAGGATCGTCCATACGGGGAAGGTGGGAATGAAGGACTCCGGGAAGACCACCAGATCTGCGCCCTTTTCCTTTGCCTTGGGCACCAACTGGGCGATCTTGTCGATGGTGGCATCCCGGTCTAGGAATACTGGCGCTGCCTGTGCAGCAGCGGCCTTAAACACTGGGTACTTGTCACCTGGCATCAAAATCCTCCTTCGATGTTCTGAGCGTGCTGGGAAGCGGAGGCTGGATTGGTCAGCCTCCGCCCCACACTGCCGTTAATCTGTGCCTCCGATCTGGTTTCAGGATTCGGCGCCCAGGCCGCTGCGCGACCGGACGGCGAGCTCCCGGAACTTAACTGCCGATACCTTGTCCCGAGTGAAAACTGAGCCCAGATAGGTCAGCAAAAAGCCAATGGGCACGGAAACAATGCCCGGGTTGTTGAGCGGGAAGAGGGCGTTCTTGCCCATGATTGCCGGTCCAGTTACCACGCAGAGCACGGCTACCAGGGCGCCACCCAGCATGCCGAGAAAGGCGCCTTTGGTGGTGAGACCCTTCCAGTACAAGGAAAAGATCAAGGTTGGCAGATTGGCGGTCGCCGCGATAGCAAACGCCATGCCGGCAAGGTAAGCGACGTTTACGTGTTGCACTGACAAGCCCCCTAAGATGGCCAGGACGCCGATAGCCAGAGCCGCCAGCCGTGCGGTTCGAACCTGTCCCGCATGCTCCTGCTGACCGCGCTTGATCACGCGGAACCAGAAGTCGTAGGAGAAGGCGCTGGAAGCGGCAATGCACAGGCCAGAGGTGGCAGCGATAATGGTGATGAACGCTACCGCCACCAGGAAGGCCATAAACAGTTCCCCGCTCAGGGTTCCTGCACCGCCGGCCACGGTTCTGGCCAGCAGCGGCACCGCAATGTTGCCACCTGCATCGAGAGCCTTGATGACCTTGTTGCCGACCAGCACCGCGGCCCCCAGGCCGAAGATGAAGGTCAGCACGTGGAACATCATCATGAAGGTCAGGCTCCACATCGCGCTGCCCTGAGCATGTTGCTTCGTGGGCACGGTGTAGAAGCGCATGAGGACGTGCGGCAGAGCGGCTGTGCCAAACAGCAGGGTGAAGCCCAGGGAAAGTCTCTCGATTGGTGTTTTCACCATCGGCCAGCGCCCTGGTTCCAACCACGCTGTTCCCAGGTCCTTGGAATTGGCAACCGCAGCGAACAAGGCATTCACGCTGAAGTGGAACTGCCGCAGCACCAGGAATGCCAGGATGTAGGCGCCACTGAGCAGGATCATAGCCTTGAGCACCTGAATCCAGGTTGCCGCCACCATGCCGCCGAAGGTGATGTAGATGATCATCAGCACGCCCACAATCACCAGGCCGGTGGAAGCCGGTATGCCAAACAGCAATTTGCTGAGCGCTCCTGCAGCAACCATCTGCGGGATGAGGTACATCAGGCTGATCAGGAAAGCGTTGACGGCGGCCAGCGGCCGGATCACTCTTTCGTCCAGCCGGTAGGAAACGATGTCAGCAAACGTATATTTTCCAGAATTGCGGATCGGCTCCGCCACCAGCAGCAACACAACCAGGTAAGAGGCGAACCAGGTGATGGAGTAGATTTGCCCATCCACCCCCCAGAACGAGATCAGGCCGCCGATTCCCAGGAAGGCTGCTGCGGTCAGGAACTCCCCGACAATCGCCAGGCCGTTCTGCCAGCCCTTGATTTGGCGGCCGGCGGCGTAAAAGTCGGTGGTGGTTTTCACCCGCTTGGCTGACCAGTAGGTTATGTAGAGAGTGATGGCAATCAGGACCAGAAAAAGGGAGATGGCCAACTTGTTCATTGCTTGGTCCCCCTTTCGAATTGACGGTTGAGCTCACGCTCCAGGGGATACACCTTGCGGCGGACATACCGCACAAAGGCAAAGCCGAGAATCCAGACAAACGGGAAGATCGCCATCGTGTAGACGAAGTTCACGTTCACATATCCGTAAACACGATGGCCGGCCAGGGCGGGAAACATGCTTTGCACGATCCACAGCACAAGGAACACCGCGCTGAACGCCAGGAGTGCCAGGATGACAAAGGCGAATCTCTTGCGTGAGATGGTCTTGAAGGTCTCCGATTCATAGGCTTCCGCCCAGCGGTCGGGGACCAGCTGCAGATCCGGTTTAAGTAAGGGTTTGGAGACGGCAGTGCTCATAGCTTGCTCCTCACTTCTCGAAATCCGTGCGGCGAAGGTTACCGTTGGGATCCATGAATGAAATCAACCAGACAACCGAAATGCACGGCCTTGGCGAGGAAGGGCGCGCTTGCCTGACTACGCAGCTCGCTTGTAACTTGGGATCTGCGCGTAGGTTTGCGGCAGAATCATCCTCCGTGCGTCCTGCAAAAGCTCGAGCGGCACGGGACGGCTTCCCTGGCACTTTTCGGCTCTCTTCTTCCTCTCCCATAGTTCGCGGGTGAGCACGTAGGTTGGGCCACCGCCCAGTTCGTGCCATTGCTCCGGACGAAAGATGAGTTCGTATTCCTCCATCCAGCGGCGCAGCCCGTTGGGGCTTTCGGCGACGATCCAAACCTCGTCCTGCTTGAGGAAGTCGAGATGGTGTTCCATCTTCGCGGCAAAGAGATGAGCCCCGATGCGGTCACCACGGCGGAACGCCAGAGTGTGGTACGACATTCCCACCTGGTCGGTCAGCTTGCGGCTGTTCACCAGGCCCACCAGTTCGCCGTTGACGGTGCCTACCAGACAGAACTCGTCCTTTACGCGGAAGCGGTACCAACCGAGAAGTTCTGCATAAGTGCGCGCAGCGACGATGTCGTAATAATCGTCGCTCACATCGATGAGTGGCCTGACCGCCTTGAGCAGGCAGGGCACTGCCTCTCGTGCGACTTCGTGTACAACCATGCGATCGCCACTGCTCAGGTCGATGACCTTTGCCGGATAGGGGACCATGGCGGATGCAGGCGGACGAAGGGCAGCTTCTACCTTGTCGATCATTGTGATCGTCTCCTTCTTGTAGTTGAGAATCGGGGCCCAGAGATCGGCCGTGGTACGGTGCCTGGAAGGGATCCAACGGTGCGCGGGAAAGCATCCTGCCGGCACGTGCCGGATGCAGTGACCACTATCACGTGTTGTGGTGAAAAGGCCCCGATTAGTCCAATTGACACCCCTGCGCCCGCCAGCCTAACATCCGCCGGATTGGCGCCTCCTCATGTCGTCGCCGGCTGCATTCGAAAAACCCTGGATTCGCGGCTATTGGAGCCTGCTGGCCACCCAGGTCCAGGGCGTCTTCAATGACTTCTTTCTCAAGTACCTGCTGATTTTTCTCTTTCTTGGCGCGGGTTTTTCTCTCGCTGCGCGGGACACGTTGGTGCTGGTCCTCTCTGGCCTGACCTTGGCTCCCTACGTCCTGTTTTCCCTGAGTGGCGGGTTCCTGGCCGATCGCTTCAGCAAGCGCACCGTCACCCTTGCTGCCAAGATCAACGAGTTGTGCGTCTCGATCTTGGTCCTGGTCGGGCTGGCGCTGCGCAGCCTGCCGCTGCTGCTGGTTGCGGTTTTTCTGCTCAGCACTGTGGGAGCCCTTCTCTGGCCGGCGAAGTACGGCCTGCTGCCCGAACTGCTGAAGAAGAAGCGGCTCTCCTGGGGCAACGGCACCCTCGGCTGCTTCACGTTCGTGACCATCATCCTGGCTGCCAGTGCCGGGTCCTTCGCGCCCGATCACATGCACGTGCTCTTCACTTGGCCGGGGTGGATGCTGGTCGGCGCCAGTGCGCTGGGCATTGCCACCAGCTTCGGAATTCCTCCCGTGGCCGCCGCCGCACCTGGCAAGCCGTTCCGGCTAAACCCGCTCGCCGATCTTGCCGACAACTGGCGGGAGGTGGTTCGCGACCGGCGCCTGTTGCTGGCGGTGCTCGGCACCGCCTATTTCTTTTTTCTGGGCGCCATCCTTCACTTCAACATTTATTTCTACGGCCCGGATCGGCTCAAGATCGGTGAAACCGCCGGCGGTTACCTGCTGGTTGCTGTGGCTGTCGGCGTGGCCGGGGGCAGCCTTGCCGCCGGTTATCTTTCCAGCTCCAAGATCGAATACGGATTGATTCCGCTGGGCTCGATCGGCATGACCGCGGTGGTGCTCTCTCTGGCTTCTGCGCATCTCGGTGTTCGTGGCGTGGCTGCGCGCCTGGCCCTGCTTGGCTTTTTCGGCGGAATTTTTGTCGTGCCCATGAAGGCCATGGTCCAGTACTGGCCGCGCGACGATCATCGCGGCGGCGTGATTGCCCTGGCCAACGTGGTTTCTTTCCTGGCAGTATTTGCCGCTGCGGCCACCTACTACCTGCTGCATTCGCTTGCAGGCATTGCGCCCGAGAGAATCTTTTTGTACGGCGGATTGCTCACCGCCCTCGCCAGCGTTTACGTCGTCCGGCTTCTGCCGGAGTCTTTCGTTCGTCTGGTGCTGTGGGTGATGACCCACACCATCTACCACATTCGCGTGATTGGCGGCGAGAACGTGCCCGACCGGGGAGGCGCCCTGTTCGTCTCCAACCACCTTTCCTTCGTCGATGCCGCGCTGCTGATCGCCTCTACCGGCCGCCGCATCCGCTTCGTAATGTTCAAGGACATCTACGAGCATCCCATCGTCTATCCCTTCGCGCGCGCCATGCGCGCGATTCCCATTTCTTCTGCGCTGCGTCCGCGGGAGATGATTCATTCCCTGCGCGAGGCATCGGAAGCCATCAAGGCGGGCGAGATCGTGTGCATCTTCGCCGAAGGCCAGATTACCCGCATCGGCCACCTCCTGCCCTTCCGCCGTGGCTTCGCTCGCGTGATGAAAGGTGTGGACGCCCCCATCATTCCGGTCCACCTGGAGGGCGTGTGGGGCAGCCTGTTCAGCTTCGAGCGTGGCCGTTTCCTGTGGAAGGTTCCGCGCTACATCCCGTACCCCGTCACCGTCAGCTTCGGCAAGTCACTGCCGCCGCCGGCGACTCCTTTCGAAGTCCGCCAGGCCGTGCAGGACTTGGGCGCTGAAGCGTTCCGTCATCAGCGCGAGCGCATGAAGCCGCTGCACTGGGGCTTCGTCTCCAGCGCGCGCTCGCATCCCTTTCGCTTCGCCATGGCTGACGGCCGCGTTCCTAAGCTGAGTTTCGGCTCGGCGCTGACAAAAACAATCTTTCTTGCGCGCCGGCTGCAGCGGGTGTGGGAAGGGCAGCTGATGGTCGGCATGCTGCTGCCGCCTTCGGTGGGCGGCGCGCTGGCAAACTACGCGGCGCTGATGCTGGGCAGAGTGCCCGTCAACCTGAATTACACGGCTTCCAACGAGATCATTGCATCCTGCGTCCAGCAGTGCCAGATCCGCACCGTCCTGACCACGCGTGTGCTGCTCGAGAAGCTTCCCAACCTCAAGGTCCCGGGCGAGGCGGTGTTTATTGAGGATTTGATCGTCAATCCCAGCATCCGCGAAAAGTTGGCCGCAATGACGATGGCCTGGCTACTGCCCACCGCCGTTTTGGAGCGCAGGCTTGCTGGAAAGAATGCTTCGCTCGACGACCTGGCCACCGTCATTTTCTCCAGCGGCAGCACCGGTGACCCCAAGGGGGTCATGCTCTCGCACTACAACATCGGCTCCAACATTCGCCAGGTGGGCCAGTTGTTTATGCTCGACGGCCGCGATAAGGTGCTCGGCATCCTGCCCTTCTTTCACTCTTTCGGGTTCACCGTTACCCTGTGGTTGCCCGCGGTGCTCTCGATCGGCGCCGTCTATCATCCCAATCCGCTCGACGCCACGGTGATCGCCTCGCTGGTGGAGAAGTACGCGGTTACGCTGATGGTGGCTACGCCAACGTTCATCCAGGCCTACATGCGCCGATGTCCGCCGGAGAGCTTCGGCAGCCTGCAGTACGTGCTGGTCGGCGCCGAAAAGCTTCCCGATCGCGTTGCCCTGGCATTCGAGGACACCTTCGGAATTCGCGCGCTTGAGGGATACGGCTGCACGGAGTGCGCGCCGGTGGTTGCGGTGAACACGCGCGACTTCCGCTCCCCCGGATTCCGCCAGGTTGGGGTTAAGCGCGGCCGGATCGGCCATCCTCTGCCCGGCATCACCGTGCGCATCGTGAATCCCGACACCCACCAGCCGGTTGGCCTGAATGAAGCCGGACTCTTGTTCGTTCGCGGGCCTAACGTCATGCAGGGTTACCTGGGCCGGCCCGACAAGACCGCCGAAGTGCTTCAGCAGGGCTGGTACAACACCGGAGACGTCGCCATCCTTGACGAGGACGGCTTTCTCACCATCTCCGACCGCCTCAGCCGCTTCAGCAAGATCGGCGGCGAGATGATTCCCCACATCAAGGTTGAAGAGAAGCTGCACGAACTGGCAGGTGCGAGCGAGCAGAGCTTCGTAGTCACCAGCGTGCCCGACGAAAAACGCGGTGAGCGCCTGGTGGTGCTGCACACTCTGCCAGAGGATAAGCTGAAGCCCGTCCTCGAAGGCCTGGCAGATTCCGAGCTTCCCGCGCTGTGGAAGCCGCGCCCCAATCAATTTGTTCGTGTGGACGCGCTGCCATATCTGGGAACAGGTAAGCTTGACCTGCGGCGGGCTCGCCAGATCGCGGGCGAATTTGTGCGCCAGCAGGAAGGGGTTGCTGCCCCGTAGGGGGCCGCTGACCAAAAAGGGGGCTGCGGGCACTCGGAAAAGTCGAAGGCCGCGAACGGAAGCGCCCGCGGCCTTACAGGCTGGTCTCTGCTTGCTGCCTAATCTCCCGAGGTTGCCGCCTTGTCGCCGAACATATGGCGCACATCCGCGCCTCGCACCCAGAAGATGACGTCTTCAGCGATGTTGGTGGCGTGGTCTCCCACCCTCTCCAGGTTGCGGGAGATGAGCAGCGTGTTCAGGGCCTGGGGCACCAGCTGCGGAGACTCCTTCATGGTCCGGATCATGCTGCGGTGAGCTTCGGCATTGACCTGGTCCAGCGAATTGTCCATCTTCAGCACCGTCTCGGCCACATCGGCGCGAGCGTAGATGAAGGACTCCAGGGCGGTGCGCACCATGGTGGAGGCGATTTCCGCCGTGCGCGGAATGTCGATGTTCAGGTCGGCTTCGGGCAGTGTGGTCAATTCCATCACCCGCTGGGCGATATTGACTGCCTGATCGCCAACGCGTTCCAGGTCCGCGTTGATCTTCACCACCGCGACGATGAAGCGCAGATCGATAGCCATCGGCTGCTGCATGGCCAGAAGATCCAGCGCCAGTTCGTCAATCTCGCGTTCCATGAGGTTGATGGTGCGTTCGCCTTCCAGCACCTTATTGCACAGGCTGGAGTCGCGGCGGCGATACGCCTCGACCGCGCGTTCGATGGCCTGCTCGGCCAGCCCGCCCATCCGCAGCAGTTTGTCCTTCAGATCGTCGAGTTCTTGGTGAAAGCGCGTGCGCATTATCCAAACCTGCCCGTAATGTAATCTTCCGTCCGCTTGTCGGAGGGATTGGTAAACACCTTTTCCGTCTTGTCGAACTCGATCAGTTTGCCCAGGAGGAAAAAGCCAGTATACCCTGCCACGCGCGCCGCCTGCTGCATGTTATGCGTGACGATGACGATGGTGAAGCGCTGCTTCAGCTCGTCGATCAGTTCTTCGATCTTGCCGGTGGAGATCGGATCCAGCGCCGAGCACGGCTCGTCCATCAGCAAAACCTCGGGTTCCACCGCCAGCGCGCGCGCGATGCACAAACGCTGCTGCTGCCCGCCGGAGAGGCTGGCCCCGGACTTCTTCTTCAGCGCGTCCTTAACCTCTTCCCACAGGGCGGAGCCGCGCAACGATTTCTCCACAATCTCGTCCAGTTTATGACGATTGCGGAAGCCGTTCAGCTTCAGCCCTGCCGCCACGTTGTCGTAAATCGACATCGTGGGAAACGGATTCGGCTTCTGGAACACCATTCCTACCCGGCGCCGCACCTCGACCGCGGGCGTGCCATCGGCGTAGATGTCCACGCCTCCGATCACTACGCTGCCCGTTACCGATGCCCCAGGAATGGTCTCATGCATGCGGTTCAGAGTGCGCACGAACGTGGACTTGCCACACCCCGAAGGACCGATGAGCGCCGTAACCTGATTGGCTCCCATGTCCATGGAGACGTCGTGGAGCGCTTCGCTGCCACTGTAAAAAGCCTTCAGACTTCGAACTTCAATCGCCGCACCCATTTGGGCTAAGCCCCTCCCTTCATCATGCCGCGACTGGTAACGATGCGGACTGCGGTCACGGCGGCAACAATCAGCAGAATCAGAATCAGGGCGCCAGCCCAGGCCAGCCGATGCCACTCGTCAAACGGCGAAATTGCATAAGCGAAAATCTGCAATGGCAACGCTGCCGTGGGTTGGTTGATGTTGAAATTCCAAAACTGATTTCCGAAGGCGGTGAACAACAGCGGCGCAGTTTCGCCCGCGGCCCGCGCAAACGCCAGCATCACTCCTGTGATCACGCCCGCCGAGGCGGTGCGCAGCGTGATCGACAACGCCGTCTTCCACTGCGTCACGCCCAGTCCCCAGGCGGCCTCGCGGATCATGCGCGGCACCAGCAGCAGCATCTCCTCCGTCGTCCGCGACACCATGGGAATCATCATCACGCCCAACGCAACCCCACCCGCCAGTGCCGAGAAGTGCTTCTGCACCACCACAATCAGTCCATAGATCGCAATTCCCACCACCATCGACGGAATGCCGTTCAGCACGTCCGCCGTGAAGCGCACCGCATTTCCAAGCTTATTGTACCCATATTCCGCCAGGTAAATTCCCGCTCCGATCCCCAACGGGATCCCGATCAACGACGCAATCGCCAGAATGATCGCCGAGCCGACGATCGCGTTCGCCATGCCCCCGCCTGACTCTCCTACCGGCTTGGGAATCTGGGTGAGGAACGCCAGGTTGATCGAGCCGATGCCCTTGATCACCAGGTATACGAAGATGGCAAACAGTGGAATTACAACCGCGATGGAGGAGGCGGTGGCGAAGAAGGTAAGGAAGTGATTCGCCAGCTTACGCGTCCAACTGATGGGCGTCAGCGTCGTGGTGTGGATGGCGTTACTGGCCACGAGTCCTCGCAGGCGTGCCGCGCGTGGTCATCCAAACCAGACCCTGCGCCAGCGCATTCACGATGAGTGTCACGATGAAAAGAGCCAGGCCGACCTCAATAATTGCGCTCAGATACAGATCCCCGGTCGCCTCGGTGAACTCATTGGCGATTACGCTGGCCATGGTGTAGCCGGGCGCAAACAGCGACTTTTGAATCTCCGGCCGATTGCCGATTACCATGGTGACCGCCATGGTCTCGCCTAGCGCGCGGCCCAGCCCCAGGATGACTCCCCCGATAATGCCGGCACGGGCATTGCGCAACACGCCCATGCGGATCATCTCCCAGCGCGTCGCCCCCAGCGCCAGCACTCCTTCGCGCTGCGTCTGCGGAATCGCGGTCATCACGTCCCGGGTGATCGACGAGATGATGGGAACCGTCATGATGGCCAGGATCACTCCCGCCGCCATCATGCCGATGCCGAACGGCGGTCCCGTGAACAGTCCGGTCCAGCCCAAATATTTCCCCAGCGGTGGCTGCACACACTTGCGCAGCAGCGGCGCCAGCACGAAGATTGCCCACAGCCCGTAGATCACGCTGGGAACGGCCGCCAGCAGCTCCATCAGGAAGGAGAGCGGCAACTTCAGCCACACCGGGCTCAGCTCGGTAATGAAGATCGCTGCGCCGATCGAAAGCGGCACCGACAGAAGCAGGGCCAGAAAAGACGAAACCAGGGTTCCGTAGATGAAAGGCAGTGCGCCGAAGTCGCCGGCCACCGGGTCCCAGTTCGACCCCACAAAAAACTTCCAGCCAAACTGCTTCAATGACAAGTCGGACTTGCTCACCAGCTCGACGACGATGAGAACCACGATGCCGAGCACGCACAGCGAACACAGCATGGTCAGAAACTTGAAACCGTTGTCGCCGAGACGATTGGCGATCGACGTCCGGACCGCAATTGGACGCGCTCCCACCTGCCGGAGGGCTGCCGCTTTGGATGTATCTTCGGGCAGATTATTGGGAAGAGCGCTACCTGGGGCGAGCAAACGTCACCTCGGAAACCGCAAGGCTACCAGCGTTCTGTTACAACGGTATTAAAAGAATTCCCGAGTGGGGCGCGGGCGCCCTCGCCGGCGGCTCTTGACTCGCCGCTGGCTGTGGTGAACCCTTTGCCTTGGGGTTCGACTGCTTGCCCTGGCAGGGTCATCGCGCGCTTGCCGCGGCCGACACCGTGTTTGGGCATCGGCCGCGATGCAGGGCTTGTTCAAGCCGCTGTTGCGCTCCTCGCCAGCCACTTCCCTCTGCTGAAGCTGCCGGCGAAGTTCAATGACCATCCACTACTGGATCTGCTTTATGGTGCTGCGCACCCGCTCGGCCACTTCCTTGGGCAGCGGAGCGTAGTTCAGCTCAGCCACCTGGGATTCGCCGCTGTCCAGCATCCAGTTCAGGAAGCCCACCATGGCGGTTTTCTTGGCAGAATCCTTCCATTGCCCCGGCACCAGCAGCCAGGTGAAGCTGCAGATCGGATAGGCATCCTTGCCCGGCGCGTTGGTGATCGACACGCGGAAATCCGTAGGCATGTTCTTCACGGACGCCGCTGCAGCCGTGGTTGCTTCCAGGCTGGCCTTGACATACTGTCCGGCGGGATTCTGCACCGAGCCATAGGTAATCTTGTTCTGCAGCGCGTAAATCAATTCCACGTAACCAAGCGCGCCTTCCATCTGGCGGATCAGGCCAGCCACGCCTTCGTTACCTTTTGCGCCTAACCCCACCGGCCACTTCACCGCGGTCCCCTTGCCCGGGCCGTTGGCCCAGTCGACGCTCACCTTGGAGAGAAAGTCGGTCCAGATGAAGCTAGTGCCGCTGCCGTCGGAACGGTGTACCACCACGATGGGGCGGTCCGGCAGCTTGAGGTCCGGGTTTGCCTTCACCAGCGCCGGATCGTTCCAGTTGGTGATCTTGCCCAAGAAGATGTTAGCAATAATGGGACCGGTAAGCCGTACCTCGCCACTGACTCCGGGCACGTTGTAGGCCGGAACCACCGCCCCCAACACCGTAGGGATATGAAAAATCTTCATCTTGGCGTCGGTCAGCTGCTGATCGCTCATGGGGCCATCGGTGGCGCCGAAATCCACCGTCCCCGCCGTTACCTGGCGTATCCCGCCCCCGCTGCCGATCGATTGATAGTTGATCTGCACCGACGGGTTCACCTTCTTGTAGTCGCTGAACCACTTGGAGTAGATGGGATAAGGGAAGGTCGCCCCAGCGCCATTCAGATTTTGGGCTACCGCGCTACCCATCAGAAACGCGGTGCAGAGGAGCCAAACTGAGACACGTCTTGCCATGAAGAATCCTCCTGAGACTTTCAAACGCATTGTTTTAGCGGAGCCGTGTTACAACTCGGTTACAACATCGTGAATATTTGTTTACAGGGACACCGGCTGGCACTCAGCCGTCAGCACTCAGCCGAGAGCGGAAGAGCCGGTGCAGCTCATGGCTCGGCTCCTGGCTGTGGATTGCTGAATGCTCCTCTTACTTGCGCTCCTGCTTCCGCATCCAGTCCAGAAACATCTCTTCGATGGGCTTGTCGGAGGCGCGCTTGAAGTGCCGGATGCTGCGTCCGCTGACCAACTGGCAGACCTCCTCCGCCAGATTCTTGGCGTGGTCGCCGGCGCGCTCCAGGGTTTGCGTCATGAATACCAGGTGGAAGCCTTCCTGCCGCCGCTGATTGTCGGGATTCTCGATGTAGCGCACAAACATCAGGTTGCGCACGCGGTCGAGCTCGGCGTCCGCCTTCAGGATCTGCAGCGTGCGCTTAAGGTCGCGCTTGGAGAACGCCTCCTCCACATCGCTGAGCATGCGCTGCAGGATCGTCGCCATGGTGGTCAGGTCCTTCAGGTCCTGCTCGCTCACCCGCGGAAGAATGGCGATAGCCCGGTTGGCGAAGTTCAACAGCAGGTCACCGATGCGTTCCAGCTCCAGGATGAACTTCAGGCAGGCCAGCAGCTCGCGGGCGTCCGCGTCGCTGACGTGGGTGATCGTTGCGGTCACGCCTTCGTTCACTTCCCGGTCCAGGGTGTCCAGCTCTTCTTCGTAGGCGCGGACGCGCGTCAACGTTTCCAGGGAGCGGGCGGAAATTCCCTGGACCACGGCGGCGCTGGCGCACCTGGCCACCTCGCAGCCGCGGAGCGTCAGCTGCAGCAGGCGGGAACAATCGGATTGGGATGGGTCGAGAGCCTTGACCGTTCCCATATGTCACCTTCCCCCGGGGTCATGGCTCCGGGTGTCGCTGATTTGCGCGGGCGCCGGCTCTCGCTCTCCTGCGGGCGGCCAGGCCGTTGACGAGGCGCAGGCCATGGCGGGCGGGCCGGAGCTCAGAGGATACCCGGTTTTCGGGTCGGGCGGGACAACAATTGTTTTTCCTCTTACGAGGCGACCTCTACCGCGGCCGAGGCCAAGGGTAGCGAAAACACGAACTCCGATCCGTGACCTAGCTCACTCTCCGCACGGACATTGCCGCCGTGCACCAGGATGATGTGCTTCACGATCGCCAGCCCCAGCCCGGTCCCGCCCGACTCCCGCGAGCGCGCCTTGTCCACCCGGTAGAAACGCTCGAACAGCCGTGGCAGGTGCTCGGAAGCGATTCCCGGACCGCTGTCGCGGACAAAGAACTCCAGCCTCTGTCCCGCCTCGCGCGCCCCGATCCACACGTGGGTGCCGCTACCGGCGTACTTGATGGCGTTGTCGATCAGGTTGCTGAAGATCTGGTGGATGGCGTCGGGATCGGCATTCACTGCCGCCGAGGAACTGTGCTCGATCTCCAATTCCAGGCCACGCGCCCGCGCTACCTCCTGGAAGTTCTGCAGCGCATCCTGCAGCAGGCTGTCTGCCGAGACGGGACGGAACTTGAAGCTCTGCTCTCCCGACTCCACCCTCGCCAGCACCAGCAAGTCCTCGGTCAGCCGCGTCATTCGCGCCGCATTCTTGCGGATGATCTCCAGGAACTCGCGCGTAACCGCGGCATCGCCCGGCGGCGCATCCAGCAAGGTCTCTGCGTAGCCTTGGATCGAGGTCAGCGGCGTGCGCAGTTCGTGCGACACGTTGGCGATGAAGTCGCGCCGGGTCTTCTCCACCCGTTCGATGTCGGTCAGGTCGTGGAGCACGGCCACCGCTCCGCCTCCCGGCATGGGCGCCGCAGTTACCTTGAAGGCTCGTCCTACCGCCGTCCACGACACCCGCGCCGGCTGCACGGTGTGCGTCTTGGCCGCCAGGTCCACGGTTCTGAGGAAGTCGGGATCGCGCACTGTTTCCGCCAGCGGCATCTCCAGCCGCACCCCGCTGGGGACCAGCCTGATCATGCGCTCATTCGCCCACAGGACGCGGCCATCGGCGGCCACCGCGATCACCGCCTCCTGCATGCTGTTCAGCAAGGTCTCCAGCTCTTTGCGGCTGGTCTCCAATTCTTCGAAGCCATGCTGCAGCCGCCGTGCGGTCTTGTCCAGGAACGCCGCCACCGTGGCGATTTCGTCGCTTGAGCGCTGGTCGATGCGCGCCGACAGGTCGCCGCCTGCCACCCGCTGCGCGAAGTCCACGATCGACTGCAGCCGTTGGCCGATCGATTGCGCCCCAATCCCTGCAATCATTACTGCCACTACCAGCCCAGCCCCGGCGCCAATCAGAACGAAGGGCTCTCTGCCGCGGCGTGCGGCCAGGTCTGTTGCGATCGCGGTGGCCGCGATCACCAGCACCAGCACCCACAGCAGCCGGAAGAAGATTCGCGTTTTCACCGCGGAGCCTCGAAGCGGTAGCCCGCGCCGCGTACCGTCTTCAGCAGGCGCGGATTTTCGGGATCGCGCTCGATCTTTTCCCGAATCCTGCGCACATAGACGTCCACCGAGCGCGGGGTCACAAACTGTGTGTCCCGCCACACTGCGTCCAGCAACTGGTCGCGCGTAAACACTCGCCCGGGATGCCGGGCCAGGTAATCCAGCAGCCGGAACTCGGTGGCCGTGGTTGGCACCTTCTTGCCGCGCACCGTCAGCGTCATGGCCCCGGTGTCGATCTCGATGTCTCCGGCCTTGAGCAGCGCCGGCGCCAGCGGCCGCTCAAAGCGCCGCAGCACCGCCTTCACCCGCGCCACCAGTTCGCGGGGGCTGAACGGCTTGGTGATGTAATCGTCCGCCCCCAACTCCAGTCCGACAATTCGATCGGCCTCCGAGCTGCGCGCCGTTAGAAAAATCACCGGAATCGGCGCCAGCGTCGGCGTCTGCCGGATCTTGCGGCACAGGTCCAGGCCATCGCCGGCGGGAATCATGATGTCGAGCAAAAACAGCGCCGGCGGTTGCTTCTCCGCGTCGTTCAGTACGCCGGCCGCCGAGGGGAACGCTCGCACCGCGTAACTGGCCGCCTCCAGGTGATGGCGCACAAGCCGGGAAATATCCAGGTCGTCCTCTACCAGAAAAATCATTCGTCGCAAGATTAACCCACACCGCCCGTCGCGCGCTATCTGGTTGAGAAGATAGGTGCTTTAGCTTGGCAATCTCCGCCATATTTTCATCGAACTGTAACATTTACTTTGACGCCAACCTCCGGATAGCGGCAGCCAGCACGCTGGCGCTAATGTCCGTTTGGAGGTGATACTTGATCAGCACCATGATTCCCGCGCCTACCGACGCGTTTTGGCAGGCCGTGCTTTCGCGCGATCGCCGCTTCGATCGCGTCTTTGTGTACGGCGTGGGCTCCACCGGCGTCTACTGCCGGCCCTCGTGCCCCTCGCGGCGTCCCAGGCCGGAGAAAGTCGAGTTCTTCGATGGCCCGGAGGCCGCCGAGCGTTCCGGCTTCCGCGCCTGCCGGCGCTGCCGCCCCCGCGAAATCGATGCCGGCGACCCCAAGGGCCAACTTGTCCAGAAACTCTGCCGGCTGATCGATCGCCATCTTGATCAGCCGCTCAGCCTGCAGGATCTGGCCGATCAGGCCGGCCTCAGCCCCTTCCATCTGCAGAAGACGTTCAAGCAGGTGCTGGGCATCTCGCCGCGCGAGTATGCCGACGCCCGCCGCCTGCTGTTGCTGAAGTCGAAGCTCAGGCACGGTGACGACGTCACCACCGCCGTCTATGATGCAGGGTACGGTTCCAGCAGCCGCGTGTACGAGCGCGCCCCCGGTCATCTGGGAATGACGCCTGGCTCCTACCGCCAGGGCGCGCCCGGAATCACCATCCGCTACACCATTACCGATTCGCCCCTGGGACGCATGCTGGTGGCCTCGACCGCGCGTGGCCTTTGCGCCGTCCGCTTCGCAGACTCCGACCGCGAGTTGGAGTCAGGCTTGCGCCAGGAATTTCCTAAGGCCGAGATTGTTGCCGATAAGCAGCACCTCCGCTCCGCGGTAGGCAGGCTGCTTTCGCATCTCGATGGCGATGCTCTCGACGGTGTGGAGCCGGGGAGGAATTCGGGCAGCAAGCACATAGATCAACATCCCGATCTGCCGCTCGACGTCCGCGCCACCGCGTTTCAGTGGCGCGTCTGGAAAGCGCTGCGCCAGATTCCTCGCGGATCGACGCGCTCCTACGCGGAAATTGCGCGCGCTATCCGCCGGCCCAGGGCGGTTCGAGCCGTAGCCCGCGCCTGTGCCGCCAATCCCGTGGCGGTACTGATTCCGTGCCACCGCGTGGTGCGCAGCGACGGCGAGCCTGGCGGTTACCGCTGGGGCGCGGAGCGCAAGCGCGCGCTGCTGGCGCGCGAGAAAGCCATCAAGGGCTGAGCCGTGAGCGCCGAGATTTGAATGGCGCGGCGCCCAGCGCGGCCGTTGATCCCTGCGGTGCGGGCGCCACTATCGGACCTCCGCAGTTCAAGCCGTGCTGTGGCAGGTCGCCCGATGGGCCCTCGCCAAGACTGGTAAAATACCACCTACCTGGGGCTTGCGGCTGATTCTGCACGCCTGTGGGTAGCCGCCGCGAACCGATGGCAAAGTACGCTTTTGACCTGTATCTACTCGACGTGGATGAGCGAAGGCTCGTTCGCGAAAACGAGGAAATTCGTCTGCGCGGGAAGCTGTTCGACACGCTGCGCGTGCTGGTGGAGAACGCCGGCCGACTGGTTCGCAAGGACGAACTGATGCAGGCCGTCTGGCCAGACTCCGTGGTCGAAGAGAACAATCTGGACCACTGTGTTTCCCAGCTAAGGAAGCTGCTGCAGCCGGCAAAGTACATCGAGACCGTGCCTCGGCACGGATATAGATTCGTCGGGGAGGTAAAGCCCGCAGTTGCCGCCGCCAGACTGGTCAAGCTGGACCCCTCCTGGGACGCGGGCGATGCTCCCGAGCAGGAGATACAGTTCTTTACTGCAAGCGATGGCGTGCGCATCGCGTACACCGTGGGAGGCCAGGGACCACCCCTGGTTCGCACCATCGACTGGCTCAATCACCTCGGCTTTGAGTGGAAGAGTCCGTTCCTGCGGCACTGGTTGTCGGAGATCATGCGCCACAACACTCTGATCCGTTACGACCAGCGGGGCAGTGGACTCTCCGGCTGGGAGGTCGGCGATTTTTCCTTCGAGCGCACGGTCAAGGACTTCGAGGAACTGATCGACGCCGCCGGCCTGGACAAATTCGCCATTCTGGGCGCCTGCCAGGGCGCTGCGGTTGCAACGGCCTACGCGGTGCGCCATCCGGAGCGGGTAACAAAACTGATTTTTACCGGTGCCTTCGCCAACGGCTGGCCTTCGCCGGGCGACGGCGTCAGCGAGCAATTTCAAGCGCTGCTGACGCTGATTCGCCTGGGGTGGGGGCGCGACAACCCCGCGTTCCGGCAGTTGTGGACGACGCTGTTCCGTCCCGACGCCGATTCGGTGGAGATGGACTGGCTGAACGAACTGCAGCGCATCTCGACCTCGCCGGACAATGCCGTTCGCATGATGTCCGAATTCCCCAAGATCAAGATTTTCGACTTGCTGCCGAGAATCTGCTGTCCCACCCTGGTGATGCATTCGCAAGGTGATGCCGCCGTTCCCGTGCAGGAGGGCAGGCTGATCGCGGCGCGCATTCCGGGCGCCCGCTTTGTGGAATTGCCGAGCCGTTGCCACATGGTCGCCCCTGGAGATCCCGCGTGGGGCGCGTCCGTCGAGGAGTTTTCCAGATTCATGTCGTGGCAGGACGCGCCCGCCGCCAGCCGGGAGCGGTCTTCCGCTTCATAATTCGCCTTCACGCTGCGAGTCGAATCTGGAGGGCGGTCGCGAGCCGCCCTTCCGCTTCGCCTCCAGAACTAGGCCACCGGGCGCTGACTCGTCAGCACTCGCTCTTGCACCTCCCGGTACGGCAGCAGCTGTGGGACCAGCTTGGGCACCTGCTTGCGGTAATTCTCGTAGTGCGCGCCGTGCGCCATAATGAGGTCACGCTCTTCCCAGCGGATCGCGATCAAAATGTACGCGGTCGTCAGGATCGCGAACAGCAGGTGCGCGCCGGTCATCGTCGGCGTCGCCCAGAATGCAATCAGCCAGCCGATGTACAACGGGTGCCGAACGTACCTGTAGAACAGCGGCGTGCGGAACTCCAGCAGCGTATACGGCTTTCCCGCCAGATACAGGGACACCTGTCGTAATCCGAACAGGTCGAAGTGATTGATCAGGAACGTGGCCACCAGCACCAGCGCAAATCCCAGCCCGAAGAGCACATTGATCGTGTACCGGCCCACGGGATCGGCCGCGTTCCAAAGAACTCCGCCGATGGGCTGCCAGAAGCCAAATAGGGCAATCAGCGCCAGGCTCGAGCAGAGTACATAGGTGCTGCGCTCGGCTGCCGTCGGGATGAACCGCGTCAGCGCGTTCTTGAACGCGGGCCGCGCCATGGCGCTGTGCTGCACGGCGAAGGCGGCCAGCAACAGCGTGTCAATCAACAGCGCCTGCCAGAACGGCACTCGTGCAGCCGAATCCATGGACCTGGGCACGTACACATTGCCGATGAACCCCACGGCGTAAACGAAAGTCAGAAGAAACAACAGGTAACACACAACTCCATACGCGAAAACGATCAAACGCTTAGTCATATCGCCATCCTCAAATCTGCGGCCCGGGATACGCTCCCGGCGCGCCACGTGATTCTGCGAGATTAGCCGCCCTGCGCCTCCATGGTCCTTTAGCTAATCTGAAATGTTGCTGAAGGATTTCTGAGCCGCGGTTGGACGAGGCAGCCTGGCGCAGGTGGATCAGTTAGTTGCAGGCGTTCTTGAGCTGCCCCGCGGGCGCTTGAGCGCAGCGGACGCTTGCCAGGCGAAATCCCCGATTGGGGCGTGAGACCTATGGCGCATGAGGTGGGTCGAGCCGCAGGTCAAACCGCCACCGCCCCGCCTCCTGGAGCCATCTCCCTCCGTAATCCCTCTGGTGCCGGCGTGGCCCTTCCCCTCTACGCCCGGGTGCGTCAGAATGAAGGTTGCAACCTGCTGAATTCCGGGCCGCGTACCTCGGGCCAAGAGGGCTACCTCGACAATGCGAAGTTCGATCGTCAGACGTTTGATTTCCAACCTGCTGCTTTCTCTGCTGTTCCTGGTTCCCGCATCCGCCCAGAGCAACGACGCCAAAAGCGACGGCAAGAATAAAGATAAAGCGCAGCCACCCGCGGCAGTCCAGGACAGCGTGCCGCAATCCAAACCGTCCGCTCCCACCGCCGCCAAACCCGACTACTCGCAAGAGCCTTTCATCATTGAAGACCTGAAGAACCAGGTGCGCTTCGAGAAAGACGGCACCGGCCGCCGCACCATGATCGCCGCCATTCCCGTCAACACCGAGCTGGGCGTGCGCCAGCTGGGGCAACTGGTCTTCGGCTACAGCTCCGGCAACGAGAGGATGGATGTTGACTACGTCCGCGTGCGCAAGCCCGACGGCACGGTAGTGGCCGCCGGTCCCGACGCCGTACAGGACCTGGCTTCCGGCGTAGTGCACGGCGCACCCATGTACACCGACTTCCGCCAGAAGCACATCACCGTGCCCGCCCTGCGACCCGGCGACCGGCTCGAGTACAGCATCACCACCACCATCGAGACCGCACTGGCTCCCAACCAGTTCTGGTTCGAGTACGACTTTGACCGCGAAGTGATCGTGCTCAGCGAAAAGCTGGAACTCTCCGTCCCCAAGGACAAGCCTGTCCAGCTCAAGACCGAGCCCGGCCGTGAGCCCGACACTCGCGAGGCCGGCGACTACCGCATTTATACCTGGATCAACGCCAACCTGAAGCACAAAACCCCCGAGGAGATCCGCGACGATCGCCGCAAGGGCCGCAAGCATCTCCAGGAGGAGCAGCCCAGCGTGCAGCTCACGACCTTCCGCAGCTGGCAGGAGGTGGGCGCGTGGTATGCCCCGCTGCAGCAGGAGCGCATCTCTGCCACTCCGCTGCTGCGCGAGAAGGCCATGGCTCTAACCCAGGATAAGAAGACCGATCTCGACAAGGTTAAGGCCATCTACGACTACGTGGCCCCGGAATACCGCTACGTGAGCTTGTCGTTCGGCCTGGGCCGCTACCAGCCGCACGCCGCGGCCGAGATTTTCACCAACAAGTACGGCGACTGTAAGGACAAGCACACGCTGCTGGAAGCCATGCTGGCCGCCGTCAACATTCACGCCGATCCTGTGCTCATCAACTCGCGGCGCAGGATCGATCCCGACGTGCCCTCGCCCGGGCAGTTCGATCACGTGATTACCCTGGTCACTCTCGGCAAGCAGCAGCTCTGGCTCGACAGCACCACCGAGGTCGCCCCCTTCCAGTTGTTGAGCTTCAGCCTGCGTCACAAGCAGGCGCTGTGGGTGCCTGCCGACGGCAAGGGCAAGCTGATCGAGACGCCCACCGATTCTCCCGTGCCCAATCAGCAGTTCATCGACGTCGACGCCCGGATCGACGACATCGGCACCCTCACCGCGCGCATGCACTTCACGCTGCGCGGCGATTCGGAGCTCCTTTTTCGCTACGGCTTTCGCAGCCGTCCCGAGTCGGAGTGGAAGGACCTGATCAAGACCGCGGGCGGCATCGCCGGCGAAATCTCCAGCCTCGACGTAGACAATCCCGCCAACACCCAGAAGCCGTTTGAGCTGCGCTACACCGCTACCGTGGCCAACTATCTGGACTGGTCGAGCAAGAACCCAACCTTCCCCGTGCCCTTGCCCAAACTCTCCGCTCCCGACATTGACGGCGACGAGGACGACCAGCCCGAGCAGGTCGAGCTCTCGGGCGCGCCCATCGAAGCCACCTATCGCCTCAAGCTGGAGGTGCCGGCCCGCTACACCGTGAGCCTTCCCTTGCCCGCGGCGGTATCGCGGGACTACGCCAGTTACCAGGTTACCTACAAGGACGATAAGAACGTCATCACTGCCGAGCGCGCCCTGCGCATGTCGCAGCGCGAGATTCCGCGGCAGCGGCTGGGCGATTACGCCGCCTTTCGCCGTGTTATCCAGTCGGACCAGGACCAGGTGATCTCGCTGGAGACATCGCTCGCCGGCGCATCGCAGTTGCCGCAGGGGCTGAAGACCGACGACCTGATTGCCGCTGGCGCCGCCGCCATGCGCAACCGCAATTTCCCCGCCGCGGCTGAGTCCTACAAGCGCGCCACCGAACTGGAGCCCAAGAACAAGAGTGCCTGGATCGGCCTGGGCACCGCCTATCTGGCCGAGCGCAAGACTACCGACGCCATCGCCGCTTACCAGAAGGTTCTGGAGATGAATCCCTACCAGGAACGCGTGAATAACGGCATCGCCACCGCGTATGCCGCCGATCACGAGTGGGACAAGGCGGCTGCGGCTTACCGCCGGGAACTGGAGATCAATCCTCTGGATTCCGTTGCCCATGCCGGCCTGGCACAGGTGCTACTGGAGCAGCGCAAGTTTTCCGAGGCGGTGCCGGAGTTCGAGAAGGCTGCCTCGCTTGAGCCCAGAAACGCGGCGTTGCTGACCCAGCTGGGCCGCGCTTACCTTGAAGTCGGCCAGCAGGAGAAGGGCCTGGCCGCGCTCAACAAGGCGGTGGAGATCGGGCCCAATTCCAGCACCTATAACAATGTTGCCTACGAGCTGGCGCGGCACAGGCTGCAGCTCGACCGCGCCCAGCAGTACGCCGAATCCGCGGTCAGCGAGGTAGCCGCGCAGTTGCGCAATGTGGACGTCTCGCGCCTGCGCCTGGAGGACTACTTCTACTCCGGCGCCATCGGTTCTTTCTGGGACACGCTCGGATGGGTTCACTTCCAGCGCGGCAACCTGGAACTGGCGGAGAAGTACATCAACGCAGCCTGGCTCCTGACCGCGCACGGGGAGAGCGCCTACCACCTGGGCAAGATCTACGAAGCGGCCGGCCGCAAAGACGACGCCGCGCGCCTCTACGCCTCCGCCCTGGCGGCGAAGAATTCTTATCCCGAGGCCCGCGAGGTGCTTACCGCGTTGCTGAAGAGTCCAAAGAAGGTGGACGAAGCCGTGCGTCACGCTGCCGAAAACGGCGCTGGCATTCCTCCCACCAGACTTGACGCGACGACCAAGGAGAACGCGCAGGCCGACTTCGCCTTTGTCTTCGAGAATGGTCCCAAGATCGACGGCATCAAGTTTCTTTCCGGCGATGAGAAGCTGCGCGGCTTCGCATCCCGGCTGGACGGCGGAAAGTATCCCGTTGCCTTTCCCGACGGCACCCCCACTAAGCTGGTGCGCCGCGGCACGCTCTCCTGCGGCGACCAGGGCTGCGTGATGCAGTTCCTTGATCCCGAGTCGGTCACCTCCGCCGATTGAGGCTGGCTGCTGATTCTGTGCCGCCGACGCTTGGTTCCCGCGGCCTATGAGCTCAGAAGGGCGCGGCTTCCGCCAGCGCCCCGGCACTACCATCACCGTCCGATCCTGCCCCTCATCAAGCCGACTTCTTGGTCGTCTCGCTGGGAAACTCGATCACCTTGCCCGTTTCTCTTTCGGTTCTCCATTGCGCCGGCGCCTTGAAGTTCGCCGGAATGTAGAACTCGATCACTTTCCCCGCCACCGCTTCTTCACTCCAAAAGAATTTGCCGAGGCGCCTGAGCCATAACCTTCCCCAGGGCCTCGGCTGCCTATTCACTATTGACCCAGAACCGCGACGATAGTTTCGTTGCCGGGGTTCTTCGCCCGCAGCTGCTTCTCAGCCTTCGAGCTTCCCAGTTCGTAACGAGAGTTTGGCGTGGAGACGGCTGCCAGGAAGTACGTCTCGCCGTAGCGATGGAACGTCAACTTGGTTTCGCCCGTAGGATCCCCACTGAAGGTATTGACCAAGAGAGTTTGATTGCTTGCATCGTTGTGAATGGCAAGCACCTTGACGCCGTCGGATACTTCCGACACCAGGTACTTTCCCGCCGGCATTTCGTGACCTTCAGCGGTGAAGCCGAAGGGAACATTGGCGATCACACGTTCCTGGGCAAACGCACCGGTGGCCGCCAGAAGCAGCAATCCCAGCGCGAACAGAACTCGATTAGCGTATTTCATTCCTATCCTCCGTTTCCGGACGCTGTGGTCTGAGCGATTTCGCTGGCTCGCGCATCTCTCCGCCCTTGGTCCGGATTCTGTGTTCACCTGGTTCGATTCAGTTCAGGAGGGCAAAGTACGAGCTCGTAGCGCGAAGTTACCAACCTTTGACAACGATGAGATAAACCAGTGAAAAACGAACCGAAAAACGGCTGAAAAGGCGACCGCCTGCCATGGGCGCAGGGGAAGCATCTCTATTCCCGCCGCCGCGGTGTAAAATAGCCCTTGGTGTCCCACCCCCGGCGGCACGGTATCCGTGGCCGTTTCTGCGAAGCTGTTCTGCCAGGCACCATAGGATCGTTGCCCCCGAACTTCTAATAGAGAGGATGCAATCATGGCGACCATTGCTGCGCCCCGCGACCAAGCACGCACCGTCACCGCCTTCAAGAACGAGGCCTTCACCGATTTCACGCGCGAAGAAAACGCTCGCGCCATGCGCGCGGCCATCGACAAAGTGCGCTCCGAGTTGGGTCGGGAATACGACCTGGTCATCGGCGGCAAACGCGTAAAGACGCGCGACAAGCTCAAGTCGCTCAACCCCGCTAAGCCCAGCGAAATTGTCGGCATCTTCCAAAAAGCCGGTGCTGAGGACGTCGAGCCCGCCATGAGCGCGGCGCTCCACGCCTTTGAGAGCTGGAGCCGCACCGCAGCCGAGGAGCGCGCCGAGCTGCTGTTCCGCATCGCCGAAACCATCCGCAAGCGCAAGCACGAATTCAGCGCCTGGATGATCTTTGAAGTCGGCAAGAACTGGGCCGAGGCCGACGCCGATACCGGCGAGACCATCGACTTCGCCGAGTTTTACGCCCGCGAGGCCCTGCGCCTGGCTAAGGCCGAGCCTCCCATTCAGCTTTCCGGAGAGCACGATTACCTCCGCTACATTCCTCTCGGCGTGGGCATCGTGATTCCCCCGTGGAATTTCCCCGGCGCCATCATGACCGGCATGACGCTGGCCTCCATCGTCTGCGGCAACACCGTAATCCTCAAGCCATCCAGCGACTCGCCCGCGATCGCGCGCTTCCTCTTTTCAATTCTCGAAGAATGCGGCATGCCCCCGGGCGTGGTGAATTTCTGTCCCGGCGCGGGTGCCTCGTTTGGCGATGCGCTGGTCGCGCATCCCAAGACGCGCTACGTCGCCTTCACCGGTTCGCGCGAAGTCGGGCTGCGCATCAATCACGTGGCCGCCACCCAGGCCCCCGGCCAAATATGGATCAAGCGCACGGTGCTCGAAATGGGCGGCAAAGACGCGATCATCGTCGATGCCGACGCCAACATCGATGCCGCCGTCGAGGGCGTAGCCGCTTCTGCCTTCGGCTTCCAAGGGCAGAAGTGCTCCGCCTGCTCGCGCCTCATCCTCGACGAGAAGATCTACGACGCCTTCATTCCCAAGCTGAAGGCGCGCGTCGAGAAGATCACCCTCGGCGACCCCAGCGAAAACCCCGGCATGGGCCCGGTGGTCAACGAAGGCTCGATGAAATCGATTCTCGGATACATCGAGCAGGGCAAGCAGGATGGGCGCCTGATTACCGGAGGCAAGCGCCTCGCCGGCAACGACGGCTACTTCATCGAGCCCACGGTGTTCGCCGACATCGCGCCCAAATCGAAGCTTGAGCAGGAGGAGATCTTCGGGCCGGTGCTAGCCATCATCAAGGCGAAGAACTTTAATCACGCGCTGGAAATCGCCAACGACACGGAATTCGGCCTCACCGGCGCGGTTTACACCTCGTCAGAGGAGAAGATTCAGCGCGCGATGGAGGAGTTCCACGTCGGCAACCTGTACATCAACCGCAAGTGCACGGGAGCGATGGTGGGAGCCCATCCCTTCGGCGGCTTCAACATGTCGGGAACCGACTCGAAGGCCGGCGGTCCCGACTACCTGTACCTGTTCACCCAGGCCAAGTCGATAGGGCGGAAAGCCTAGGATGGACGCAGGCGCTCCCGCCCGCGCTCCACTATTTGTTCGGGGCTGCCACGTTCATCACGATGCTCAGGGGCTCCACTGACGGCGGCTTCCAGTAGCGATTCACCAGAAAGAGGTTGCCGTCCCGCGTAACGTCGTAGGTGAAGACGTCGGTGGACGACACCTGGGCGCGCCCGCGCACCCGAAACAGAGGCGTGGCCACGCCGCTGGAGAAGGTTCCTTCGGAAGAGACTGGCACGGCTGTCAGCGTACCCTTGGGCCCGATGTAGAAGATTTCCTTGCCGTCCCCGCGCCAGCGCGGCTCACCCCCCCCGGCGCGCGAGACCTGCCACTTTCCCGCGCCGCCGGGGAACGTAGCCACGAAGATCTCCCAGCTGCCCAGTTCGTCGGAGGCGTATGCGACCCACTTGCCGTCGGGAGAAATCTGGGCGTTGGCCCGGTTTCCCTTGCCTGTCAGAAAGGGTACAGCCTCGCCTCCCCCTGCCGGTACCAGTACCAGTCCGTGACCGCCCTGTAACTGCTGCTGGCACAGGATCTGCCGGTCGTCGGCGGACCAGGAGTTGGGAAGAATGTCGCCTGCGGCGGGGACTTTGAGCTTGAGTTGCTCCCGTTCCAGGCCGGTTGCCCGCTTGGTGAGCAGCGCCGCCTGGGCAAAATTGGTGCGATACGCGACCATGCTGCCGTCGTGCGACCACACCGGCACGACTTCCTCTCCGGGAGAGAAGGTGAAGCGCATCATGCCACCGTGGTTCACATTCTCCAGCCAGACGTTGATGCTGTTTGCCTTCTGATCGCTGATGTCGAGCGCGATGCGGCTGCCCTCCGGTGAGATGGCGGGATTGGCCTGCACCGCGGGCTCGCCCACGCGTGACACCTCTTTGCCGTTGCGGTCCACCCAGGTGAGCACCGAGAGATCAGCCCCGGTGCTGCTGTTGTACACCAGCGTGCCGTTCTCAGAGGCCGTCAGCGCTACCCAGTAGGTGGAAGGCTGATAGCCCACCACCTGCGCCACTGGCTTCGGGCTGCCGGTGACGATAGCCGAGGCGGGGTCGAACGGCACGCTAACCAGGTGCCGGTCTTCGTCGGCGTAGTACAGGTGCTGGGAATCGAAGGCAAAGCTGGAATGGCAAAGAACCACCAGCTTCCTTTCCTTCCTGTCCAGCGAGCTCAAGTAGATTCCGCTGACGCGGTCATCCTTGGCGTTGCCGAAATTGCCTGCCCAGAAAAGAAAATGGTTGCCGTCGGGAAGGAAGACCGGCCAGCGATGACTGTTGTCGTCGGCGGTTGCCACCGTGACCGGGGCTGCACCCGTGCCATCGCTGTTGATACGCCACAATACGCTGAGTGCGTCCTGAGTGTAGAGGATCACGTTGCGGCGTCCCCAGCTTCCGCCCCGCGCGGCCAGCACCGGGGCCAGCACCTGGGGCGTGCCTCCGGCGGTGGCCACCTTCTGCAACTTCCCGTTGGCGAAGAACGCCACTTCACTTCCGTCGGGCGAGAGAAAGGGATAGCTTGCGCCTTCGGTCCCGGGCAAGGGCGTGGCCGAGGCCGAGCCGATGCGCTGCACGAAGAGCAGGGGCAATCCGGAGTCTTCTTCCGGGGAAACGAAGACCAGCTTGGAACCATCGGCCGAGAGTGCCAGGTGGCTCACTTCACCGCGCACCGGGATTCCAAATTGCACGCGCTCAGTGGCGGCGGGACGCCGGTTCAGCAGCCAGGCGGCTCCCGCTCCGATCGCCAGCGCCGCAACCACTGCGGCCACCAGCAGAAATGGAAAACGCCGAGGGAGGTCGCCCACGCGCAACGCGCTGGTGGCATCGCTTCCCGAGAGCGCGCCCAGCGCAAAGGAGAGGTCCTTGGCGGACTGGAAGCGCTGTGCGGGATCCTTCTCCAGGCAGCGGCGAAGAATCCGCTCCAGGGCCGGAGACACGCGACGAGCCGGGTCGGTCAGCTCCGGCGGATCTTCCTTGAGCACCGCGGTCATGGTCTCGGCCGAGGTGTCGTAATGAAAGGCGCGCTGCCCGGTCAGCATCTCGTACAGGACCGCGCCGAGCGCGAAGATGTCGGTTCGCGCGTCGGCGGGCTCGCCGCGCACTTGCTCCGGCGCCATGTAGCTGGCTGTCCCCAGCACCACCCCGGGCGCAGTCCGCGTGCTCGCCAGGGTTACTCCATCGGAGCTGACGGCGTTCTTCAGCGCCAGCTTGGCCAGGCCGAAGTCGAGGATCTTGGCCCGGCCATCGCGGGTCAAGAACAGGTTCTCGGGCTTGAGATCGCGATGGACAATGCCCTTTTCGTGCGCCGCCGCCAGACCCTGCGCCACCTGCACGGCGAATTCGCAGGCTTTGCGCTGCGGCACTGGCCCCCGTTCCAGCACTTCGCGCAGCGTTTCGCCTTCCAGCAACTCGGAAACCAGGTAGGGCGATCCGTTGCTCTGTCCCACGTCGTAGATGGCCAGGATATTGGGATGGTTCAGCGCGGCGACCGCCTGCGCCTCCTGCTCGAAGCGATGCAGCCGTTCCTGATCGTTGGCGAAGGATTCGGGAAGAATCTTGACCGCGACATCGCGTCCCAGGCGGGTGTCGCGGGCGCGATACACCTCTCCCATACCGCCGGCGCCCAGCGGCGTCAGAATTTCATAGGGCCCGAGTTTGGCGGATGCGGCTAAGGACACGTGCGTCGGACAATTATATTCGGGGCAGCACGGCGCGGACACTGCCCTTCGCGGCCAGTGCCCTGGTCGTGGCGCGGGCGCCTTCGCCCGCCCCGCACAGACCTAGCGCGCTTCCGTGGCGTTGCTGCTGGCGCCGGCGGAACTGGCGGCCGCGGCTTCAGCCAGGATACGGTGATGGATGGTGAACAGCGCCAGCTCCAGCCGGTCGGACACCCCAATCTTGTCGTACACGTTGCGCAGGTAATTCTTGATCACCTGCTCGGTGGTGCCCAGCTCGGTGGCGATTTCCTTATTCTTGTAGCCCTGGACGATCAGGGCCACGATGCGCAGTTCCTTGTGGGTCAGCCGGTCCACCACGCGCGCCCCCACCATGTCGTTCTCGCTGACCTCGGCCGGCACGGTGTTGTCCTGCACCCAGTTGTCGCCGCGCGCCACGGCGCGCACGCACTGCAGCAGCGAGGGCCCGGTCACATTGCGGTACACCACGCCGTGAGCCCCGGTGCTCAGGTACTGCGTGGGGTTCTCACCGGCCTCGGCCACAATCACCAGGCGGCCCTTGGCGCGGGCGGTGGCCGCCGCCAGATCGTGCAGGTCGGGATAGAAGGCAGAGGAGCAAACCACCACGTTGGGGCGAAAGCGCTCCAGCGCCATCATCATCTGCTCGGGTTGCTGCACCTGCGCCACGATGCGCATCTCATCTTCCACCGCCAGCACTTTGGCGATGCCCGCTCGGAATACAGGTTGTTTATCCGCTACTACCAGTTTCAGCATGTTAGTCAGAACCTATGTCCGGACGAACTCGTAACCGTCGATGACGCACGCTACGCCTGTCTGGCCCCCGTGCTCATCGTGCTCGGTTCGCACCACCGTACCCCGGCACTGGATCTTCACATCCGATGGGCCGCCGGTGGCCTCGGCAGGGAGGGTGATCTCAAAATTGACCTTGGTGCCGACCTCGAAACTGGCGTCGGCCCGCAGATACACACCACCCACGCTTAGGTTATCGGTAGTGCCTTCCAGCTTCTGAACGGAATCGGCGGGATTGATGGAAACCGGCAGCTTCAAATCGAACCGCTTCCCAGTTCGTGAGTCGGGCACAAACCTCCTTCCGGACTGATTCGGAGTGGTATACGGGGGAGCGATTTTATTCAACCTTCCGAGGGTTTATATCACGGAAGGCGCGATAAGCATAGTCCGGAGAACAGGATGGAGGCACACATTTGATAAACCGGAAAAGGTAGGACAGGGGGAAGGAGTATGTGGCCTAATCCCCGGGCCGGTCCCGCAAGCCTTCTAAGCGTCACCATCAGCGAGAACAGGGAGAGCCGACGGCTGGTGACGCTTAGCATCCGATCCCTCAGAACGCCCCTCCGCCGCCCCCGCCGAAGCCGCCGCCGGAGAATCCGCCACCATCCCCGCCCCCTCCGCCCGACCATCCCGAGCCGGTGCTCGAAGCGCGGGGTGCCGAGGTGAAGACCTGGTGCATGTCGGTGCTCATGGCGTGCATGCTGTTGGTAAAGAACACGGGATTGAAGGCGCCGGGATAGCCGTCGGCTCCCGCGTACCAGTTCGGCGGGTTCTGGGCGATTCCGGCGAACGCCTGCGCCCAGCGATGCTCCACGCCCAGAGCCATAGCGTACGGCAGAAATTTCTCGAAGGTGTCCGGCGGCATGCGCTTCAACCGGTCCGCGTCCACCCGGTTCATGAATTCCTGGAAGCCCAGGACCTGCACCCGGGTCCGGGCGCCCAGCACCGTCTTGGCCACCATCTGCCGGCCGAAGAGCCACACGATCACCAGTGAGATTCCAATAGAAATGACCACCAGCAGCGGCGAGTTCAGCCACGACACCAGGTTCAGAAATTGCGTGATCACGATCGGCGCCGCGATCACCACCAGCCCAAACAGAATCCACACGTGCGCCGCATCCGGGTCCACCAGGTACATGCCTTTCGTCTTCAGCGCCGACATGATGTCCGCCCGGATCACCGGAATCGCTGTGTAGAAGCGGTTCTTCAGCGATGACAGGCGTGTGACCTCGCCCCCCTGGAAGACGTTTTCCAGCATCACCCGCTCGTGCGGCGCCAGGTCGCTGCCCCACTGCGCCATCGGCTTCAGCAGCGTGAACTCGTAGTCCTTGTGGGTGAAAAGCAGCACCTTCTCCTGCACCTCTTTGATCTTCACGTAGCCGCGGACCGCCAGGTCCACCAGGGTGCAGGTGACGTCGCGAGGCTGCACGCCATCGTCGATCAGCGCGCCGGTTTCTGCCGGGGTCATGCCCTTGGGCGGCTCGTACATGGGTGCGACGGAGAGGCCGGGAGCGGGATCGCGCCCCTTGTAGTACCAGAGCAGGAACATCACCGCGAAGGTCCAGAAGGGCACCAGCAGCACGGGGTTGGCTTTCAGCAGCCACCAGGCGCGAGTGATCGGGCCGGGCTGGTGCAGGATTCCTTTGGGGATGTAGATGTCGATGGTCAGCCCGCCGCGCATGGGCAGCGGGTTGGTGGTCTCAAAGCTGACGCGCGACCCCTCGATCTGGCTGGTGGCCTCGCGGTCATGCGAGCCATAGACGCCGGTGAAAGCCTGGGCTCGCAGGCCTCCGGAGACGCCGGGCGGGAACGACACTATGGCCGAGGCGTGATCGATGGGCACAGGCCAGTCGTTGCCCGTCACGTTCCAGTAGAACTCGTCGTGATCGTCGAAGAAGCGCACCGCGTTGGGCGACGCATAGGTGATCAACACCGTCTTGGTGGTGTCAACCGCGCCGGGAACGTAGATCTTGAGCTTGCGATACGGGCCTTCCCGTTTCGATTCATACTTCAAAGCGCGGCCTTGGTCGTCGGTAACCGAGGTGATGTCCAGAAACAGGCGGTAATTCGTGCCCTGCGGGCCGGGATAGTCCACGGGAATCGAGCGGTAGATCCCGTGAAACTCGCCCACGAAAACCAGGCTGATGCGCTCGATGGTGACCATATTGCCGTCGTGATCGATCGCCACCGAGCTGTGGAAGTCCGAGATGCGCCAGTTGCGCGCCCGGGCGGGAAGGGCAACAAGAGTGAATAGAAGCAGGATTGCAACTTGCGCACGGCGCATGAGCGCGTGAGTATTCGCCCGAAACCGAAGCACTCTCTTACCCGTCATCTTGAGCGAGTACGGGGCACATCAACCCCGTCCGAGTCGAAAGACCTCGCGTTTGTTCTGGCGCCCCACCCGTCGAATTCGCCTCTCGCGGGCGCCACTCAGAACTTGACCTGCACCGGCTCGCGCTCCTGCGGAGACGAGAGCTCGAAAAACTGCTTGGTCTGAAAGCCGAAGGCGTTGGCAAACATGTTGGCGGGAAACGATTGCAGCCGCGTGTTGTAATCGCGCACCACCGCGTTGTAGTAGCGGCGTGAGTTCTGGATCGCATCTTCCACTTCCTGCAGCGAGTTCTGCAGGGAAGTGAACTGCTCAGAGGCCCGCAGTTGTGGATAGTTCTCGGCCACCGCGAACAACTGGCGCAGCGCTCCGGTGAGCTGGTTTTCCGCCTGGGCGCGATCCTCCGGGCCGGTCGCGCTCATGGCCGCCGAGCGCCACTTGGCGATGTTCTCAAACGTCCCTTTCTCGTGCGCGGCGTAGCCCTTCACGGTTTCCACGATGTTGGGGATCAGGTCATGCCGCCGCTTGAGCTGCACATCGATGTCCGACCAGGCGGAATCGGCGCGCACCCGCAGTTGCACCAGGCTGTTGTACAGCGCGATCAGGAAAAACACGAGGACCGCGATGACTATCAGGCCAATAACCAGGGCCATGACCGCCCCCTTTGCGCTGGAATGGAACAGCAGATTGTCGCACAGAAGGGTAGAGGAAGAGATTACTTAGTGCGTAACCCGGACAAGGTTCTCGGAATGGTCATCACGAGCGTGGCGGAGGAGGCTGCCGGTGGTGGCCCCTCGCGGCCCGACAGCCGCTCGGTGCAAAAAAGCAGGTGTGAGACGATCGTCAAACGCCTAGCCTCCAACCGCCGCCAGCACTTCGGGAATGACGCTATCCACATCCGCTTGGGTAGTGCGGTGATTCACGATGCAGGCGCGCAGTGCGAACTTGCCGCCTACATCCGCATTGGAGAGATACACGCGGCCGCGCTCGATCACACGCTGGAGAATTCCGGCGTTAAGCCGATTCAGATCGTCGTCGGTGGCGGCCCGCGCCGGTTTGTGGCGGAAACACACGGCGCTTAGTTCCACCGGTGCCAGCAGCTCAAACTGAGGATGACTGGACACAACAGCGGCCAGTCGCGCTGCCAAATCCAGATTTCGTTGTACTGCCTCGCGGAAGGCCGCCATCCCGTGGTAGCGCAGTGAGAGCCACAATCGCAGTCCACGAAAGCGCCGCGACAATTCGATGGACTCTTCAAAAAAAGCGAAGCCCTCGATGGGATCGGCGCTCAAAGACCGCGCGTAGTCTCCCGTGTGCGAAAACGCGCGCCGGGCGGCAGCGGGATCGCGATAAAGCAGGCAGCCGCAGTCCAGCGGCTGAAACAGCCATTTGTGGGGATCCAAAGAAATGGAGTCGGCGAGCGCGAGACCGGAGAGCTTCCGGGGAACTGCGACGGCGGCGAGCGCTCCATAGGCTCCGTCAACGTGCATCCAGAGGTTGTGGCGGCGAGCGATGGCGGCAATCTCGTCCAGAGGATCGATGGCGCCTGTCTTGACGGTTCCGGCAGAGGCGACGACAGCGATCGGCATCCTGCCCGCCCCCTGGTCTGCCTGAATGGCCCTTTCCAGCTCTGCGGGAGGGAGCCGGAAATCCGGGCTGGCGGGAATCAGCCGGAGATTCTCTCTGCCGATGCCCACCAACGCGACGCTCTTGGGAATCGACATGTGGACTTCTTCCGAGGCATAGACCACACAGCGTCGGTCCGCGACACCACTCTCGTTCGCCGGCGCCTTGGCTTCGCGCGCCATGGCCAGACCCATCAGATTTGCCAGCGACCCGCCTGAGGTAAGGCTGCCCCGAAAACCGGGACAGCCGATTGCCTGCGCCAGCCAATCGACCACCGTGTGCTCGATGGCCACCGCCGATGGCCCGGATCGCCACGCCGTCACGTTTTGATTGAGCACGCTGGCCAGCAGGTCGGCGACCGCCCCCACAGGCTCGCCTGACCCCAGCACATATCCAAAAAAGCGGCCGTTCTGCCCGCGAACATGCTCCACCACGTCGCCGAGAGCGGCCAGTGCTCCGGCGCCCAGGCCTTCCTCAGAAAGAGGGGTACGGAACAAGCGCTCGGTCTCTTCTCCACGGCTTTGGAAGGTCGGGTGCGAGTCCAGCGTGGCGAGGTAGCGCGTGGCGATGTCGGTGACTTCGATTGCAAGCCGCCGGAATTCGTCCGGCGAAATTCCCAGGGAGCTCATGAGCGGATTGTATAGGGAAGCACTGAGCACTCAGCGGTCAGCGCTCAGCATTCAGCCGGATACAGAGAATAAAAACTGCTGATTCCTCGCGGCTTGGCGGCCGCTCGGGATGACTAACGTCGAGCGTTTCGCAGGATTGGCTGTCGCTCGCGACTGTTAGCGACCCCTACTCCGCCTCGACGCTCTCCGGCACGGCGCCCTTGCGCGACCGCTTGTTGGCTTGCAGGATCTTTTTGCGCAGGCGCAGCGATTTGGGGGTGACCTCGACGAATTCGTCTTCGGCGATGAATTCGATGGCCTGCTCCAGGTTAAGCGTCCGGAAGGGAAGCAGGCGGATGGCTTCGTCGGCGGTCGAGGAGCGCATGTTGGTGAGCTTCTTCTCACGCACCGCGTTGACGTCGAGGTCGTTCTCGCGCGAGTTCTCTCCGATGACCATGCCTTCGTAGACTTCTATTCCCGGGCCGGTGAACAGCTCCCCGCGCTCCTGCAGGTTGTAAAGAGCGTAGGCGGTGGTGGTGCCGGGACGGTCGGCGACCAGCGCCCCGGTAAGGCGGTGGGGAATTTCGCCGAGCCAGGCGGTGTAGCCGTCGAAGATGGAATTCATGATGATCGTGCCGCGAGTGTCGGTCAACAACTCGCTGCGCAGACCGATCAGTCCGCGGCTGGGCACGCGGAACTCCATGCGCACGCGGCCATAGCCGTGGTTGTGCATCTTCAGGGTCTCCGCTTTGCGCATGCCTAGCTTCTCCATCACCACGCCGATGAACTCTTCGGGGATGTCGATGAACAGGTGCTCGACCGGCTCCATCCGCCGCCCGTTCTCACTCTTGGTAACGATCTCGGGCTTGCCCACCATCAGCTCGTAGCCTTCGCGGCGCATCATCTCGATCAGGATGGAGAGCTGCAATTCGCCGCGCCCCATCACCAGGAAAGTGTCGGTGCTGCCGCTGTCCTCCACCCGCAGCGAGACGTTGGTGAGCAGCTCTTTCTCCAGCCGCTCGCGCAAGTGGCGCGAGGTTACGTATTGCCCCTCGCGGCCGGCGAAGGGCGAGGTGTTCACCGTGAACTGCATGGCGATGGTGGGCTCGTCGATGGTGATGCGCGGCAGCGGCGCCGGCTTCTCGATCCCGGTGATGGTGTCGCCGATGGCGATGCCGGTGACCCCGGCGATCGCCACGATGTCGCCCAGGTCGGTCGCTTCTACCTCCACCCGCTTCAGTCCACTGAAGGAGAACAGCTTGGTGATTTTGACTTTCTCGAAAGCGCCGTCGAACTTTGCGATCGCCACTTCCTCGCCGTTGTGCAGGCTGCCATTGAACACGCGGGCAATCGCCAGCCGCCCCAGGTAGTCGCTGTAGTCGAGGTTGGCCACCAGGATTTGCAGTGGCCCGCCGGGATCGCCCGCCGGCGAGGGAATGGTGTTCACGATGGCTTCGAACAGCGCATGGAGATCTTCGCCCGCGACGCTGCTTTCCGCGCTGGCGGTGCCCAGCTTGGCGTTGGTATAGAGGACCGGGAAATCGAGCTGCTCTTCCCCCGCGTCCAGGTCGATGAACAGGTCGTAGACCTCGTTCAGCACCTCCTGCGGCCGGGCATCGGGGCGGTCGATCTTGTTGATCACCAGGATGGGCGGCAGCTTGGCCTCCAACGCCTTGCTCAGCACGTAACGCGTCTGCGGCAGCGGGCCCTCGCTGGCATCCACCAGCAGCATTACCCCATCCACCATCTTCAGCGCGCGCTCCACTTCGCCGCCAAAGTCGCTGTGCCCGGGCGTGTCCACAATGTTGATCTTGACATCGTGGTAGAAGACCGCGGTGTTCTTTGCCAGGATGGTGATGCCGCGCTCGCGCTCCAGATCGTTGGAATCCATCACCCGCTCCACCACCTGCTCATTCGCGCGAAACGTGCCACTCTGCTTGAGCATGGCGTCCACCAGCGTGGTCTTGCCGTGGTCGACGTGCGCGATGATGGCGATGTTGCGAATTGCCTTGGACAATTGTGAATCCTTCGGGCTCCGTGCGGCCGCTGGTGGTGATTATAGGGAGTGGACTTGGTGGCGATTCGCCCAGGTTAACGCCGCAACACGGCGCAAACCTGGGCCCAAGGGCACTCCGTCAGGGCAATTCCAGGGAAACGCAGGGTCTTTCGACTCGGACGGGGATTGACTCACCCCGTCCTCGCTCAAGATGACAGGTAAGGTGCTGGTTCGATCCGAATCACACTAGCGAACGTTGTGCGGCGCCAGTTCCGACTCGGCGCGCAGCCAGTAATTCACATCCTGGCCATGGATTCCGCCCTCCTGCTCCCACAGCAGGTAGGCGCGCAAGCGAATCGCTTCTTCCAGATTTCCGTTGCTCAGGTTCTCTCTTAGCTTCCCAGCGGCGGTGACCGGATCCGTCTTCTTGGTCCTCTTGAGTTCAGTAGAGGTGCTGCGGGGCCGTTTTACCGTTGCCATTCTTACAACTCCTGCATTTTAAATAGATTGCGGCCTGGGAGGATAAGTGCGGGATACTGCCCCAACAAAGCCCCCTGCCGCTCTTCCAATATAAACTGTTTACCTGTGGATTGTTGTTAATAGAAGGGAAAAATACAGATGGGAGGAATAAGAAATGTTTATAGTTCGGGAATGAAACCGGAATGGGCGAAGCCTCGCGCTGGTCAGTGAAAATCGTGCGAGCTGGTTTCTATCTGGTTGAAATTCAGCGGCTTCAAGCGCTCGGCCTTAACCGAGATTACGTTATCCAGATTTTGCAGCTTTCCTTCCACCAGCAGAAATTTTTCCGTCATCAGGATCAGGCGGTATTTGTCGAACAAATCGGGCGTCACGATGGCATTGGAAATGCCCGTCTCGTCCTCCAGGCTCAGGAAGACAAAGCCGTGGGCAGTGCCCGGGCGCTGGCGCGCGATTACGCATCCCGCGGTGCGCACCGCTTTCCCGTCGGGCAGCTTGGGTAGCTCGGCAGCGGGAGTGATTCCCCGGCGCGCCATCTCCGCCCGCCTGAAAGCCATCGGGTGCGGGCCCACCGTCAGCCCGGTGCCGCGGAAGTCGGCGATGAGCCGCTCCTCGTAGGTCATGCAGGCCAGCGGCGAGGGTTGGTCGAATTCCTCAATGCCTTCCAGCAGGGGTCCGCGCGGACGGGCGGCGCGCTCCACCTGCCAGAGCGCGTCCCGGCGGTGGAAGGCAGGACCCGCCCTCCGCCCAAGGCGGGCGAAAGGGGAGTGCGCTCGCACTCCTTCTGTTTCTATGGAAGAGGCCACCCCGTTCAGTGCGCCGATGTTGGCCAGCATCACCAGCTCGTTCTTACGCAACTCCGGTACCCGCAGAGCGAGCTCGTCGATGGAAGCGAAGCGGCGGCGATTGCGCTCGCGCACAATCGCCTGCCCGGCTTCTTCGCGCAGGCCGCGCACGTATCGCAGGCCGAGGCGAACTGCCAAACGCTCGCCGGCGACGCCGGCATCGCTCCCTGCTTCCACAGCATCTCCCGCGGGCTCCAGCGTGCACGGCCAGTCGGACTTCAGCACGTCGATGGGCCTGACCTTCAGCCCATGCCGCTGCGTGTCCTTGACCAGGGTGGCGGGATGGTAGAACCCCATGGGCTGATTGTTGAGCAGGGCCGCCAGAAACGCCGCCAGGTAGTGATATTTGAGATAAGCGCTGGCATAGGCGATCAGGGCGAAGCTGGCAGCGTGCGATTCGGGAAAGCCGTAGAGGGCAAACGAGACAATCGACTGGATGATCGTCTCCTGCGCCGCCGGCGCAATTCCATTGCGATCCATGCCCTTCCGCAGCTTGGTTTCGATCTCCCGCATGCGGGCCTCGGAGCGCTTGAAGCCCATGGCGCGGCGCAATTCTTCCGCTTCGCCGCCAGTGAAGCCCGCCGCCACCATCGCGATGCGCAAGAGCTGCTCCTGGAATAGCGGGACTCCCAGAGTGCGCTCCAGGATCGGCTCCAGCGAGGGGTGAGGGTAGAGGACCGGCTCGCGCCCCTGGCGGCGTTTGATGTAGGGATTGACCATCTGCCCCACGATCGGTCCGGGCCGGATGAGCGCCACCTGCACCACGATGTCGTAGAACTTCGCCGGACGCAGCCGCGGCAGGCACGACATCTGCGCCCGGCTCTCCACCTGGAAGAGGCCGACGGTGTCGGCTTTCTGCAGCGCTGCGTACACCGCGGGATCGTCCGCCGGCAACTGGCCGAGATCCATCTCTTCGCCATAGTGATCGCGGATGAGATGGATCGATTCCTCCAGCGCCGCCATCATTCCCAGCCCCAGCAGATCCACCTTGATGATGCCCATGTCGGCGCAGTCTTCCTTGTCCCACTGCACTACCACGCGTCCGGGCATGGTGGCGGGCTCCAGCGGCACCACCGAATCGAGTTGCCCCTGGCAAATCACCATGCCCCCGGAGTGCTGCCCGAGGTGGCGTGGCAGGTCCTGCACCGCCAGGCAGAGGTCGAGAAACTTCGCCATGCGCGGATGGCGCAGATCGAATCCGGACTGGCCGAATTGATACTCCAGGGTCTCCTTGGGATCGCGATATTCCCAGGCCCCGACCATGGCGGAGAGCCGGTCCAGCGTCTCCGTGTCGAAGCCCAGAGCCTTGCCGATCTCGCGCGCTGCCAGCCGCCCGCGATAGGTGATGACATTGGCGGTCATGGCCGCGCCCAGCTTTCCATAACGCTGGTAAACGTATTGAATGGCGAGCTCGCGCTGATCTCCGCTGGGCAGATCGATATCGATGTCCGGCCACTCGCCGCGCTCCTCAGAAAGAAAACGCTCGAACAGCAGATCCATCTTCACCGGATCGACAGCGGTGATTCCCAGCGCGTAGCAGACCGCGCTGTTGGCGGCGGAGCCGCGTCCCTGGGCAAGAATCTTCTGTTCGCGGCAGAAGCGCACGATGTCCCAGACGATGAGGAAATAGCCCGCCAGGTCGAGTTTTTCGATCAGTGCCAGCTCGCGCTCGATCTGCCTGCGGGCGCGGGCCCGCAGCTCGCCGGAAGCCCGTCCGTAGCGCTGCTGGCAGCCTTCGCGGGCAATGGCGCGCAAAAAGGAATTCATGTTCTCGCCGGCGGGCACCGGATATCTGGGGAATTGGTAGCCGAGGTCGTCGAGCGCAAACTCGAGTCGCGAGGAGAGCTCGGCGGTGTTGCCAATTGCTTGCGGAAGATCGGCAAAAATTGCCGCCATCTGCGCCGGTGATTTCAGGGAGCGTTCGGAATTGCGTGCCAGCCGGCGCCCCGCCTCGTCGATGGTGGCGTGCTCGCGCACGCAGGTGAGGATGTCGAGGAGCTCGCGTTCCTCCCCTGCAGCGTAGGCAACGCCGTTGGTGGCCACCAGCGGCAGGTGAAGATCTTCGGCGATGCGGATGGCCGCCTGGTTGCGCGCTTCCTGTTCGCGATCGAAGTGGCGCTGCAGCTCAACGTAAACGTTCTTTTGGCCGAAGACTTCAACCAGAGAGGCCACAGCTTGCCGGGCGAGTGCGATGCCGCCACGATGCAACGCCTCGGCCAGCGGGCCGTTTTCGTCTCCCGTCAGGCAGATCAGCCCGGCGGCGAAGGAAGCAAGATCGTCGCGCTGCGCGGCGGTCAGCGCGGGATCGCAGTTCTTCGGTCCGCGCTGCTTCATCCGGGTTACCAGGCGGCAGAGGTTCTGATATCCGGCGCGGCTCTCGACTAATACGGGCAGGCGAGAAATACCCCACGCACCGCCGGCAGAAGACCGAGCGTGGGGCGTCCGCGCTGGAAGCAAATTTCTTTCCGAGAGTTCACACTGGGTCGTGATCTCGGCGCCAATGTGGGCGCGGAGCCCGGCTTTCTGGGCCGCCAGGTGGAAGCGCGGCGCACCGTAAACGCCGTCGCGATCGAGCAACGCCATCGCCGGCATGCCCA
>DATHDM010000373.1:0-3460 GCA_035319065.1 Terriglobales bacterium
GGTCGCCCTGCATTTCCGCGTGGCCCCCGGGTTTCACATAAACTCGAACACACCGAAATCCGAGTTCCTGATCCCCACCGCGCTCAAGATGGACGCGCCTACCGACATCGCCCTCACAAAGGTCAGCTATCCTGAGGGCAAGGATATGTCGTTCCCTTTCGCCCCCGATGAGAAGCTGAACGTCTACACCGGCGACTTCACCGTGACCATGACCGTCCGCCCGCTGCACACCGTGCAGCCCGGCAAGTACGCCATCCACGGCGACCTCAAATACCAGGCCTGTGACAATGCCGCCTGCTACCCGCCCAAGCATCTGCCCGTGGATTTTGAAGTGAAGGTCTTGAAGGGCGCCGCCCCCGTGAAGAAGAATCCCGCGCAGAGTCCGCACGCGCATCGCTAGACCGGTCCCGATCCACAGCGAATGTCGGAAGCATAGGGAGTTGTAAGACTGTCATCCCGAGCGAAGTCGAGGGACCGCTTATCCCCCTCTAATCATTGTCATTGTCATTCCGACGCGCGAGCGCAGCGAGGCAGGAGGAATCGGCGGCTGTGCGGGATCTCATGTTGGCGCGCTCGGGTCGCAAAGATGGGTTCAGCCGAATCGTGTGATTGAACACCGCACCCTCTGGTTAGTGAACTGTCTCTATCGGGATTCGCCTGCGGTCGGGCTTAATGACGACAGTCTTGTACTCAACCGAAGTCTCGACCGGATATTTGATTGGCACATCGGTGATGACTTGCGCAGCCATTCCCTCGGGCTTATGCACGACCCGTTTTAGCTCATAGACCGGTGGGTCCTGCACTCCCCCGCTGGCTGGCACCAGCTCCACGGAATATCCCGCAGTCGGGAACTGACAAGTCGCCGTGACGTGCAAGGTCGCGGATGCTGTTCCCGGCATGACATTCTGCCAAGCCTTCCAGTTTTTGCAGGGAGAAGGCGGCCGGCCTCCACCTTTCTGCGCGCTCGTTACGGCGCTGCACAGCATTAAGAGCACACTCACGATTGCGAATCGACGTAGCATCTCCACCTCGGTTCCCCCAGGATTAGGCTACGGCGTCAGCCGCGCCGCTTATCCCCCTCTAACGTTGTGATTCCGACACGCGAGCGCAGCGAGGCGGGAGGAATCGGCTGCTCTGTCGGATCACCCATGCTTCCCCGTTCTGGACAAACCTGGGATTCCTCAAGCCGATCCCGACCTACTCACTTGCCGCCCTGCTTCTTCTCCACCTTCGCCCAAGTATCTTTCAGCGCGACCGTGCGGTTGAACACCGGCTTGCCCGGAGCTGAATCCGGATCGGCACAGAAATACCCAAGCCGCTCAAATTGGTAGCGGGTGCCGGGCGTAACATTCGCCAGCGAGGGCTCGAGCTTCGCCTTGCGCACCACCTCGAGCGAATTCGGATTCAGGTTCGAGACGAAATCCTTCCCCTCCTCCGCGTCGTCGGGATTCTCCTTAGTGAACAGGTTGTCGTAAACCCGGATCTCGGCATCGACCGCATGCGCCGCCGACACCCAGTGAATGGTCGACTTCACCTTGCGGCCATCGGGCGTGTTCCCCCCGCGCGTTGCTGGATCGTAGCTGCAGTGCACTTCGACGACTTCGCCCTTCTCGTTCTTCACCACGCTGGTGCAGGTGACCAGGTAGCCATAGCGCAAACGAACTTCGCGTCCCGGAGAAAGCCGGAAATAGCCCTTGGGCGGAACTTCGCGGAAGTCATCCTGCTCGATGTAGAGCACCTTCGAGAACGGCACTTTGCGCGTGCCCGCGCTCTCGTCTTCCGGATTGTTGATGGCTTCCATCTCCTCGACCTGATTCTCCGGATAGTTGTCGAGCACGACCTTCAACGGCTTCAGCACAGCCATCACCCGCGGCGCCCGTTTGTTCAGGTCCTCGCGCACGTAATGCTCGAGCATGGCCAGTTCGACGATGCCATTCGTCCGGGAAACGCCGGCCGCGCTCACGAAATTTCGGATCGCATCCGGCGTGTACCCGCGCCGCCGCATGCCGCTCAGCGTCGGCATGCGCGGATCATTCCATCCCGCCACATGCCCCTCCTCCACCAACCGGCGCAGCTTGCGCTTGCTCATGATGGTGTAGGTGAGGCTCAGGCGGTCGAATTCAATTTGCTGAGAAGGGAAGATGCCGAGCTCGCGGATGAACCAGTTGTAAAGCGGCTGGTGATCGGCGAACTCCAGCGAGCACATCGAATGCGTAATCTTCTCGATCGAGTCCGACTGCCCGTGCGCGAAGTCGTACATCGGGTAGATGCACCACTTGTCACCGGTGCGGTGATGCTCGGCGTGCAGGATGCGGTACATCACCGGGTCGCGCATGTTAAGGTTCGGCGATGCCATGTCGATCTTCGCCCGCAGCACCCGCGAACCGTCCGGAAACTCCCCGGCCTTCATGCGCTCAAAAAGGTTCAGGTTCTCTTCCACGCTGCGATCGCGATAGGGACTGTTCTTCCCCGGGTCGGTCAGGGTGCCGCGATATTTGCGAATCTCATCGGCCGAGAGATCGTCGACGTAGGCCTTGCCGTCTTTGATCAGCTTGATTGCCCACTCGCATAGCTGCTCGAAGTAGTCGGAAGCGTAGTACAGGCCATCCCAGTGGAAGCCCAGCCACTTCACGTCCTCCATGATGGAGTCCACGTACTCGACGTCTTCCTTCTCCGGGTTGGTGTCGTCGAAGCGAAGATTGGTGTGCCCGCCGAACTCGTCGGCCAGCCCGAAATCCAGGCAGATCGCCTTCGCATGGCCGATATGCAGGTAGCCATTCGGCTCGGGAGGAAAGCGGGTCTGCACTCGCCCCTGGTATTTGTTGGTCTTCAGGTCTTCGAGAATTCTGTCGCGAATGAAGTTGGACGGGCGCGGCTCGGCGGGCGCATTGGCCTTGGCTGGAGTCGAAGAATCAGTGGAAGTCATGCGCTTTTCATTCTATAACTTGGGCGAAGGCGAACAACCCGGCGAACATGGCCAGCCCGGCCTCGACCTCACGGGAGTTTCGCCATCGCCTGCTCAATCCGCGCCAGCGTCTTTTCTTTCCCCAGCACTTCCAGCGTCTCAAACAGCGGCGGAGCATTTTTCCGCCCGCACACCGCCATCCGGATCGGCTGAAACATTGGCCCGGCCTTGATCCCAAGTTCTTGCGCGGCACTCCGCAGCGCCTGGTCCAAGGGATCATGCTTGAACTCGACCCCGGCCAGCACCGCCCGCCCCTTTTCCAGAACTCTCTTCGCCATTGCCGCATCGCCCTTCTGCGGGACAAGTTCCGCCGGATCATACGGCGCCAGCTGATCGACGAAGAAGAAATCGGCCACTGTCAGCACATCGCGCAGCAACTTGATCCGCTCCCGAACCAGCGGCGTGATCCGCAGCATCTGCCCCGCATCAATCTTGAACCCCGCCCCCTGCACGACGGGCAGCAGGCGCGCGCTCAACTCCTCCACCGGCAGAGCC
>DATHDM010000374.1:0-7336 GCA_035319065.1 Terriglobales bacterium
GACCATCATGCCGCCTACTGCGATGGGGCGGACCACGAACTTGCCGACCGCCGCCGCCAGATCCGCTTCGCTGCCTGCGGGAAGGGTGGCTTGGAGCTGAGGACCAAGGATGTAAATGAGGAGTGGGACCAGGAGCCCCCAAGCCACAACCCCGCCAGCAAAGTTCAGCGCAGCGAGGCGCGGACCGATGATGTAGCCCACGCCCAGGTACGCGGGGCTGATGGCCGGGGCCTGGAACGTAGTGACGCCACCCACGGCCACGGTCTGCGAGGTCTGTGAAGTACCGAGCCGCAGGATGCTCCTGCCCATCTGGCCGACGTGGACCACGAAATTCTTGCTTGCGTTGAAGAGCTGAAACTGCCCCAACAGGTAGACGAGTCCCCCGAAGCCCATGTTGTAGAACAGCAGCTTTGCGGCTTGTGATCCCTGCTGCCCAGCCTTGTGAATTTGCGAGGCGGCCACCGATTCGGGATAGGGCAGTTCGGGGTCTTCGACCATCACGCGCCGGAGGAGCGTGACGAACAAAATGCCGAGCGCCCCGCCCACCGCCATCAACGCCACCGATTTCCAATAAGCGTCGTGGAATCCGAACGAGCCCCACGCGCCGGAGATCAGAAATGCGGGGATGGTAAACACTGCGCCGGCGGCTACCGACTCGCCGATCGACCCCACGGTTCGCGCGATGTTTTCCTCCAGCAGGGATCCCTTCATCACGCGCAGCAGGGCCATGCCGATCACGGCGGCCGGGTACGTCGCGGCAATGGTCATTCCGGCGCGCAGGCCGAGATAGGCGTTGGCCGACCCCAGGATCACAGTCATCACCAATCCGATCAGCACGGCGCGGAAGGTGAACTCCTGCATTTCCATGGTTTCGGGGACGTAGGGCGTGTGTTTCCGGGTGCCTTGGGACGGACGTGCCGAGGTGGAAGTACTCATAGAATTCCTCGCAAATGATTCGTGCTACGACATATAGTACGCATCAGGACGCGACCGCGCACGTTAGCATGGGGTTACCGCCTCTGACAAGTGCGGCTGGGAGGGAACTGCGTGATGGTGCAAGATTTTGCGCCGGCTCAATTCCCGCACTCTTTAATATCTTTAATCAGCAGAAACCGTGGCCAATCGGATTAGAATTTCATCCATGACTCGGGGACACTTTTCACCCCGGGAGCGGATCAATGGGTTCCTCAGTAAAACCGGGTCTCTGGGTTTCCTTCTTTAAGGAATATCACTGCTATCACTGCGGCGGACAGGAGGGCTATGTATCGCGCCCCCGGAACTTCATTGAGCGGGTCTGCCTGAGGCCGTTATTCCTGCAACCGGTGCGTTGCGGCGATTGTTATCAGCGTTCGTGGCGTCCGGTGAATGTGCCGGTTCTGCCGCGCAAAGATCCCATGCACTACGACGCCGAGGCCATGGTGGCCTCGGCCATTGCCGCCGACCGCAAGGAAGCTACAAAGGAAACCGCTGCACACGCCGACGATCACCAGCACATTGCATGAGCCTGCGGCAGGCCGCTATACTGGGAGGGATTCGTCGGGTCGGATCCCCAACTACCCGCCCGTCGATGGGAGGTCGTCTTCAGCAGTACCGGGGACCGAACTCGGGCGACTCGGGCAGACGTTGTAGCCAAGCACTCCCCTATTGCCTGTTGGGGCATTACCCTCGCTGAAAGCCTCTTCGCAACCTTGTTTCCGGCCGACTGCCGCATCTGCGGCGAGCCCCTGCTGCGTATTTCACGCTTGCCCGTCTGCGAGGTGTGCCTGGACACCATCCAGCCGATTTCTGGAGGACTGTGCTCGGTCTGCGGGGAGCGCCTGGTTTCAGCTTATGCCTTCAAGAGCCAGAGCGAGCCTCGCTGCGGGCTGTGCCGCCGGCTGGAACAGCCGTTTGTCCGTGCAGCGGCCTACGGGAGTTATGACGGCGGACTGCGCGACCTCATTCATATGCTGAAGTACCAGCAGGTGCGTCCGGCGGCGAATGTGCTGGGGCGCATGCTGGCCGAGGTCATCGCCGGTTTCGAGCCGGCTTGGGGAGAGGCGCAAATCCTAGTGGTGCCAGTGCCGTTGTTCGCGGGCAAACTCCGGCAGCGCGGCTTCAACCAGGCAGAACTGATCGCACGCGCGAGCTTGAAGCTGAGTTCGCAGCGCGAGCGCTTCGCGCTTGAGCCTCATGCGCTGGAACGCATCCGCGCGACCCAGTCGCAGATCGGCCTGACTCGCCACCAGCGCCGGGAAAACTTGCGGGGCGCGTTCCGCGTCAGCGATGCGCAGAAGGTATCAGGACGTGAGGTTTTGCTGGTGGACGATGTGTTTACCACGGGAACGACCGCTTTCGAATGCTCTCGCGTGTTGCGCAAGGCGGGGGCATCGCGAGTGTGGGTGGCAACGGTTGCCCGCACCTTGAAGCATGAAGTGCAGGCGGTTTCGTTCCATCCGCAAGAGACGGACGAGGCGGTTGCCATGAGCATGGCAGCTCACGGCTGAGCAGGATTTTATGGCGCCGAAGATGGACAACTCGTTGCGCGGCATGATTGGACGTACGACCGGAGGCGTACTTGCCATCGCAACCGGAAGCTACGGGAACGCAGAAGCCTTACACGCTCCTGTGCTGGTGCTGAATGCCTCGTATGAGCCGATCAATGTCTGTGCCGCGCGCCGGGCGATTGTGCTGGTGCTGAAGGGTGTGGCCATGGCGGAGGAGGAGAACGGACACTTCCTGCACGCCGCGCGCGTAGCCATGCGGGTGCCCTCGGTCATCCGATTGCTCGAGTACCGCCGCATTCCGCACCAGACCCGGGCGCTGTCCCGGAAAAACATCCTGTTGCGCGACCGCAACACCTGCCAGTACTGCTCCGTGGTGCTTGCCTCGGGCGAGTTGACCCTCGACCACGTGACTCCCCGCTCCCGCGGGGGGTTGTCGACCTGGGAGAACCTGGTGGCCTGCTGTCATCCCTGCAATCGTCGCAAGGGCAACCTGACGCCGGTGGAAGCCGGCATGAAACTTATGCGCGAGCCCCGCGCCTTCAATCTCCACACCAGCCGCCACATCATGCGTTTAATGGGACGGTCGGATGATAAGTGGAGGAAGTATTTGTTTTACTGAGTTTCGGGTTTCAAGTTTCAAGCAACCAAAAAAGCCGCGAACAGATTCGCGGCTTTTGTTTTTTCTACTCGAAACTCGAAGCTACTTTTGCGGCTTATCCTGCCCTTGCGAATCTTTCTTCTCTCCCGGCGGCAGTTCTTTCCCCTCGAAGGTGATCCTCGTCTTCGAGCCAAAGCGCTTGTAGTTCTCGTACTTCACGATTTCGCGGATGTGGATGTCTCCGGAGTAGAAGTGGAGGGTGTCGTCGGCCTTCGTGTAGGTAGGGAACCAGTAGACCTTGTCGATCTGTTCCCGCCAGGTGGTGAAATTCGGGTAGAGGTGTTCGTCTTTTCCCTTGTGCTTGCGGTCATAGATCTGGGGGACGGTTTTGCCATAGGACTTTACGATCTGAAAGTCATGATCGTCGACCCAGATGCGTCCCTGGAAGTAGCGTTTCTTGCCGACAATCTGCTTGGGCGCGATGTCGAAGACGTAGCAGTGTAATTCGTCTTCCTGCTGCTGCCCGACGTAAAGAATATTGTATTCGTCGACCTCGTCGCTGGTCAGGACAAACGGGAGGCGATTGCGGATGTCGTCAAAGTCCCCCTGGTCCATGGAGAGGCCGGCCTGGTCCAAGTCAGACTGCGGGGCAAAGACGACGTTCTCGAGGCGCTTGCCGTTGTTGTCGAAGACCACATCGAAGATCTCGTGATATTGGCCTTTGACGGTGTCGCCATCGAGTACCTGCACCTTTACATCCTGTCGATAGGTGTAGTGCTCGCGGGCCTCCTTGAATTCTTTTTCTTTAGCAGCGAACTTTTGGATGATTTGCTCGGGGGTCATGTCCTTGGGCTGGGATTTATCAAGAGGACCTTCGTCCGCGAAGGCGAAGGCGGCGGCCGCGACCAAGGAAAAGCATACAGCGAGGCGATGATACGCCAGCAATCTCATAACAATAGTGTAGAGGAAATTGCCACCGATGAGCGAAGCACAGCTGCTGCCTTCCTACCCCCGAGCCCTCTCCGCTCAGGGAGCCCGGAGGGTAGGGAAGACTGCAGTTTCTGCCTACTTGGTTAGAGTCGGTCCAGGGGCCAGAGGTTGCAGGGTCCTCGAATTTCATCGCTGCACTCCAGCAATTCCCCGATTCGCGCGGGGTCCCCCTAATCCATATGCCCGTTTCGCTTTCTCGGAGCTGGGTTGCCTTTCCTGACCGCTGCAAAACGCGGTACCCGCTGCAGAATGCAGTGGCGCTGCGACCTTTAGTAACCCGAGCCTCATGTTCTAAGTAGTGTGCCATCAATGGCCACAACATTCCTCGCTGGTTGCCCTCCACGTGCACAAAGTAAGGACGAAGTCGGTCGCGGGCCGCGTCGCAAGGCGGGCGCGAGGCCAAGCCGGCCACGAGGAGGTTTTTCAGTGTCCATCCTTTTTGTCCTCCTGATGTTCCTGCTGGTCATGTCGATCAGCTATTTCCGTTCCCGCGCCGAAGTGGTCGCGGTCACGCAGACTGAAGCGTTCACCAAGCCGCTGGCGCCGCACATGCAGCGCGCCAACGGTTTCGCGATCCCGGAGGGGTATGCATTCCACCCCGGCCACACCTGGGTCGTGGCCGAAGGCGGCGAGAATGCGCGCGTGGGTCTCGACAGCTTTGCCGCGAACCTGTTGGGCACGATCGAGCGTGTCGAGGTGACCGCAGCCAACCGCTGGGTGCGGCAGGGGCAGAAACTGGCCACACTGGTGAGCGGCGGGCAGTCGTTCGACCTGGTTTCGCCGGTGGAAGGCGTGGTCACGGCCGTGAACCGCGACCTGGCACAGGATCCTGGCCTGCTCGCGAACGAGCCGTATCAGGCGGGCTGGATCGCGCTGGTCAAGTCGCCCGACCTCAGCCTCAACAAGAAGAATCTCGTGCAGGGCCCGATGGTCGCTCCCTGGCTGCAAAACAACGTGACCCGGTTGAACGGCATGGTGGCCCAGTTGGCGCCGACGATGGCGGCCGATGGCGGACTTCCCCTTCGCGGGCTAATCACTCGCGTCACGCCTGAAGTGCGCGAAAAGCTGGCGAAGGAATTCTTCCTCGCCTAGCGGTCCGATCGGCGTCAACAGCGTCCTTCAAGGGAAACCGAGAACAGGGATGCGGAGAGTGAAGGAGAACGATCATGGAACGCACTAGAGCCATCCTGGTGGACATCACCAAGTGCATCGGGTGCCGGAGCTGCGAGCTAGCCTGCAAAGAGGTCCACGGCCTCCTGAAAGAAAGCGAAAGCAAGCTTTCGCCGACGGCGCTGACGGTGATTGAAGAGCATGGCGACAAGTACGTCCGCCGTATGTGCATGCATTGCGAGGATCCAGCGTGCGCTTCAGCGTGCCTGGTCGGGGCCCTGAAGAAAACAGCACTCGGTCCGGTTACTTACGATGGGTCGAAGTGCATTGGCTGCCGCTACTGCCTGGTGGCCTGCCCCTTCAGCGTGCCGCGCTACGAGTGGACGAAGTTGGTTCCATATGTGAAGAAATGCGACATGTGCGCGGCGCGCCAGGCAAAGGGCGAGCCGCCAGCGTGCGTCGAGGCGTGCCCCACGGGAGCCTCGATCGTGGGCTGGCGCGACGAGATTCTCGAGGAAGCACAGCGCCGCGTGCTGGGCGATGCCAAGTACGTCAAGCACATTTACGGCAGCGAGGAAGCGGGTGGCACCTCGGTGTTCTTCATCTCGGATGTGCCGTTCGAGGACCTGGGCTTTGTGGCCGCGCCGCGGCAGCCCATGCCGGCGCTAAGCGCGGCGGCGCTGGGCGATGTGCCCACCGTTGTTCTGGTGGGTGGGTCTCTATTGGCGGGAATCTACTGGATCACGGAGCGCCGCCATCACGTTGCGGTGGCCGAGGCGCGCGAGCGCACTCCGAAGCAACGCTAGCTTAGCCGGATCTTTGCGGCGTGCCGGAAAGAGGAAAGGAGCAATATCATGAGGGGCACACGGTTTCCGAAAGTCACCATGTGGCGAGTCATCGTGGCGATCATCTTCGCGGCTGGGTTGTACGCCACGTATGCACGGTTCGCACTCGGCTTCAGCCAGTCGACACACCTCACTGATCCTCAACCCTGGGGACTGTGGGTAGGCCTGGGCACGCTGTGCGGCGTCGGCCTGTCGGCGGGAGGCTTCGGGATCGCGGCCGCGGTTTATCTGCTGGGGTTCGAGCGCTACCGCCCGGTGCTGCGCACGGCGGTGCTGGTTTCTTTCCTCGGATACATGAGCGTGATCGCCGGCATGATGTACGAGCTGGGGCTGCCCTGGCGCATCTGGCACCCCATCTTCATGTGGAACCGGCATTCCATGCTGTTTGAAGTGTCGTGGTGCGTGATGTTGTATTCGACCGTGATCACCCTGGAATTCTCGCCGGCGGTGGTAGAACGGATTCCCTGGGACCACGTGCGGAGCTGGTACCTGAAGCAGCAGCATCGCATCCTGATCGGATTGGTGCTGGTTGGGTGCGTGCTCTCCTCCCTGCATCAATCCTTCCTGGGCGGCCTTTATCTGTTGACCAAAGGCAAGCTGGATCCGCTCTGGTACACGCCATACCTGACCACATTGTTCTATCTGTCGGCGATTCCCGCGGGCCTGGCCGTGACAGTCATGGCGGTGTATCTGTGCGTTCGCTCGCTGAACGTGAAGCTCGATGTCGCGATCCTGGGAGAGTTGGCCCGTGTCATCGCGCCCATGCTTGCGCTTTACGGAATCTTCCGCGCTGTCGATCTGTACACGCGCGGTGCGTTGCCTTACATGTTCCGCTGGCGTGAAGAGACCTTCTCGTTCTGGCTGGAAATTGCCCTGCTGGTGGTAGTGCCGCTGATACTCCTCAACCAGGAGAAAGTGACCCGCAATCCGCAACGCCTGTACTGGACTTGCAGCCTGGTGGTGATGGGATTCATGGCGAACCGGCTAAACGTCTCCATCACCGGGTTGCAAGCCAGTTCGGGTATCTACTACGTGCCCAAGTGGACGGAGTTCGCGGCCACGCTGATGGTGCTCACCGCAGTCGTGCTCGTGTTCCGCTACGCAGTGATCTACCTGGATATTCTCCCGAAGAACGCTCCGCAGCGCTGGCTAGCGCGGGAGGGGGCGGCGTAGCGCATTCACAAAAGTCGAAGCATCACTGCTTAAGGTCCCAGGAGAAGAACTCCTGGGACCTTAGCTTGGGTGTCACTCCTTAGCTTGCGTTGACTTGCCTCGGCGAGCGCCGTTAAGATGCGCCGACTCTCACA
>DATHDM010000375.1:0-3561 GCA_035319065.1 Terriglobales bacterium
ATCCAGGTTAAACAGACAGTACAACTTCGCTGAGATACAGTACGCTTGTAGTTGGTGGCGCTCGCCATTTGAGGCGAAGGTCTCTTTTTCCAACTTAAGAAACGGAACTTTGAGCGTATCGCGCCACGGGCTCAGGGATTCGAACCGCTCACGGATGCGATCTACTTCGGCCCAGGACAGCGCGCGGATAGCGGCGTTTCCACTCGGCATTTGGTAGTCTTCGAGCCTGTGTGAGCCGCCCGCGCAGCGAACCAATCCGCCATCTCTGGTTGAAACGATCATCGCGCTGTCGGTGTCCATGGCGGCGATCTCACCTCCCATATCTCGTTTCTCCCCTGGGAGGAAATGTGGCGAACGAGAATCTGCCGGAAGCGCGCGCGGACGTGGATCTTGCGGAAAAGATCTTCACCAACTCGCCCAACATGCTGGTGCTGTGCCTTACGGTGATCGGCCTGATCAAGATTTACACGCGCTTCGAGAAGATCACCACGCTGGCCGACAACTTCCTGGCCTTCGTCTGCTTAGGATATTTTGCGGCGACGGTCATTTCCTACCTGGGATTGCGCAGCCAGGGGCGGGAGAGGCGGCTGAAGCTGGCCAAGGCGGCCGACGTGCTCTTCCTGGGATCGCTGTGCTCGACCGCCGCCGTGACCCTCTTCATGACCTTCACGCTCAACGGCTGACAGCGCCGAAACAGGGTCCTGCCCAGCGAGCATCCACCGGACCCAGGGCTAACGCCGCTCCAGGGTCATCCTCATTCCGTACTTTGGCCGCAGCGTGATCACCGGCTTGGGTTCGACGCGATGCCCCGGAACCAGCCGGAGGCGCCACTTCTGCGCGATGGTGGCCAGCAGCAGTGTACCCTCCAGCCAGGCGAAGTCTTCCCCGATGCACTGGCGAGGTCCGCCACCGAAGGGGAAGTAGGCGAAGTTGGAGCGCGTCTCGCGCACCGCCGGGCTCCAGCGATCGGGATCGAAGACCTCGGGGTGGGGGTAAAACCTCGGGTCACGATGCATGACCCACTCGCTGACCAGCACGATGGCGCCCTTGGGGATGGTGAAGCCGGCGACAGAATAAGGCTCGAGGGTCTTGCGCCCGATGCCCCAGGCGGGCGGATAGAGCCGCATCGACTCCGCCAGCACGCGCCGCGTGTAGCTGAGGCGAGGAACATCCTCCATGGTGGCCGGCCGCGAGCCGAGGCAGGCATCCAACTCGGCGCGCAGCCGGGCTTCCACTGCCGGATTCTGCGAGAGCAGGTACCAAGTCCAGCTCAAGGCCACGGCCGTGGTCTCGTGACCGGCGAGGATGAGGGTTACGCACTCGTCGCGCAGTTGCTCATCACTCATGCCGCAGCGGCGGCCCTCGGCATCTTCCTCCTGCGCGGCCAGGAGCAGGCTGAGCAGATCGCTGCGCGAGTCCGGCGGCGCGGCAGCCCGCGCCCGCGCGTCTTCAATGATGCGGTACACGATGCGGTCCAGCTTGTCGCGCGCCTTGCGCATGCGGCGCACCTGGGGCAGCGGCAGGCGCTGCAGAATCTCCGAAAAGGGAAGCAGGATGAAATCGAAGATGTTGATGATCTGATTGAGGGCGGAGCCGATTTCACTGGCCTCGCCTTCGATGTCGGCGCCGAACAAAGCCTTGGCCACGACCGCCAGGGTCAGTCCCATCATTTCGGCGTGAATATCGCGGCTCTCGCCGTTCTGCCAGCGCTGCTGCCAGTTGCCGGCGTAATCCACCATCAGCCGGGCGTAGGCGGCGATGTTCTGATGGCTGAACGCCGGCTGCATCAAGCGCCGCTGGCGCAGGTGCAGAGGATCCTCGCTGGTGAGCAGGCCCTCGCCCAGGACCAGCTTGGCGCGCTCCAGGATGCGTCCTTTTTTCAGCTTGCGATTGTTGGTGACCAGGACGTCTTTGACGTAGTCGGGATGATTGAGCAACCACACTTCCTGCGGCCCGAAGTAAAAGCGCACTACGTCGCCATAGGTGTGCGCGACGCGGGTGAGAAACGCAAGCGGGTCGCGGCGATAGGTCAACAGCGTGCGCGGCAGCAGGCGATTGGGCTTCGGTCCTGGGACCGGGATGGCGGCGGCCGCGGCGATGGAATCCTTCGCCGGCATCATCTACTTGCCGGGCGCCGCCGGCTGTCCTGCTGGCATGCCGGGAGGGGGCGGGATGGTGATGTCGATGTTAGTGACCTGACCCAAGCCCTTGAGCTGATCTCCCAGCTCACTGGAGTTGCCGACGATCAGCACGGCCAGCTCATCGGGATGAAGGTATTTCCGCGCCACCCGGGTTACGTCGTCCGCAGCCACCTTCTCGATGCCGGCGCGGTAGCGCTCCAGAAAATCGGGAGGATAGCCGTAGAACTCGTAGCGCATGCGCTCCAGCAGAACTTTTTCGTGCGAGTCAAAGTTGAAGATGAAGGAGTTCAGGATTGCGTCCTTGGCCTGCTTCATCTCGTCAGCGCTGGGCGGCCGCGTCACCATGCCTTCCAGTTCCTGGCGCACCGCGCGGATGGCCTGCGCCGTGCTGGCGCTCTTGGTGCCCAGGCTGAACTGCTTGAGGCCGGGGTGGTCCCAGCTCGATCCCACGCCGCCACCCACGCTGTAGGCCAGCGCCAGCTTAGAGCGGATTTCCTGGAAGAGGCGGGAGGAGAAGCCGCCGCCGAGAATTTCGTTCATCACCTGAATGGCGTAGTAGTCGGGATTGTCGCGGCGGATGCCTACCCCGACCAGGTGCACGGAGCTCTGGTTGACATCTTCTTTGTCCACGAAGTAGTAGCCGGGTTTGGCAGGGGTGAATTCAATGGCCGGCTTCTCGGCCACCGGAGCCTTGGGCCAGCTCTCGAAGGTCTGCCGCAACTTGGCTTCCATGGCCCTGGGTTCGAAGTCGCCCACCATTCCGATGATGAGGTTGCCGGGTTGCAGATAGCGGGCGTGCCATGCCAGCAGATCCTCGCGGGTGACCGCGGCTACGGTGGAATATTCGGCGACGCGCGCGTAGGGATTGTCGTTGCCGTAGGCGAGCTTCACCGATTCGCGCCCGGCGATGCTTTCGGTGTCGTCGTTGCGGCGGGCGATGAGGCTGTACATCTGCTGCCGGGCGACATCGAGCTTGTCTTCGCGAAAAGCGGGCTCGCGCAGCAGCTCGAGGAAGGCGGCGAACACGTTGTCGAGGTCCGGCTTCAGGCAGTTGAAGGTGATCACGGTGGAATCGGGCAGTGCGTCGGTTTCGATCTTGGCGGCGCGGGCCTCGAGGTAGTCGTCGAGCTGATCGCCGGTGCGCGTCTTGGCGCCGCCGGTGCGCCACACTTCGCCGTAGAGATCCATCATGCCAGTCTTGTCCGCCGGCACGGAGCGGGCGCCACCGCGGATGCGCGCAATTCCAGTGATCAGCGGCAGCTCATGGTCGGGCTGCAGAAAAATCACCAGCCCATTGGCGAGCTCAACGCGTTGCGGCTCCTGGGGATGAAAGGCCGGCAGAGGCGGAACCTTGATGCGGTCGAGCGCAGCTTCACCGGGAGAGATCTGGGGAGCGGCCGGGGTGTGCGCGGGGGTCTTG
>DATHDM010000376.1:0-18135 GCA_035319065.1 Terriglobales bacterium
ACAGCGTCTTTGCCCAAGTGGCGGAAGACAACGGGGAGGCCGCCTTCATCACCTTCCTCGCCGGAAACGATCCAGCGCCGGCCGGACTCTGCCTCGAACCCACCAGCCCGCAGATGCTCGCCGATCTGCGTGCCCAGCTCAAAGCGGAGTCGAATCTGGTCGTGGCCTTTGGATCAGAGGTTCGCGACCAGAGTATCGCCGAGTTGGCGGAGGCTCTGCCCCAGGCCCGCTTCATCTGCCTGGGGGATTACGCCAACTCCCGCGGCGCTGCCGACATGGGCCTTTATCCCGATCTCCTTCCCGGCTATGTCCCGCTCGGCGAGGTGGGATATCTTCCCGCGGCTTTGCGCAACGAGTGGTTTGCCCGCGCGCCGCAGGCTCCAGGACTGACCCTGCAGCAGATGTTCGCCGCCGCCGGCCAGGACAGGCTGAAAGCCCTCTACGTGGTCGGCTCCAATCCCATCTCGCGCTACGGCTTTGACCCCTTTGCGCTCGCGAAAACGTTTCTCGTGGTGCAGGACATGTTTCTCACCGAGACCGCAGCCATGGCCGACGTTGTCCTGCCCCCTGCCAATGCTTATGAGAAGTCGGGCACCTTTACCAACACTTGCGGCGACTTGCAGCTCTTGCGCAAGGCCGGTGACGTCAGCACCGTGAAGAACGATTTCGAGATCATCGTGCGCATCGCCGGCGCCATGGGATTCGATATCCGCGAGCTGGTTCCCTTCCGCCGCGCCTTGAAGGCGGATATGGGCCAATCGCGCGGGGCGCAGTCCGGTGAGGCCGATCGCCACGAGGTCTGGCTCGTCGCTCACGGTATTGAGCCCAAGCTCAGCCCCTTCGATCCCACCGCCATGCTGGACGAGATTCAGCGCTTGGTTCCCGGTTACGACGTTTCTCGTCTCAGCCTCATGGCCGGAAACGATGAGCACACAACCCTCCCCGGCAGCACCGTCGTACACGCGATTCCCAGCCATCCCGAGCTGGTTGTGCCGGCCGAGGACACCTTGTTTACCTCGGGCACCCTGGGACGCTACTCGAAAACTCTGAACTCGGTCATGGAAAACCCGCTCCGCCGGATTCCGGCGGACAAGAACGAAGTGGCAGCCGATTAGGCCGTACCTGCGGTTCGAGGACTCAACCCAAGATGGCGTGCGATTCTCGCCTCCGGGAAAAGGAGGATGCCGCCGCCCTCTGATACCTGGGAACTAAAAACTTGCCGACCGGAAACCTGAACACGGGCACCTTTATTCTCGCCGCGATCGTGAAGATCGTGCTCTTCCTGGTTGCCCTGCTCACCCTGGACGCTTACACCGTCTGGCTCGAACGCAAGGTGGTGGGGCACATCCAGAACCGCTGGGGACCCACCCGCGTGGGACCCTTCGGCTTGCTGCAGCCGCTGGCCGACGGCTTAAAGTTCTTCTTTAAGGAGGACCTCACTCCTCCCTACGTCCACAAGTTCTTGTACCTGCTCGCCCCCATGCTCTCGATGAGCCTCTCCTTCATCGCCATTTGCCTGATTCCCGTGGGCGGCTGGATCACCATCGGCGGCGTTCACACCCCGGTGCAGGTCACCGATGTCAACATCGCACTGCTCATCATTCTGGGCATCGCCTCGATCGGGGTTTATGGCATCGCCCTCGCCGGTTGGTCCTCGAACAGCAAGTACGCCCTTCTCGGCGCGCTCCGCGCCAGCGCCCAGATGATCAGCTACGAAGTGGCCCTGGGGCTCTCCCTGATTGGCGTGCTCATCCTCTCCGGCTCCTTCAGCCTGCGCCAGATCGTCGAATCGCAATCAGGCGTCTGGCTTGGCTTTATCCCCAGGTGGAACGTCTTCCTGCAGCCGGTGGCGTTCCTCATTTACCTCACCGCCGCATTCGCCGAAACCAACCGCGTCCCCTTCGACCTCCCCGAAGCCGAGACCGAGTTGGTCGCCGGCTATCACACCGAATACAGCTCCATGAAGTTCGCCATGTTCTTCATCGCCGAGTACGCCAACATGATCACCGTCGCCTGCCTTGCTTCTGTGCTCTTCCTGGGCGGGTGGAATGGTCCGGTGTTCGGCCCCGCCTGGCTGCAGGGTTTGCTGCCGGTGGTCTGGTTCCTCGCTCGCGTTGCCTTCTTCCTTTTCCTTTACATTTGGGTGCGCGGCACGCTGCCGCGCTTCCGCTACGACCAGTTGATGGCCTTTGCTTGGAGATTCCTATTGCCCTTGTCGATAGCGAATATTGTCGTCACCGCCCTGGTGGTGGCGCTGCTGTCCTGAAGTGCGCAGTCGGGCGTACCGGCTGTTAGAACGAACGGAAGACTAGAGACAGACATGCTTCACCTGGCATTGTTCACGATTTTCGGGCTCATCTGTGTGGCCGGGGCCATCAGCCTCCTGGCTCAGCGCCATCCCATCAACAGCGCGCTCTCGCTGATCGTGGTGATGGGCTCGCTGGCGGTGGAGTACCTGCTGCTGGGAGCTGAGTTCGTGGCCGCCGTGCAGGTCATCATCTACGCCGGCGCCATTATGGTGCTGTTCGTATTCGTGATCATGCTGCTGAATGCGGGCGAGGAGGAACATACTCGCGGTAGCCGCGTGGCTCTGCTGTTCGGCCTGCCGGGAGTCCTCATCGGCAGCGTGCTGATCGCCTGGGAACTGATCCGCAGCGCCCCGGGAACGCAACCCGCCGCCGTCGGCGCCCTGTACGGTTCCGCACAGACCATCGGCCGTCTGCTGTTCAACGAATTCCTGCTTCCCTTCGAGGTCACTTCCGTTCTGATTCTGATCGCCATTATGGGCGCCGTTGTACTGGCGCGGAGGGAGAGCTGATGGTCCCGCTTTCCTATTACCTGTTGTTGAGTGGAATCCTGTTCGCCTGCGGCGTCCTGGGATTTCTCATCAAGCGCAACATCATCACCATCTTCATGTCCATCGAGCTCATGCTCAACGGCGTGAACCTCTCTTTTGTTGCCTTCGCCACTTATTGGCAGGCGCTCAGCGGCCAGGTGTTTGTGTTTTTCGTCATGGTGGTGGCGGCGGCGGAAGCCACCGTCGGCCTGGCCATCATCATCTCCGTCTTCCGCACGCGGGAGACGCTCAACCCCGATCGCGTGAACTTGTTGAAGCTGTGACTTTGCCCTTATGAACCTGCATTTGTGGCTTATCCCGCTGTTGCCGCTGGCTGGCGGAACTCTCAACGGCCTGCTGGGCCGGCGCTTGCCGAAGCCCGCAGTTACCGCCATCGGCCTGCTGTTCGTGGCCGCCTCCATGCTTGTCACCTGGTTCGTGGCCTGGCAGTTCTTTCAGCTTCCTGCAGCCGCCATTCCCCACATCGAGTCCTACGGCGCCTGGCTGCAGGCGGGCAACTTCTCGGTGGAGTACGCCCTGCAACTCGATCAGCTCTCCCTGCTGATGGCGCTGGTGGTCACCGGCGTCGGCTTCCTGATCCACGTCTACTCCGTCGGTTACATGGCCGAAGAGGGCGGCTATTACCGCTTCTTCTCTTACCTCAACCTGTTCATGTTCTTCATGCTCACCCTTGTCCTGGCCAATAACTACCTGCTGATGTTCGTGGGATGGGAAGGCGTGGGGCTCGCCTCCTATCTGCTGATCGGCTTCTACTTCCTCCGCGACTCAGCTCCTGCGGCCGGCAAGAAGGCATTCATCGTCAACCGCATCGGTGATTTCGGCTTCCTCATCGCCCTCTTTCTGCTCATCCGTAATTTTGGATCTTTGCGCTTCGCCGACGTATTCGCGCAGGTTTCAAAGCTTCCCGTCGAGACGGCCGGCGCCGGCCTGCTCACCGCAACCGGCTTGCTCATGCTGCTGGGCGCAACCGGCAAGTCGGCGCAGATTCCCCTCTACGTCTGGCTTCCCGACGCCATGGAGGGTCCCACCCCGGTCTCGGCTTTGATTCACGCCGCCACCATGGTCACCGCCGGCATCTACATGGTCTCGCGCTCGCACGCCATCTTCGATCGCTCTCCCCAGGCCCTGTTGGCGGTCGCCGTCATCGGCACGCTCACCGCCTTCTTCGCCGCCACCATCGGCATGCTGCAATTCGACATCAAGCGCGTACTGGCCTACTCCACCATCTCCCAGCTGGGCTACATGTTCGCCGCCTGCGGCGTCGCTGCCTACGCGGCCGGCATGTTTCACCTCTTGACCCATGCCTTCTTCAAGGCTCTTCTCTTTCTGGCTGCCGGTTCTGTCATCCACGCGGTCGGCGGTGAGCAGGACATGCGCAGGCTGGGCGGCCTCCGCAAGGCCGCTCCGGTCACCTTCTGGACCATGACCATGGCCACTCTGGCGATCGCCGGCACGCCCTTTTTCAGCGGCTTTTTCAGCAAAGACATGATCCTGTTCAAGACCTGGATCAGTCCGTTCGGCTCCCGGGCCATTTGGGGAGTCCTCTGGTTCACCGCGTTTCTCACCGCGTTCTACATGTTTCGCCTGTGGTTCCTCACCTTCTTCGGCGAATACCGCGGAGCGGCAGAGAACAGCCACGGGTCGGCCGACCACCACGGCCACGGCGGCCAGCCCCATGAAAGCCCCAGGGTGATGCTGGTTCCGCTGGTGATCCTCGCCGTCCTGTCGGTGATCGGCGGCTGGGTCGGGACTCCCGGCAACAACCGCATCGGCCGTTTCCTGGCTCCGGTGTTCTCTTCCTATTCCGAAGGCCTGCCGGCAGCCTCCGTCTCTGGGGAAGCCGCGGGCGAAGCCCAGGCCAACGCCTCCGAGCACGCGCTGGAACTCACGCTCACCATCGCCGCCAGCGCCGCAGGCATATTGGGCTTCCTCCTTGCCTGGTTCCTCTATTTCCGCCGCCGCGACCTGCCGGGCAAGATTGCCGAGCGTCTCCAGGGCACCTACGACCTCATCTATCACAAGTACTACATCGACGAGTTCTACGCGGCCACCGTGGTCTGGCCCATCGTCGAAGGTTCGCGCAACCTGCTGTGGCGCGTGATTGACGTCGGCCTCATCGATGGCACGGTCAACGAATCCGCCAGTGCCGCCAAAGAAGCCTCCAACGCGGTCCGGCAAATGCAGTCCGGCAATCTCCGCTCCTATGCCGGCTGGATGGCCGCCGGCGCGGCCGTGGTGATTGCCTTCATGATCTGGGTTGGCGCGAAATGAATACTGCGATCCTCAATCCGTTTATTCTCAGCCTGATCACCTTTGTGCCCGCGGGCGGCGCGCTGCTGCTCACCTTGTTCCCGCGTCGCGACCGCGACATTCGCCTGTTCGCCCTCTCCGTCTCGCTGTTGACCTTCATCCTGTCGCTGCACCTGCCCCTGCACTTTGCCAACTCCGCCCCCGGCTTCCAGTTTGAACTCGACCAGCCCTGGATCGGCACTCCCAACATTCACTTCCACCTCGGCATCGATGGCGTCTCCATGTGGCTGGTGGTGCTCACCACCTTCCTTACCCCGCTCTGCGTCCTGATGTCCTGGAAGTCGGTGCACGACCGGGTGAAAGAATTCTTCATCCTGTTGCTGGTGATGGAGACCGCGCTCTTGGGGGTGTTTGTCTCCCTCGACCTGTTCCTCTTCTATTTCTTCTGGGAAGCGGGCCTGATTCCCATGGCTCTGATCATCGGCATCTACGGCCACGAGCGCCGGGTCTATGCCGCCGTGAAGTTCTTCCTCTACACCATGATCGCTTCCGTCTTCATGCTGGCGGCCATATTGTGGCTCTATGCGAAAACCGGCAGCTTCGATTTCGTAGTCATCCAGCAGGCGTTGTCGAGCGGCGCCATTCCTCTCGGCAGAGCCGGCCAATGGCTGTTCCTCGGCTTCTTTATCGCCTTCGCCGTCAAGGTTCCGCTCTTCCCCCTCCACACCTGGCTGCCCGACGCCCACGTCGAAGCTCCCACTGCCGGCTCTGTGATGCTAGCGGGCGTCCTCCTGAAAATGGGGACCTACGGTATGCTGCGCTTCAATCTGGGGCTGTTCCCTGAACTGTCGCACCGCAACGCCCCCTGGGTCATCGCGCTGGCCATCATCGGCATCATCTATGGCGCACTGGTGGCCATGGTGCAGCCCAATCTCAAAAAACTGGTGGCCTACTCTTCCGTCAGCCATCTGGGATTCGTCGTGCTCGGCATCTTCAGCTTCACCACCGTAGGCCTGGTAGGCGCAACCTTTGTCATGCTGGCGCATGGCGTCTCCACCGGCGCCCTTTTCACCCTGTGCGGCATGCTCTACGATCGTCGCCACACCTACGAGATCACCGAGTATGGCGGCATCGCCACACCCATGCCCGTGTACTCCACCTTCTTCCTGGTGATCACGCTGGCCTCCATCGGCTTGCCTCTGCTGAATGGATTCGTGGGTGAATTCCTGGTGCTGACCGGGGCCTTCAAAGCGCGCGCTCTCTACGGCATTCTGGCCGCCACCGGCGTCATCTGGAGTGCCTGCTACATGCTCTGGATGTACCAGCGGGTCTTCTACGGAGCCATCCACAACCCGGTCAACCGCACCCTGCCTGACCTCGATGCGCGTGAGCGTGTCACCCTGTGGCCTCTCGCCCTGGCTGCCCTGGTGATGGGCGTCTTCCCGGCGCTGTGGACGCGCGCCATCGATCCTTCCGTGCAGGCCATTCTCGGCAACGCGTCGCAATACTCCTCGCAGGTGGTGGAACACAGATGAACATCGCCATCCCCGGTGCCGATTACATTCGCATCCTGCCCGAGCTCGTGCTGACCGCCTGCGGCATCCTGGTCATGCTCCTCGATCCCCTGCTGGGCCCTGACCGCGACCGCAGCCCGATTGGACTTCTGGCTCTGGCCGGCGCCCTGCTGGCCACCGCCGCCAGCCTGCTCGCCGCCGGCTATCCCGGACCTGCCTTTTCCGGCATGATTCGTATCGATACCTTCAGCGTCTTCTTCCATGTGCTGATCGGCATCATTGCCATCGTCGTTATCCTTGCCTCCTTCGAGTACATGCGGGTGCAGCAGATCCGCGCCGGCGAGTACTACGGCCTGATCCTGCTGGCCACGGTCGGCATGATGCTCATGTCCTCGGCGGTCGAGCTGGTCCTGATTTTCATCGCGCTGGAGATTTCCTCCATCGCCACCTACATCCTGGCCGGTTTCCGCCGCCGGGTGGCCATCAGCGCTGAGTCCTCGCTGAAGTATTTCCTCCTGGGCTCGTTCGCCACCGCCTTCTTCCTCTATGGCGTTGCCCTCATGTTCGGCGCGACCGGTTCTACCAGCGTGTACGTGATCGCCAACACCCTGCGCAGCGGCCCCTCCACCCTGGCCTACGCCGGCATGGCGATGATGTTCGTCGGCCTGGGCTTCAAAGTCGCCTCCGCCCCGTTTCACATCTGGACGCCGGATGTTTACGAAGGCGCCCCCGCTCCAGTTGTCGCGTTGATGTCCACCGGACCGAAAGCGGCGGCGTTTGCCGTTCTCCTGCGCGTTTTGTTCGGCTCATCCGCGCCCGGCTGGTTCTGGCTCATCTGGGCCTCGGCGGCGCTCTCCATGACCATTGGCAACCTGGGAGCCCTGGTCCAGACCAACGTGAAGCGCATGCTCGCCTACTCCTCCATCGCCCACGCCGGCTATCTCCTGGTTGCCTTCGCTGCGGCCAGGGACATCGGCATCTCCGCCGCCATCTTCTACTCTGCCGCCTACGCCGCCATGAATGTCGGTGCGTTTGTGGTCGTGAGTCATTTTGCCAACCTCGGCGAGCGCTATGTCACCATCGACGACTACTCCGGCCTCGGCCGTCGCGCCCCTGCCCTGGCCGCCATGCTCACCGTCTTCCTGCTCTCTTTGATCGGCATTCCCATCACCGGCGGATTTCTTGCCAAGTTCTACATCTTCCAGGCGGCCATGCAGTCCCACCTGGTCGGGCTCACCATCATCGGCGTCATCAACAGCGCCATCGCCTCCTACTACTACTTGCGCGTGATCGTGGTGATGTATATGCGCGAACCCAAAGGCGACGTCCCCTGCACCCCCATGGCCCCGGCCCTGATCGTCTCGCTGGTCGCCTGCCTGCTGGCCACCATCTACCTCGGCATCTTTCCCAACCGCGTCCTGCAGCTTGCCCTGCAATCCGCGCAGGAGTTGGTGAAGTAAGCATCGCGCCCGGTCGAGCCCTCCGTTCCTTGACCACAGTGTCGAACCTAGTCCACCGCTAGCGCAATGTCCCGCCGCTGGAAGATCCAGCAAGCCGCCAACCACAGCAGGGCTGCCTCCGCAATCGCTCCCAGCACTGCCATCCATGACGCGTTCCAGCCGCCGCTCAGCGAAAACTCCAGGATGGAAGACGCCAGCGGCGACACCGGCAGCAGCAATTCCTGCAACGGAAACCGGACACGCGCCATGCCCGCGGCTGCAAGCAACCCGCTCGCGGCAGCCACCGCCAGGATCGGATTCAGAAAGGTGGAAAACAACAGCGAGGCCGTTCCTGTCATCAGCGAAGCGGCGAGGACCGCGGCCATCAGTGCCAGCAGCGGTCCCACGGCCGCGCCGCCGAATAGCCAGGCGCCCGTCACTACCATTGCCAGGCAGCAAATCACCGGGATGCCGCCACAGGCCAGGACAATTCCCATTAGATATTGCTTCCGTGTGATGCCCTTCGATAGCACTCCCAGAATCCGCCGCGAGTTCCTCTCGCTCGCAATGACCGATGCGGCCAGAAACGCCGTGAACCCGATCACGTACACCAGTGCCAGCTTGTACAGATACAGCGCCTCTTCCGCCGACTGCGAGACCTCCTGCCTGGCCAGACCGGCGCTCACCAGTACCCACGCCAGCAGCGCCAGCGTCGGCCACCGGTTCTGGCGCACAAAACTCCAAGCCAGCAGTCCCGCGATTCTCAAGCGTCCTTCTCCCTCGAGGAATTGCGGTCGGCTCCACCCGGCCGCTTCTCCGTCAGCTCGAGAAAAATCTCCTCCAGAGTCCGTCTGCGCGGATTCACCCCAAGAATCTCTCCGCCCAGGCTCCACACCCTCTCCAGCGCTGCTCGCTGCTGCTCCCGCCGAACTCTGAATACCACTCTGCCGTCACTCGTCGTCGCACCCGCCACCGTACTGGCCGCCACACCATGCGCTGTAACCTCGAACTCGTCGCAGCATTCCACCAGCTCCGCAGTCCTGCCCAGCCGCACCAGGCGCCCGCGGTTGACGATGGCCACCCGATCGCAAATCAGCTCGATTTCCGAAAGCAGATGTGAACTGAGAAACACGGTCCTGCCGCGCTCCTTCTCCCCCAGCAGCAGATCGCGCACCGCTACCCGCCCCGCCGGATCCAGCGCCGACGTTGGCTCGTCCAGCACCAGCAGTTCAGGATCGCTGATCAGCGCCTGCGCCAGTCCCAGTCGCTGCAGCATGCCGCGGGAGAGCTTGCCGGCGTTGCGCCCAGCCACATCGCTGAGCTGCGCGAGCTCCAGCATCTCTTTCACCCGCACCGCCAGTTCCGCATCACGCAGGCCATTCAGCCCGCCATAGAAGCGCAGCAGATCGCGCGCGGAACGGTGATAGAAAGCGATGTTTTCGGCAAGAAAACCCACCCTCCGGCGCGTCGGAGCATCACCGAATGGTTGGCCCAGAAGGCGTCCGCTGCCTCGCGTCGGCCGCATGAAGCCCATGGCGAGGTGAATGGCGGTGGTTTTTCCCGCGCCGTTGGGACCAAGGAAGCCAAGGATCTCGCCCTTCTCCACCGTCAAAGAGCAAGCATCGAGCGCAAGTACCCTCCGCCCCATCCAGGAGCGGTATTCCTTGGTGATCCCCTGATACTCCAGTGCGGCGGCCACGAACCGCTATTGTATGCGGTGGGAAGAATACCCATGCCTGCCCAGAAAAAAAACCCACCTCCGCCGCGCGGAGATGGGGCTCATCACTTTCGCACTTCTAACTTCGAACCTCTAACCCTTAACGCTCTACCGCACCACCTTCACAAAGATGATCACCAGGGTAAACAGCACCAACGACTCGATGAACGCCAGCCCGAGAATCAGCGCCAGCTGGATTCCTGGACGGGCGGATGGATTGCGCGCCATGCCTTCACAGGCCGACGAGGCCACTCGCGACTGCCCCAGTGCCGCCAGCGCTACCGCCAGCGCCATTGCAAATCCTGAGGTGATGGCCACCCAGTTCGGAGCGGCCGCTGCCTCTCCGCCCTGCGCATACGCCGGGGCGGTCACCAACAGCATCGCCGCCACAGTAGTGAACAACGTAATCAGCTTTCGCATATCCTGTTTCTCCTCATGAATTGTGGTCAGTGGGTGGTTGACGTCATCCTCATACAGACGCCCTCACGCTGACACACGCATAAGTCCTTTATCCGCTATAAATTGCTTACCACACCTCAAGGCCCGGTTGATGCCCATTGATGTCCGCCCACAACTCTCTAATGCTCGTGGGCCGTGGCCTCGGCCAGGTACACCGTCGCCAGCAGCACGAATATGTAGGTCTGAATGAGTGAGACGCCGAGGTGCAGGGCCATGAAGAGAAGCGGTACACCCAGGGGCACCAGCGAAAAGAAAACCAGCGTCACCATGTCGCCGGCGAACATGTTGGCAAAAAGACGGATGGTGAGCGACATGATGCGCGCCAGGTGGCTGAACACCTCGATCGGGACCATCAGCGGCGCCAGCCACCATACCGGTCCCGCAAAGTGCTTGAAGTAGCCCAGCCCGTTGGCGCGGATTCCCTGGATGTTGTAGTAGAACCACGTCACCAGCGCGCACCCCAGCGGCACCGAAGGAAACGCCGTCGGCGACTCCAGGCTGGGAATCAAACCAATCAGATTACAGCTCAGAATGTACATCCCCAGCGCCATCAGGTAGGGCGTGTACTGCTCCGCCCCATGGCCGATGATCTCGTTCGCCTGCCCGCTCACGAATCCGTGGATGCCCTCCATCACGTGCTGCAAAGGGCCCGGCTGATCCACCGAGAGCCGGCTCCGCACCAGGATGAAGAACAGGATCAGCAGGGTCACAACCAGAATCTGCACTGCCACAATGTCGGGAATGGGCTTCGCGGAATCGTGCACCTGAATCCCCAGCGCATGCAGCAGGGCGGTGACCGGACCCGCCAGCAGCCGGTTGAGTAGTAGGGTAATCGGCAGTTCCGCGTGCATTCAGATGTCCGGAGAAAATTGTGTTGCGACTAGAGCCCGCGATGCAGCGCCACGTAAGCCTCGTATCCCGCTTCCAGCATCATGGCCGCCACCGGCAGGCACAGTCCCGCCAGGAGTCCATAGAGGGCTGAAGACCAACCCAGGAAGATAACATACGCCGCCACCCCAATCAAAAAGTAGCGCAGCAAAAAGCGCAGCACAATCCTGCCGCCACGTTCGCGGCTGTGGGCGTTCACCACCCGGTCGGCCAGCCCGCGAATGGCTTGGCTGAGCCAGTGAAAATTCAGCCAGGAGAGCGCAATGCCCAGCATGAACCCCAGGGCTGCGGCATTCCCGAAGCGCAGCCAGCAGGGCACGATCAGCGCCACTCCCACCACCAGGATCAGGCGCAGGATGCGATCCGCCGCCCCCGCATAGAAGCGCTCCGCCGCATCCTCGACCAGGTTCGAGGGCTCGCGAGCTCCCGTCACCGCTCATCCTGTGAAGCCGCGGTCACCATGCGGATCAACTGCACGAAGCCGACTATCGCTCCGAAAATGACCCCCGCGATCATCAGCCAGTGCGTGTGCAGCCACCAGTCCAGCAGCTTCCCCAAGAGCAGTCCCAGAATCACCGCCGCCGGAATGATGAAACCGATCTCGGAGTACCGCGCCACCTGGACAATAAAGTTCCGTTCTTTCGGCTGGCCTTGCGGTTTGGGCATGGCAAGAGGTTAGCAGAAAATGCCTGCCTCGCGCGGCGCCCCATCCGGCTCACCGGAACAGGGCGGCAATCGCGTTGGCTTGCGGCGCATTCAACGACCAATTCGCGGCGCGCAGGAAGAAGTCCGGGAAGATGCCGATGAACACCGTGCCCGCGCCGGTGATCAGCAAGGCCAGGCGCAGCCCCGGGCTCATCGACACCGGCTCGGTGTCGGTCGCCGGGCGCATCAACATCGCGCTGGCGATGCGCATGTAGTAGTACAACCCCACCACCGCGTAGAGCACCGCCAATGCCGCCAGCAGGTAGTGTCCCGACTCGATCAGCGACAGGAAGATGAAGTACTTGCCCCAGAAGCCGGCCATGGGCGGGATTCCCGCCAGCGAGAGCAGGAAGAACAGCATGAGGATGGCTTCCGTGGGTGCGCGCGACATCAGCCCGGCGATGTCATCGATCTCGTCTCCGATCACGTCGCGGCGCCGCAGCGAGGTGATCACCGCAAACGCCCCCAGGTTCATGAAGGTGTACACCAGCAGGTAAACCAGAATTCCCTTGATCCCCGTAGTGCTGGCCGTGCTCGCCGTCCCCGCGATCAACCCCAGCAGCATGTAACCCACGTGCGCAATCGAGGAGTACGCCAGCAGGCGCTTCAGGTTGGTCTGCGCCAGCGCCGCCAGGTTGCCGCCCGTCATCGTGGCAATGGCCACAAATACCAGCAGCGGCACGTAGGTCGGGCGCATGGGATAAATCATGTACAGGAAAATGCGCAGCAGCATTGCCCACGCCGCCGCCTTCACCGCCACCGACATGAAGCCGGTGACGCTGGTGGGCGCGCCTTCATACGCATCCGGCGCCCACTGATGGAATGGCACCGCGGCAATCTTGAACAGCAGGCCAGTGGCGGTGGTCAGCAGCGCCAGGATGGCCACCGGATCATGCGGGTTGCTGCGCACGTGCTCTTCCAGCTTCAGTGCAATCGTCCTCACGTTCGTGCTGCCCGCCAGGCCGTAAAACAGCGAAAGCCCGTAAGCGAAGATGCCGGAGGAAAATGCCCCCAGCAGCAGGTACTTGAGCGCCGCCTCATTGGAGCGCTGATCGCGGCGCAGAAAGCCCACCAGCACGTAGGTCGAAATGGCCATCAGCTCCAGGCCGATGAAGATCAGCACCACGTCGTATCCCGCGGCCATGCACATCATTCCCACCACCGAGAACAGGATCAGCGCATAGAATTCCCCGTGGTGCTCGCGCTCGATCTCCAGGTAGCGCACCGACATCAGGATGGCCACCGCTGCACCCGACAGAAACAAATAGAAGAAGTACACCGCAAAGCGATCCACTATCAGCGAATCGCCGAAGCCCAGGAAGGCGGCCGCCGCCTGCCCCCGCGAATCCGCCATCCGGTACGCGGTCTGGATCTTCCACACCGCCGCGCTCGAGAACACGATGCCCGCCAGCGCCGTCCAGGCATTCGCCCGCTTCCATTCCGCCGGCAGCATCAGATCGATCAGCAGAATTCCCAGCGCAAACAGCGACAGCATGATCATCGGCAGCGATAGCAGGTAGTCGGCGCTGGTGAAGAACTGCTGCATCGAGCCGCTCATCGGCGCGTCCCCTCCCCGGGTGAGGGCGAAACCCGCGCCGCGGCCACCGGTGTCGCCTGCGCGCCGGATAGCCGCTGGCCTTCACCGCTGGAGGCGGGTGCAGTTCCCTGGTTGCCTGCCATCACCCCCCGTCGCTGTTCCGGTCGAACCGTCGTTACCAGGCCGCTCACCGGCTTGTCCAGAATCTGGAAGAACGGCTTGGGGTAAAGCCCGATCCAGAAGGCGGCCACCAGCAGCGGCGCAAAACACAGAACCTCGCGCGGCGTCAGATCCTTCAGATGCTCGTTCTTGGGGTTGTTCACCTTGCCGAAGAAAACGCGCTGGTAGAGCCACAGCAGGTAGGCCGCCGCCAGCACCACTCCCGGAACCGCCCACGCCGCCCACTTCTTGCTCTCCAGGAACGCTCCCTGCAGGATGGTGAATTCGCCAATGAATCCGTTGAGCAGCGGCAGCCCCATCGACGACAGAAACATGATCATGGTGATCGTGGCATACACCGGCATCACGTTGGAGATGCCGCCATACTCGGAGATCTCCCGCGTGTGCCGCCGCTCGTAGAGCACGCCCACGATCAGGAACAGCGCCCCCGTAGAAATCCCGTGGTTGATCTGCTGCAGCACTGACCCGCTGAGCCCCGCCTGGTTCAGCGCAAAAATCCCCAGCGTGCAGAAACCCAGGTGGCTCACCGACGAATACGCCACCAGCTTCTTCATGTCCTTCTGCATCAGGGAAACCAGCGCCCCATACACGATCCCCACAAGGGAGAGCCCGATCAGCCACCCGCGCACTCTAGGCTCCATCACCACCTGCGGGAAGAACGGCAGCGAAAAGCGGATGAAGCCGTAAGTCCCCATCTTCAGCAGCACCCCCGCCAGAATCACCGATCCCGCCGTCGGCGCTTCCACGTGCGCATCCGGCAGCCAGGTGTGGAAGGGGAACATCGGCACCTTGATGGCAAAGCCGATAAAGAACGCCACAAACAGCCAGATGGCGTACTTGAAGTCGATCTGCGGCGCCGTGATGTAGAGATCCGGAATGTAGAACGTGTAAGTCCCGGTTACCGTGTGGTGGTGGAAGTAGAGGAACAGGATCGCCAGCAGCATCAGCACCGAGCCCAGCAGCGTGTACAGGAAGAACTTGATGGCTGCATAGAGCTTGCGCGGGCCGCCCCAGATTCCAATCAGCAGATACATCGGCACCAGCATGGCTTCCCAGAATACAAAGAACAGGAAGAAGTCCAGCGCCATGAAAACGCCCAGCATGCCGGTCTGCAGCACCAGGAACCAGGCGTAGTATTCCTTCACCCGATCTTCTATCGCCGTCCACGACGAAAGGATCGAGACCCAGCCCAGCAGCGTGGTGAGCATGATCAGCAGAAACGAAATGCCGTCGATGCCCAGCACGTAGCCCGCGCCGATCGAGGGAATCCAGTTGTTCCTGGCCCCTTCCACGAACTTCCACCCGGGCTCGAAGCGCTGCACCCAGAACCACGGGACCAGCGGAAGCGAGATCAGAAAGCCGGCCAGCGCGAACAGGTTCGCCACCCAGCGGATGACGTCCTTGTTCTCCTTGGGAAGAAATAGCACGACAAAGGCGCCCACCAGCGGCGTGAATAAGATAATGGAGAGAATGTGGTTATACATGTCAGTTGCCCGCTAGATGCTTTCTGCCCGACTGCCTTCCTTACCGCCGCCGCACTTCAGCGCAGGGCGTAGTACCAGATAAAGCCCACCAGGCCCAGGACCATCACCAGCGCATACCATTGCACCAGCCCCCACTGCAGAAGTCGCACGGGAATCGCCAGTGCCCGCGTCAGATTCGCCGATCCGTTCACCAGCAAGCCATCGATGATCCACGTGTCCCACCACTTGGAGAAGTTGGCGGCCAGCCGCGTGATCCAGCCTGCCCCGTTCACCGTCCCATCGATGACGTCGGCATCGAACTTCCACGAGGCTATGCCCAGCCCCATCGCCCCCAGCCGTACCTCGTCGGCAATTGGACGGCGCCCGGTGAATAGATAGTCGTAGGCCTCATCCACGTAATACTTGTTCAGCAGTGTGTCATAGACCGCCGGCGCCGCACCCTTGATCGGCTCCACGTAGCCCTTCTCCGCTTTGTCGTAGGCGCGATACGCCAGATACCAGCCCGCCCCCGCCGCGGCCAGCGAGAGAAACATCAACAAGTACTCCCCTGGGCTGGTGTGTTCCGCTTCCTTCTCGCCGGCCGCCAGCTGGCCGGCCTCGCCCTCCGCCCGGAACTGCGCTGCCTCCGGTGCGAACACCGGATCGAGAAATTTTTCGAAACGATTCGTCTCGGCGTGAATTCCCACCGCCGCTGCCAGGCTGCGGGGGAATCCCAGGAATCCCGCAACAATCGAGCACACCGCCAGAATGATCAGTGGCACGGTCATGGTCGGCGGAGACTCGTGGATGTGATGCTCCACTTCGTGGCTCATGCGCGGCTTGCCATAGAACGTCAGGTATACCAGCCGGAACATGTAGAAGGCCGTCATGATGGCCGTGATATAGCCGATCCCCCACAGCCAGCGATACGCGCCCGCCTCGCGCGACCAGGTCTGCCACAGAATCTCGTCCTTCGAGAAAAACCCGGCGAAGGGGAAAATGCCGGCGATGGCTAGCGTCGCGATCAGCATCGTCCCCCAGGTGCGGGGGATCTTGGCTCGCAGCGCTCCCATGTTGCGCAGGTCCTGCTCGCCGCTCAGCGCATGGATCACCGAGCCTGCGCCCAAAAACAGCAGCGCCTTGAAGAATGCGTGCGTGAATACGTGGAACACGCCCGCGGCAAACGCCCCTACCCCCAGCGCCAGGAACATGTAGCCCAGCTGCGAAACCGTGGAATACGCCAGCACCCGCTTGATGTCGTTCTGCACCAGCCCAATGGACGCCGCAAAGATCGCCGTCAGCGCTCCCACGATGGCCACCACCTTCATCGATTGCGGCGCCAGCGTGAACAGCGCGTTCGAACGCGCCACCATGTAAACCCCGGCCGTCACCATGGTGGCAGCGTGGATCAGCGCCGAAACCGGCGTCGGACCTTCCATGGCATCGGGCAGCCAGACATACAGGGGTATCTGCGCCGACTTGCCGCAGGCTCCACCGAACAGCAGCAGGGTCATGGCCACAATCCACGGATCCCCGGTCTGGAACACCCCGCTGCGCGCGATCGCATTCACCTCCGTGAAGCGGTACGTTCCGAAGTACCAGAACATCGTGAACATGCCCAGCAGGAACGATGCGTCTCCCACCCGGTTCACGATGAACGCCTTGTTGGCTGCCGTCGAAGCCGAATGCCGGTGAAAATAAAATCCGATCAGCAGGTAGGAGCACAGCCCCACGCCCTCCCACCCCACAAACAACAGAGCGTAGTTGTTGCCCAGAACCAGCGTCAGCATGGAAAACATGAACAGGTTCAGGTATCCGAAAAACCGGTAGTACCCGCCTTCATGACCCATGTAGCCGATCGAGTAGATGTGGATCAGCATGCCCACGCCGGTCACGAACAGCAGCCAGATGGCGCTTAGCGGATCGAGCAGAAACCCTGCTTCCGCCTTGAAGTCGGCAAAGCCGTTGCGCACCGGCAGCTTGAACATGCCGCTGTCGCTGCCCAGCCAGGTGTACAGCACCTTCTGATAGGGCGCGTGGTGATGGACCTCCGCGTAGCCGGTGTATTGCCACACCGCCAGGCACGACCACAGGAACGCAATCACCACCGAGCCCACGCAGAATGCCGTCACCGACGACTTGGGAAGCTTACGGCCGAAGAACAGCATCACCGCCGCGCTGGCCACCGGCAGCAGCGGAATCACCCAGATGTGTTCGAGAAAGAACATGAATCAGCACTCAGTCCTTGGCGCTCGGTGCTCAGCAATCAGCTTTCAGCGCAATCGGCGATGCACGCATCCCTGGCTCGCGGCCGCTAACCGCCGGCCCCTCACCGCCCCGACCGCTGCGTACCGATCGCTGATTGCTTCCTTACCACTTCAGCAAATCCACTTCATCCACGTTGATCGTTTCCTTGTTGCGGAAGAAAGCGATCAGGATTCCCAGCCCCACGGCAGCTTCGGCCGCGGCGTCGGTGATCACAAAAATCGAGAACACCTGCCCTTGCAGGTTCCACAACCGCGAAAACGCTACCAGGTTCAGGTTCACGGCATTCAGGATCAGCTCGATCGACATCAGAATGATCACCACGTTGCGCCGCGTGACCACGCCGATGGTGCCGATGGCAAACAGTGCCGCCGCTACCACCAGATAATCGAGAGTCGTAATCGGTCCCATACGCCGGCTCTAAGCTCCTGCTTCCCGCTTACTCAGATCCTCTTCTTCGCCATCACCACCGCGCCCACAATCGCCACCAGCAACAGCAGCGACGCTATCTCGAACGGCAGCAGGTATGTCTGGTACAGCGCCAGCCCCACCTGCTGCGTGTTGCTTGCCTCCGGCAGCGAAATCGCGGTTTGCGGGAAGATGCTGCTCCCCTTCCAGTACACAACCGTGATGATCCCGCCCAGCACCAGGCTGGCCAGAATGCCGATCGGCCACTGCTGGTTGAATTGCTCCTCCCGCACGTTGCGATCGATGTTCACCAGCATGATCACGAACAGAAACAGCACCATGATGCCCCCGGCATACAGAATCACCTGCACGCCGGCGACAAACGGCGCATACAGCATCAGGTAGAGTCCCGCCAGCGAGAGCAGGGTGAAGATCAGCGCCAGCGCCGCGTGC
>DATHDM010000377.1:0-7480 GCA_035319065.1 Terriglobales bacterium
GAAGGCGCGATCAGCGGTACGGTCTCGGATACGACCGGGGCGGTCGTGCCTGATGCCACCGTGGTGGTGCATAACAACGCCACCAATGCCGAGCAGACCACCACGAGTAATGCCGCGGGCAGCTACCGCGTCGGCAGCCTCGAGCCCTCGGTGTATACGGTCAGCGTCAGCGCCACCGGGTTTGCTCCTTACAAGGCTACGCAAGTCATCGTCAACGTGGGCACGGTAACCGACTTATCGCCCCAACTCAGCGTAGGCAGCGCCGCTGAGACGGTGGCCGTCAGCGCAGAAGCGCCGCAGATCAACACCACTTCGGCCGACTATGCTTCGATCCTGAACGATGTCGCCATCGCCAACCTCCCCATTAACGGCGGCCGCTGGTCGAACTTCGTACTGCTGACCCCCACGGTGGTGAACAACGGCGATGGGTTTGGGCTGGTCAGCTTCCGGGGCATGAGCGTGCTGCTCAACAACAACACGGTGGACGGCGCCGACAACAACCAGGCCTTCTTCTCCGAGGAGCGCGGCCGCACGCGCGCCGGCTATTCCACCGCCAAGGCGGCGGTCCAGGAATTCCAGGTGAACACCTCCAACTACTCGTCCGAGTATGGCCGGTCGGCGGGAGGCGTCATCAACACCGTCACCAAGAGTGGGACCAACAGCCTGCACGGCGAGATGTACTTCTACGATCGCGACAACGACTGGGGAGCGACGAATCCCTTTACCGTGCTGACTACCCAGACAGCTCCGGGAGTCTTCGCTACCAACCCATACAAGCCGAAGGATTGGCGCAAGATGGCGGGTTTTGCGGTTGGCGGTCCGATCATGAAGGACAAGCTCTTTTTCTTCCTGGCGTTCGACTGGTACAAGCGCAACTTTCCTGGCACCTCAGTAGCGAGTTCGCCTACGAGGTTTTACGCAACTCCTTCCGCTGCCACCCTCGCCACGCTAGGCGCGAACCTGGGTAGTTCGGTAGCCAACTGTGGGGGTTCGGCGGCGGCGTGTTACAACACGGGCCTGACGGGACTGCTCAGCGAGAACGGCGCCCTGCCCCGCGAGGGCGAACAGTTCATATGGTTTCCCAAACTGGACTGGCAGATCACCAACAAGCACCGCCTCTCGCTGGAAGTGAATCGCATGCGCTGGGCGTCGCCGGCAGGCATCCAGACGCAGGCCACGAACACTTTCGGCATCGCCAGTTTTGGCAACGACTATGTGAAGACCACATGGGGCGTGGCCCGCCTGGACAGCACCTTAACCAACACGGTGGCCAACCAGCTGCGCTATCAGTACGGCCGGGACTACGAGTTCGAGAACCCGCAGGCGCCGACGCCCTTCGAACAGGCCAACTTTGTCACCTCGCCGAATTTCCCGGGCTACACGAACCCGCTGGGCTTGCCTCCGGACGTGTTTATCACCAATGGGTTCGACATGGGCGTTCCCACCTTCCTGACCCGGCCGAAGTATCCGGATGAGTATCGCCACCAGGTCGCCGACACGGTGTCCTGGGTGCACGGCAAGCACTTCTTCAAGTTTGGCGGGGACTTCAGTCACGTTCACGACGATACTCAGAATCTCCGCTTCCAGTTCGGCAGCTTCAGCTACTCGACAATCGTGAACTATCTGTCCGACCTGTACAAACCCAACTCCTGCGGTGCGGCTCACACAACCCCGTGTTACTCGAGCTACCAGCAGGCGTTTGGACCGCTGGGGGTCAGCTTCTCAACCAACGATTTGGCGTTCTTCGTCCAGGATGACTGGAAGATGATGCCGCGGCTTACCATATCGCTGGGTTTGCGCTATGAGTACGAAAAGCTGCCCGATCCGTTCAGCAACCTGATCAATCCGGCGTTTCCGCAGACCGGAAAGTTCCCGAGCGACAAGAACAACTTCGGTCCGCGGGTCGGCTTTGCCTGGGATGTGTGGGGCGACGGCAAGACTTCGCTGCGCGGCGGTTTTGGCGTTTACTACGGGCGGGTGATCAACTCCACGATCTACAACGGGCTGATCGCGACGGGTTTGCCTGCCGGCCAGCTGAACTACAATCTGAGCACCAGCAGCGCAGCCAGCGCACCGTGCCTGCCGAAGTTCCCGCAGATCCTTCCGGCGGCTCCGTCGTGCCCGGGGGTGAAGCCGAGCCTGAACTATTTCGATTCCAACTTCCAGCTTCCGCAGATAGGCCAGGTCGATGTTTCCTTCGAGCACGAGCTGGGATGGGGAACGGTGGTGTCGCTGGCGTACCTGGGCAGCTTCGGCCGCCATCTCCCCAGTTTCCTGGATGTCAATCTGGCGCCGCCGACAAGCAACATCACCTATACGATCGTTGACGCCAACCATGAGGGGCCACTCTCGGGAACCTATACGCTGCCGGTCTATACCAGCCGGTTGAACGCGAACTACGGGGCGGTAACCGACATCTTCAGTGGCGTGAACTCGAACTACAACGCCATGATCTTCCAGGTTAACCGCCGGATGACGCGGTATGTTCAATTTGCGAGTAACGTGACCTGGGCGCGGGCCTTCGATTATGCGCAGAATCAGCAGACCTTTACGGATGTCAACGACTTCCTGTACCCCACCACTGGGAGCATCAAGACCTCCTATGGAAGGTCGCAGTACGATATTCCGCTGCGCTTCGTCTTCAACGCGGTAGCGCAGTCGCCGTGGCACAAGGAGGGAGCGTTGGGTCTGCTGGCCAATGGCTGGCAGATCGCTCCCATTTTCCAGTGGCAGAACGGGCTGGCGTATTCTCTGCAGACCAGCGGCAGCCCCTCGGGTACCGTGCAGGGCGGCCTGACGGGCAGCGGCACGGGCACTGGCTACACTTCGGCGCAGGGAAATTTCAGCGGTTTTAACTTCGTGCCCGCTGTTGGCCGCAACACTTTCCGCGGACCCAATACGGCGGTCATGGATCTGAGAGTGTCGAAGACGTTCACTTTCAAGGACCGTTACAGCGCGGAGTTCTCCGGCGACGGCTTCAACCTCTTTAACCACGTGAACTACACCGGCATAGCCACGACCGGCTACCTGCTGGGAGGCTCAGTAGCGGCCGGCGGCACCATGACCTACTGCGGCTCGGCCAATCCTTGCAGCGCGCTGTTTGGCGCCTTTACCAACGCGAACAGCAACTTCGCCTACTCGCCTCGGCAAGTGCAGTTGGGCGTTCGCCTGAGGTTCTAGCTGCGTTCGCGACGAGAGCGGCGGCCATGGCCGCCGCTTGGAGGATTGAAAGGTCTTGCCTACATAGATCGCAATATTTTTCATTATTGGCAGCCCTTGCAACGCGCGTCGTACTTCTCCCACGCACCCAAGTAAACTGCGCAAACGCTATTGACACCCTGGTGTGGTTAAAGCTAGTTTCTCCGCTCCAACTGTCCCGAGGAGCGCGTATGAATCGGTGGCGTTGGGCCCTACTGATTTTCGAACTATTCTTGCTCGCACTCATCCCCGCGTTGGCCCAAGTAGACCTACCGGATTCCACCTTCTACGGACGCAGCGCGCCGCTCGTCGCCAAATTGAGATTGTTTTCTACATCCTCGCTTTCCGCGATCACGCCGCATTTGCAAACCAAGGTGCCGCAACTGTTCCGAGAATCAGGAGGTCGGCTCACAAGTCCTGCGATTGCGCCGAATTTGTATTCGCTGCTATTGCTGTCTTGCACTCTCCTCTGTTAAGGGCGCTCTTTCCAATTCATTAATGGTCGCGGGGAGGTTTTTTTGGCTTTCCCGTACGGCGGATTGTTCACCCCGAGCAAAGGTTCCGCACCCAATTCCCGAGTGCAAAATTCGCGAAAGGAGATGGTCAGATGAAAAGCTATCGACAGATTGCGTTGGGAACAATTGTGGTTGCCACTTTAACAGTAGTGCTGATTACGCTTCCTGCCCGTTCAGACTCCAATAATTCAGGCCACGATGCAACACCCTTCCAGCAGGAGATCCATGTCGCGATTGCAGCAGGGGCTGGTCAAGGGTTCGCCTCCTCCACTCAGATTCCTGCTGGGAAGCGGTTGATAATCGAAAACATCTCCGCCCAGGCCGGGCTGCCAGCAGGTCAACGCCCCATCATTTTTGTCACGCCGACGGCCGGGGGCACGACTGTACAACACAACCTTCTGGTGACGTTCCAAGCAAATATTGGCGGTTACGACGAGTTGGTTGCGAGCGAGGTTGCGAAGTTATACGCGGATCCAAGGTCGTATGTGCAGATCGGGGTATTTCTGAGCTCGCTGGCCGGTCCTTCTGATGTCTGGGTCAAGCTAACCGGCAGACTGGTGCCCTGCGGTCACGATCCGAGCTGCCCGCTCGAGGAGTAAGAAAGAAGTACGTCCACAGGCGCAGCCGATTCTTGGCGAGAAGGCTGCGCCTCAGTTCTTGGCCCAGAAGAGACCATATAGGGGTCGTTCAACTCAGCGGCCACATGATTCTCTCTTGCTGAGCGTGCCAAAACGATTGGATTTTGCACAGCAGGGGAACTCGGCAGAGCCTACCCTTATTAATCCGAGTCGCTCACAAAACGCCTCACGGAAATGTGCGTGAAAATGTAGAGATAAGGTTTCTGTTTAAGAGCCCACAAAACAACAAGAACAAAAAATATAAAAGAAGAAAGGAATGGAAATAGGTCTTTTTCTCTTTCTTTTAAGAATCGAATTTTAGTTATCATACACTAGCATGTGCGACCTGAAAGTACCGGTGCTCCATTCATGTATCCAGCAGGATCGTCATGACCAAATCCCAGGTCTTGGCCATTTTCTCGAAGAGCGGTAAGTTTTTAAGACCGGACGACGTTCTCCGCCAGCTTCGACCCATACCCAACCGCCGCTCTTTCTACAGTTATCTCGGACGCCTGCGAGTCCAGGGATTGCTCGAACGACACCCGAACTACAGAAGAGGCAACCTGGCTTATCGTCTGACCGCTCGCGGACAAGCGCGGTTGGAATACCTTCGCCACTTAGGCAAGGGCTAAGAAACAGCCGCGTCCCCGGTTCTTCGAGAGGACGCCCGCGCGGCATAACGTTACGTATGTATGTAACGTGAACAGTCCCCCTCCGGGCCTGGCTTTCCGGATTCTCGACATATTCATTCTGTGCCCTATTCCTATTTACACATATTATGTATAATATGTGTGTGTCTACTATTAAGGACTATCGTCGTGCTCTCTTCCAGGCCAATCAAGACCTCGCCCGCTGCTTGGTGAGACGGCAGAAGATCGACCAAAAAGTGGCCCGCCTGCGAGCCCTCATCAACCATTTGGAAGAGGTTTGCGCCGTGCGGGACCGGAAACACTTTGAAAACCGCGTCGAGCGAGTTGTTAAGCAAAGCCTGAATAAAGGCATTACAGAGTCCGCACGCGTCTTGTTGAAAGAGAGCTCGCTCCCCATGACTGCCCAAGAACTCAAGGAAAGTATGGAAGCCAGAAAGATTGACGTTTCCCGGTACTCGAACCCCTTGGCGGTGATTCACACCGTACTCAAGCGATTGGTACAAAGCGGAGAGGTAAAGGTTGTTCCCGGAAAGCAAGGGGGGAAGGCGTATCAATGGGTGAGCACGACAGACAAGCTGCTAGCCGAGCTGCAACAATCCGGGATATCGATCTCCCATCAGCAGGACCACCCTAAGGAGCGCAAATGAAACCTCTATTGGTGAAACGAGAACCGAGACTCTTTCCCTGTTGTGTTTGCGGCCAAGCACGTGACGTGCGGATCACGAAGAAAGGCAAGCCCTACCTAATTTGCAATCCCTGTGGCCTGCAGATGTTCGTAAGAGTCGAAGATGGAATTCGGCGGTTCGAACAGTTGGTTGCAGATGCTGATCGCAACGATATCTGGAAGCGGCTGGCAGATCTGCAGCAACGCTATGAATTAGAGTGCCCGCGATGCAAAAAGAAGTTTTGGCTGACAACAGAGCTGATCAAAACCAGTTGGGTGAATGGCAGATTCGAAGGTTACAGGTGTCCTGACCCAAATTGCGAGGGATTGGTTAAACCGGAGAAAGCGGCATGACACTCACATTATTGGGAATGATCGCAGCTCTCGTAGCGGTAATCGCAATAGTCCTGGTTGTGACCCACGATTGGGATAGGGCTCTTCGCGAGCATTGATAAGTGCTGATTGGGCATGACAACCGGAGCCGACCGCGAACCCTTTGTTGATGCTGTCGAAACTGGACGCTTTCTCCAGTTGCGGCCGCGTCGCGTGCTCGAACTGGCACGCCGGGGCGAGATTCCTGCATATCCTCTCGGGCAAGGTAAACGTCGGGTGTGGCGGTTTCGGCTTTCAGAGGTTGCCGATGCCCTCCGCGCGCGCAATGTAAACTACACACGGCAGTCTCCCGCGCCAGAAGAGGAGACGATCTAAGATGGCGCGGTTTCAACGTGGAAGCTTGCGGATTGAATCCCGAAAGAAAGGACAAACCTGGGTGCTGCGTTATTACGTGACCCGGCAGTCTGATGGACATAGGGTAGAGCACAAGCTGGCCGTTGGCCTAGTGCGTAACTTCCCTACCGAGTCCGACGCCTGGGCACAAGTAGAGGAGCAGCATCTCCATTCCCAAATCAATCAACCGGACTTGAGGACGCGCGTGAGTTTTGCCGATCTGGCTCGGCACTACATGGAGCATGAGCTAGGCGAGCAGACAGAGGCGGTCGACCCAAAGTCCCACACCACGATTGCAGGCTGTAGGCGCATTCTGAAGAACCGCTGTTTGGACCGGTGGGGAAAGCGGAATGCATTGAGCGTCGAACCACTCGAAATCGAGCGTTGGTTAAAGGGTCTAAAGCGCGAACAGGGCCTGGGAAACCTGACGCTGGATAAGATTCGGCGCGTGATGAGTCTCGTCTACAAGCATGGACAACGCTATGGGCTCATTCCTCGCACTGAGGAAGCCAATCCCATGCGGTTCGTTCGCTGCAAGACGACCAGCAGCTACGAAGCGATGATCCTCACCCCACAGCAAGCCTTCGATGTGCTGATGAAGCTCGAAGAGCCAGAGCGGACTCTGACGCTACTGGCTGCTGCCACTGGACTACGCATCTCGGAATGTTTAGGGCTGCAATGGCAAGATGTCAGCTTCGAGCACTCCGAGATTCACGTTCGCCGAACTTGGACGTGTGGGGCGATTGGAGTACCGAAGAGCAAAGCTTCGCAGGCACCTGTGCCACTGCATCCCTTGCTGGCCGGGTTCATGCAAGCATGGAAGAACGCGACGCCCTTTTCAGGACCAAACGACTGGGTTTTCGCGTCTCTCCGGTGCAAAGGTAAGCAACCGCGGGTTGCCAACATGTTGGTCGCCGATCATCTCCGACCAGCAGCCATCGCCGCAGGGGTTTTGACCGAAGACGATTCAGTTCGCTTCGGATTCCACAACCTGCGACACAGTCTGGCTTCTTTCCTGGTGCGCTCGAAGACCGATCCGAAGACGGTGCAGGCTCTGCTTCGCCACTCGGATGTGAAAACGACCTTGCAGCTCTACGCGCACAGCGTGAG
>DATHDM010000378.1:0-28957 GCA_035319065.1 Terriglobales bacterium
ATTCTTTACTTCCTGCAGCCGCCGTTTCCCCTTCCCACAGAAGATCGCGAGTTTCTGCTGGGGCTGCGTTCCACGCTCTCCAGCGTACACAAGAACATCTCCTACCGCCCGGCTTCGGGAGTTCTAGGGGGCTTCCCGGCCCGCGATCCGCAATTTGCCCGCCTTGCCGGCATCCTGGGTACCTACTCGGCGCAGGTGATCAGTTTTCTGGGAGATTTTCTCCGGCCCTACAGCCAGCGCCGGTTCCTGGATTACGCTAGTTTCCGCCCGATCGAAGAGGAAGGGCGCAGTCTGCCGCTGCACAAGCGCAACGATCTGCTGCACGTGGATGCATTTCCCAGCCGTCCCACGCATGGCGGGCGCATTCTGCGGGTGTTCACCAACATTCACGCGAGCCGGTCGCGGGTATGGGCGACCACGGACCGCTTCCCGGTGCTGGCGACGAACCTGGCGCAGAAGGCAGGCCTCAAGAGTTTCGCGGCCCGTGGAGACTCCCTCGGCTCGCGCCTGCGGCGGGTTCTGCACCAAACGGGCCTGCCGGTGCCTGACCGCTCCCCTTACGACAGCTTCATGCTGCGATTCCACGACTATCTGAAAGAGGACTCGGCCTTCCAGGCGAATTGCCAAAAGGTTCGCACCGAGTTTCCGCCGATGTCCACCTGGCTGGTGTTCACCGATGGAGTGCCACATGCCGTCCTGGCGGGCCAGCATGCGCTCGAGCAGACATTCATCATTCCTGTGGATGTCCTGGTTTGTCCGGGTGAGGCGCCTATACGAGTGCTTGAGAGCCTGTGCGGGCGGGCGCTGGCGGAGCCGCTGAGAGGGCGCGGGCAGAGCAACGCCCAATAGGTCCTGCCTCCCACACCCGAGTGACGCTGGCACAGTCTGGTTGCCAACTGCTAACGCAAGGTCCTGCGATTCAGATAGGGGACAGGTCCGAAGGCCTGTCCCTTACGCGTCCATGCTCAGAGCGACATCGGTTCAGCGGCTGAAACTCAGTCCGCCACGCGCTACTGTTGGGGCTTGGCCTCTGGCTTCTTGGCTGCGGCCGCCGCCTTTGGTTTCCAGAACGCCGGGTCGGCGGCGATCCACTTCTCCGACACGTAGCTCATCTTGGGGTTGAACATGAACAGGTTGCTTTCGGCCGAGTCGATGCAGGCGCCTTCCAGCTCCGCCAGCTTCTTCATTCCCTCCTCGCCCATGACGGCGGCAAACTGCTTCGAGTCCGCAAAACTGCGATCGATTTCCGCCGCGCTTTTCATGGGCACGAGCACAATGTAGGTCCCGCCGCTGTCCCGCCCGTACATGTCTTCGAATACCGCCCAACGTCCGGTCGGCGCCGCCTTTTCGTAGCCGTTGACGTACATCTTGACTAGAGCCTCCCATTCCTTCTGATGTCCGGGGCGCACGTGGAAGCGGGAGATCTCGAAGTAGCGCATATGCGGAATGTCGGCCTTGGCGCGAAGGCTGTAATCCTCGCGGTAAACGAAGGTGCTGGATTCGGTCGAGGTAAGCAGTTCGCCGTCGGCGACGCCAGCACGGTCGAGCGCGGCCGAGAGCGTGGGATTGTTCAGGACGCCCAGGTTGTCTTTCTCCCACGCTTCAAAGGAATCGTAGCCGACAAAGAAAAGCGAGCGGGACACGCCGGTAAGGGAATCCATCGCCAGGTAGTGGGTTGGCCACTTGGCAGCAGCGAAGGCGTTCACAAATGCGCTCTCGGTTTTCACGTGCGGGCTGCCGGATTTGCCAGGTTTGACAAATTCGCGTACCACCACCAGAACCTTGGGAGGCGCCATCCCTTCATCGGTTTGCGCTGCGACTGTACCTGCGGTCGTCAACAACAGACACAACACCAGCCAAAGTCGTGTATGCCTTGGCATATATCGTATGCTCCTTTGATCAAAGAGACTTGCTGGAATCGGGGGTTCATCTTACGCGCTGGTCGGGGCTCGTCAAGCACAAACAAGCGGGAACCATTCGAGGAAGATGCGATCACCCTCACCACCGAGCGCTCCCAACTCCGACTTGAGGGCTCTGTGCCTTGCTGGCTCAAGACGACAGCACATCATGCTCCTCGCGAGCAGGAGCGCGCGCCGTTCGGCGCAGATCTTCGATGGACAATTCCAGCCCGCCCCAGTCGGGATGGTCGTTGAGGCCGAGGCGAAACGCTAGGTCCACGCGGTCTCCCACCACCAGGGGTTCACTCGCAAGTTGCTCGGCCATCCGCCACCCGATGGCCGGGATGGTGGGCGAGAAGGGCCTCGGGGCCGCATCGCTCGTCGCAGACTTGGCGTCCCCGGCGCCTTCGTCGCCAATATGCTGAGCGTCTTCGTGCCCGTTGCTGTCTCTCTCCCGCGCGATACGCAATTTCACATGCTTGTCCTTCAGGATGCGCGGAGGAAGTTGGATGCGCAGGTCGCGTCCCACAAATACCGGTTCGGGGTTGCCCATGCCGAAGGGTTGCAGTTTCTGCAGGTCACTGTAGAAGCCGGGACTAAGCTGGTCGACAGCCAGTTCGCCGTCCACCTCGAGGCAGGGAATGAAGTCCTCGGGCGCCAGGCGGGTGCGGGCGTGGGCATCAAGTGCAGCCCGTAGCTGCGGAATGCGCTCGCAGGGAAGACCGAGCCCGACAGCGTGCGCGTGGCCTCCAAAGCGGGTGAACAGCTCGCGGCACGACTCCAGTGCCTCCAGCAGATGGAAGCGGCGGATAGACCGCCCGGAACCGTGAGCTTCGTCGCCAGCGCACGACAGCACGATGGCGGGACGGCAATAGCGCTCCACCACCCGAGTGGCAACGATGCCGATCACGCCGCGGTGCCAGCCATCCCCGTCCACCACGATGCAATAGGCTTCGCGCAGCGCGGGCTCATTCTCCAGGCGCTGCTCGACCTCCGTCAGAATGCGCTGCTCCTCCTGCTGACGCTCCGCGTTGAGCGTGTCTAACTTCTGGGCGATCTCGCGAGCCCGCGCCGGGTCCTTCTCCGTGAACAGCTCGATCACGGTCTGCGCGATGTCCATGCGCCCGGCAGCGTTCAGCCGCGGGGCTACCCGGAAGGCAATGTCTCCGGTGGTCACGGGGCGTGATCCATCCAGCGCCGCGACTTCCAGAATGGCGCGCAGGCCGGGATTCACCGGACGGCGCAGTCCTTCCAGTCCCAACTTGGCGATGACCCGGTTTTCGCCCGTAAGCGGCACGGCATCGGCGATCGTGGCGATCGCCACCATCTTGATGAAGGAAGGCAGTAATCGCTGCCGGCCCCTGGCCTCGAGCACCGCCTGGGCCAATTTGAACGCCACTCCTGCTCCACACAAGGCCTTGCAGGGATAGCTGCAGCCTGCCTGGTTGGGGTTCAGCACGGCAAGCGCGCTGGGCATTCCCTCGTCGGGGAGGTGGTGGTCGGTCACCAGCAGGTCCACGCCCAGCCGGGACGCCGTCTCCGCCGCTGCGAACGCGCGTATGCCGGTATCGACGCTGATGATCAGCCGTATGCCGGCGGCCGCAGCTTGCTCGATGACGTCACCCTTCATGCCGTAGCCGTCCCGAATGCGGTGAGGAACGTGGAATTCAGTTGTCCCCCCGCACAACTCGATGGCGGTTTTCAGGATCACGATGGCGGTGGTGCCATCGACATCGTAGTCGCCGTAAATCAAGACCGGTTCCTGCCGGGCGATGGCAGCCTCCAGACGCTCCACCGCGGTCTTCATTCCCAGCATGCTGTAGGGATCGTGCAGCTGGTCGAGGGAAGGGGAGAGGAAGGCCGCCGCCTGCTCCGCCGTGCGGATGCCCCGAGCCGCAAGCAGCCGCGCCAGCAAGGGGGAAGTCGGGATTTCAGCGGCCAGAGACTGGACCAGGGTGGGGTCTGCCGGGCGGTCTATCCAGCGCACGATTCAGCGCTCGTCGTCCTGGTCGGGTTCGTAAGTGATTCCCCCGAAGTCTTCCGCCATGTCCAGCAGGCGCTGATAGCGGTCGTACCACTCGGTGGAAAGTTCGCAGAGGAATAGCGTTCCCTGATGGGGAAAGCCGAGCTGCACGAATCCCGTCTTGCCCACGTAAGCGCGCAGCCAGCGGGCCTCTTCCACGTCTTCCTCGCTCGCATAAGGGGCGCTGCGCAGCCGGTCCACGAGAAAATCGACGTCGTCACGATCGAGCTGGGCGTGGTTCATGGTGAGGAATGTTGAGCCGCTGCTCTTGGCCAGCTCCACAAAGTCCTTCCACGATTCGGGATTGCCGTTCAGGTCCCACATCACGCTCTGCACTTCCTCGCTCACGTAGCCATGAAAGCGCTGCATGCCATGGCCTTCGATGAAGGCAGTCATGTCATCGCGGATAGTAGTGAGATCGTCCTGCATCGACAAGTGCTCGCTAACCCCAAAGTGGGCTGGTTCCGCCATTCCGTGCATTGCTTGCGACAGACTTTTGGCGGCTAACCATCCCCATCATACTCCGGGTCTCCAGTGAAAAGTAGAACCCGTTTGGGCGAGTGCAGGCCGGTCAAGGCCTAGCGGGGAGACCTCTGCTTCTCACTGCGAGCCAGGACATTGCGGGCTGCGAGAGAGATTTTTCGCGGCTGCGCGAGAGCCCGCAGAGTGTCCGGCGTTGTCGATCCGGCGCGTTCGGAGACTGCACTGGAAGGAGGTTCTGGACGGCATCGGGCGCCCAGCGTGCGGTCCGGCGCCCTATGTTAAACTTTTCGTTTGGCTGTCTGATTCCGCGCGCACATGCTGCTTTCCAAAGAATATGTCGGGTATCTGGCCCGCCAATTGACCAAAAGGCTCATCGCAGACGAGTTCATCGAGAGCTCCAAGCCAGCGGAGGTCGAGGTACGAGTCAATTCGGCGCTGATCGAGGAGCTCGCACTGGAGGATCGCATCAACGATGAAGTGCGCGCGATTCTCGAGGCCTACTCCGACGAGATGCGCAAGAGCGGCGCCAACTACCAGGAGATGTTCAAGAAGGTGAAAGGCGAGCTGGTGCGCAAGTACAAGGCGGTGCTGTGAGAATCAGCCGCGACAAGGTGAATAAGCTGGCGCACGCCGTCACCGACGCCCTCGCCGACATGAGCAATGTGGAATTCGTGGAGGATCGCAACTCCATCCGTCTGAAGACCCGCGAAGTGCTGGAGGAGCTGCTGAAGAAGGAAGCCGCCATCGATGCGGCTGCCCGCCAGAAGATCGAAACCCAGAAGCGCACCATCCTGGAAGGCTCCCAGGAGTGGGACATCCTCTATCGCAAGTATTACAACGAGGAGGTCAAGAAGCTCGGAATCTAGGCGCGGGGTGGGTTTCCGACCGCGTCCGCGAGAGATCCAGAGCTTCCCCGCCATGCCTCCTAGGACGCCCTGGGAGTTTCTTCTGCCCTGTCTCCGCCCACCAGCAAGCGGATGGTTGACAACAATTCCGGCAAGTGTACGGGCTTGAGAAGAAGCCGGATGCCTTTGCTGGCGGCAGCCTCGCTGATCTCCGGTTCCGCAAACCCGGTAAGCAGCAGGCAACCGATGCCGGGGTATTGCCGCCGTGCGGTTTCAATCACACCCAAACCATCCTGTTCGCCGCGAAGCCCCAGGTCGCAAATCAGCATGTCGAATTTCGACCTGGCCAGCAGTTCTTCTGCTTCCTTCGGCGAACTTGCGCTCGCGACGTCATAACCCTGGTGGCGCAGGACAAGCTCGTACGTCAGCAGGACCGCCGGTTCATCATCAACCACCAGGATTTTCCGCAGGGCAGCCATGAAGGGCTCAGGTCAAGCTACGAATATAGTTTGAACTCCCCCGCCGCGGAAGTCATCCTTCAGCCGGAATCCGGGGAACCGGATATCTGATAGTTGCGTAACTGCTGACAGGCGGTTTTCGCCGGCGCCAAGACACAGCCTGGGCTGTGCGAATAGCCGGGCTATAATCAACGTCAGTGGTATGGTCATGGCCTCCCCCTTCTACCAAAAGCTTCGGCGCAGGCTCTTGGCAGCCGGAGTCCTGCCCCTGGGAGGGCTGGCGCGTTTCACCCTCTATCTTCTCGGACTTGACCTGTTTCTGTTTCTGGCGGGCCGGATCACTTACTGGATCCGGCACACACCCAGCGTCAGTCTGGACGCATGGGTCAGCTTCCTCACTTCCATCGGCGGTACCCTGCTGATCTGGCTGGTGGTGCGCTGGATCCTGCGCCGTGCGATGTGGCGCTTGCGCAACCGCCTGATCGTCACCTACACCGTCATCGGCGTGATTCCGGTCCTTTTGTTGATCGCGATGGGCCTGGTCATGTCCTATCTCTTCGTTGGCCAGTTTGCCACTTATGTTGCCACCTCCGACTTGAAGGTCGAACTCAGCAGTCTGGAAACCTTGAACTCCCATCTGGCGTCGGAGGTCGCCTCTCCGCTGCGGCAAGGCAAGAACCTGTCGCGCAGCGTTCTACAGAACGCCAATGTGCGCGAGGAAGCCTTTCCCGACCGCATCGTCACGGCCTGGTACCGCGGGAAAGGCGAGGTGCTGGAGGCTACTGTGGGCGAGAACGGATCGGGGCCGGGCAGCAGCGATTCCCGCCTGATCGCGCCTCCGCAGAAAATCAAGGGTGATGTCAGCAGCCTGGTCGTCGATCAGGGTAAGGTTTGGCTGCGCGCCTTGCGGACCCTTCCGGTGGGCCAGGAAAACTTGACCGTGATTTCCAGCGTTCCACTCAACAAGGCGCTGCTGGAAAGGCTGGCCGCCGATATCGGTTCCATCTCCCTGGTCCCGTTCACGATCACGGAATCCTCGCCTCAGCGGCGCCGTGAGGAAGTGCCCAATCGCCTGCGCATCAGCGAGTCCAACGAGGAACTGCAGCTCGGGCGGGCGGGCGGCGCGGAAACCGACGAAGAGGGAATCACCGCCGGGACCCTGCCGCCACCGCGGTACGCGCTGGATCGGGAGGTGACCTTCCCCAGCACCCTCACCTTGCTCGACTGGCAGAGCGGCGAGTCTCGCAATGCGCTGATGCTGGTTCGCACCCGCCCGTCCCTGCTTTACCAGCGCCTGTTTGTCGTCATCGGCCAGTTTGCCAATGCCATCCTGATTGCCCTGGGTTTCATTGCCATCTTCTTCGCAGTAATCGAACTGGTGGCCCTGCTGATCGGAATCGGTCTCAGCCGCACTGTCACCCGCTCGATCGCAGCCCTCTATCGCGCTACCCAGTTCGTCAATCGCGGTGACTTCAGCCACCGCATTCAGGTGCAGTCCGACGATCAGCTAGCTTCCCTGGAAAAGTCCTTCAACGGCATGACCGAATCGCTTCAGAAGCTGATCGCCGAGCAGAAAGAGAAGCAGCGCCTGGAAAACGAGCTGGCCATCGCTCAGGAAGTGCAGGCGCAACTGTTTCCCAAGCAGACGTCGGACCTGGCCACCCTGGAATTCTACGGTGTATGCCGCCCGGCGCGAACCGTCAGCGGCGATTACTACGACTTTATCCCGCTGGGACCGGACAAGGTGGCGTTGGCCGTGGGCGATATCAGCGGAAAAGGTATTTCCGCGGCGTTGCTGATGGCCACCATTCACTCCGCGGTGCGAGCCTACAGCCTGGAGCGCTCTCCCGCTCTGGTAGCGGCCAACGTGGGCGGCGGAGGGACCACTCTCTCAGCCTACGCACCCTCCGCCTTCACCGATCCCGACGCCGAGGTTTCTCCCGCACTGCTCTGCACCATGCTCAACCGCCAGCTCTACCAGAGCACCCCCACCGAAAAGTACGCCACCATGTTTCTCGGAATCTATGACGGCCACACTCGCCGCCTGACCTATACCAACGCCGGCCATCTGGCGCCGCTGATCTTGTCGCGGGACGGGCGGGTGCGGCGGTTGGACACCGGCGGTACGGTGATCGGCTTGCTCGACGGCGTCGGCTTCGAAGAAGCCACTACGGAACTCCGGCCCGATGACATCTTGCTCGCCTACAGCGACGGCGTCACCGAGCCCGAGAACGAGTTCGGGGAATTTGGCGAACAGCGCCTCGTCCAATTGGTGCAGGAGAACCACAATCTTCCCATTGCCCGCATCTCCGAGCTGGCGCTGGCCTCGGTCAGCGACTGGATCGGCCCGCACGAGCAGCCCGATGACGTGACCCTGGTGCTGGCGCGGGTGAGGTAGCCGCCCGCCGTCGGCAATCACCGCCCGCCTTCTACAAATGCTCGTTGATTGGATGTCTGGCCGGTTTGGCTGGAGTGTGGGCTGCTCTCAGGCTGCCGGAGGAGAGTTCCAGCAGCTCGTTCGCCAGCAGCTGCACCACTTCGAAACAATACTGAGAATCGTGGCGGACAATCTCCAGCACTTGATTGCGGCTCAGGAATCTCACGCGCGCGGCCTGCGCGGCTTCGGCGCTGCAGACGTGATTCTGCCCGGTCACCGCGGTGGACAAGCCGAGCAGACTGCCTGCGCTCGCCGTGCGGATCGCAGTCAGGCGATCGCCGGAGCGGATGACGAGGCGCACTTCCCCCTCCTCGACGAGATACACACCCTGCGCCGCATCGTCCTGGCGAAAAATCAATGCTCCGGCAGAGAAGCAGGTCGCTTCCACGGCCGCAAAGGCTGCCAGAAGGTTGCGCTGGAATTGGTGGCTGCTGTCATAGGTGTGGGAATGCGTTTTCGGGTCGGGCAAGGACATAACGCACCCAGTCGGCTGGTTTCATAAATATCGCTTGGAGGTGGTGGGATTCTCCTCGGCGATAGTAGCCCGAAGATTGTGGCGCTGGGACGGCGCGGCTAAGCCGGGCCCCTTCAAAGCCAGCTTATGAAACAAGCTGTACGCATGCTGGCCGCTGGCCGCCGTTAAGGCAGTGATTCCAATCACATGCCGCAGTGTCCCAAGCTTCTCGGGACAATGGGTTTGCGCACAGTTTTGATGTAAATTCTTGTGCACAGGCGCCCTGGTAGATCAAACTCTCATACCAGAGTTTCGCTGCGGTGGTTCTGGTCATCCCCCGGCCACGCTGCCGGCTACTAGCAGAATTGTAGGATTTGACCTGGCGGCGCTGAGCTTCCGCGGAAATCTGGATGGGTGACTCCGTGCTCGAGCAGAAGCAACTGAAGCCAGTCGGATTGCGCTATGCCCGCACGTTGCAGATTGCGGTGCGCACCGCCATCATGCTGGGCGTCGAACACCCGGTTACGTCGGGGCCCATTCAGCAGAGCTTCGACCAGCTGATCCTGATACTCAAGCAAACCCGCGAGCTGGTGATCGGCTTTGTCGACGACCGCCTGATGCTCAACAACCTGCTCACCAAGGAGTCCGGAGTCGCTCACCTGGAGAATGAATTCCTCAAGCGTGGCATTGGGGCCGTGCGCTTCGAGCCAGGCTTGACCCTGGCCCGCTACCGTCAGGTAGTTGGGGTGCTCTCCACCGCCCCCAAGCTCATCGCCGCGCAGGGGGGGCCCAGGGTTTTTCTGGAACAGAACGCCATCGACGGCATCCAGTTCTTTCCCACCAGCAAGGACAAGAAGCGCACTGAGGAGGGCGACACTATCCTCGAAAGTGATGCCGCTACTTATCTGCGGACCCATGATGTCAAAGAATCGCTTCCCGCGGTCGCCATGGAGGCCATGGGCCTGCTGTTCGAGTCCGCGGGCTTAGTGCGTCCTCCGGGCGTCGGCGGGCCGGATGACATCATGAATCTTATCGGCCCAACCCTACAGACAGCGCTCACCCAGCAGCACGGGGACCCCTACAAGGCCTACACCGCATTGGCGCGCCTGCTGCAGGGAATGAAACCGGACCTGGTGCTCTCCGCTTTTCCCCCGGAACGCCGCGCGGAATTGAGCGCCATGCCGCCCGACGAGCTGGCCACGGAGCTGATCGCGGACACGGCATTAACCTGGGCCAGCCAGCGGCTCTCCACCGCCCCCAAGTCGGCCGATGCCTATGTGGTCGAGGAAGACGTGGTGCGCGTGCTGGCCCGCAGCCTCTATGCCACCCAGATGGCAGAGAAGCTGGCTGCCAAGCTGGCGCGCTTCGTCCGCGAATACAGCTTTCCTCAACAAACCTACGAGAAAATCCAGGACGAGCTGCGTTGGGTGGCTCTTCCGCCCGATCGCAAGCAGGCCCGGCTGCTGGAGACTCGCCGCTACAGCCGCACCGAGTTTCTGCGCCTGATGGACCACCTGAAGGAGAGGATAGCCAAAGGCAGGATCGACGATGCCGTAGCTCTCGCCAACCACTATCTCGGCATCCTGGGCATGCCGGCGGATGAGGTTCAGCCCGAGGAACTGAGTCGGCTTACAGAGCTCATCAACCTGGTGGCTGGCCCAGGCGCCGAATTTGCCCAGACCGCCACCGAGAGGCTCATCCCCGAGGTCCAGGGAACCACCTTCCAGGGGTTCAAGCATTTCCAGTTGGTGAATGCCCTGGCGGCTCTCGCCCAGACCGCCTCTCTCTACGAAAACTATGAGCAGGTACAGAGGATCGGTCTGGTGCTCGAAAAATTGATTGCTCAGGATTTGGAGACACACTCCGGCTGTTGCGGCAGAATCCTGCCGCGGCTGTTGCTACCGCCGCAGATCGAACGGATCATAGAAATCTACCTACAGAAGCGCGACGACTCCGCCTGGGCGCAGAGCGCGGCCATCATGCTGCGGCGCACAGGATCGGGCGGCCTGGAGCTGGTCTTCCACCGCCTGGAGAACGAGAAGCAGGGTGGAAACCGTTTGGCCCTGCTGCGTCTGCTGGGACGCGCCGGCCAGACCGGCATCGAAGTCGCGCGCCGCCGCCTCGCCGACGAACGCTGGTACGTGGTGCGAAACGCCTGCGTAGTGCTCAGCGAGCTGCGCGACCCCGAACTGCTGCCCCAGCTGGCTCCAGCGCTCCGCCATCCCGATGAGCGCGTCCAGCAGGCAGCGGTTACCGCTATCCTGAAGAGCCGCCTCGCCGGTCGCGGTCAGGTGCTGGCGGGGGCCTTGGGAGCGCTCGGCGGCCATGTGTTGGAAACCGCCCTGGACGAGCTGATGTTCCTCAAGGATCCCGCCATGCTCGCGGATCTGGAGAAATTCATTTTCAGCGCCGGCTCTGCCCGCACCTCCGTGCTGCAGTCGGCGATCCAAGTGGTCGCGGCCATCGAAGGGGAGCGATCGTCGGAGATCCTGGTGCGCGTGCTGGCCGACTCCAACCTCGCCGGACCGATTCGCCGCATGGCAGGAGTGGCGCTCGGCCGCCGCCAGTCCGAGCACACTCGTTCCCTCATGGAGCAGGCGGCTTCCGGCCCACATGCGGATGACCTGCTGGCCGAGTACCTGCGCGCCGCCGAGTCCAAGAAATAGACGGTGGTTTAGAATCAGCCGGTGCCAATCCCATTCCATCTCCTGCTCGCATTCGGTCTTCTCGCGATGGCTTCCCCGTCTCAAACGCAGGAAGCCGAAAAGCCGCCGCAGGTGCGAATCAATTACCTGAACGTGTGCAATCCCACCGATGCCGAGCAGCAGGAAATTTCCGCCGCCCTGTCGCGAATTCCCCAACCGCAGTTCGCTTCCGATTTCGAGATCTCGCGCGGACGCTCCACCATGGAAGGCGCCCCGCCTTCGCGCTGGGTGCGCATCCGCAAGGACTTCCTTGCCGGCTCGCCATTCGCGACCTCGCAATACTCCATCAGCGTCGATGAGAAGGGCGTTGCCGAGACGCTGGTGTTCAAGATGAAGGAGACCAAGGACCCCCAGGTCTCCATCACCAACAGCATCACCGGTGCTTCTTCCGCCGCGGCTGTGCTCGCCACCGACACCCCGGCAGAGCGCGTCCGTCTGGAGCGCTTTGGCAAGCCTTCGATTGTGCTGGCGCGTTGCCGGGGCGCCGATCAGACCAGCTATGAACCCTTGTTTCGCCAGGCCTCCGAGATCCTGGCGCGCTATCGCTCAGCTCTGGGCGTGAGCCGCACCGTTCCTCGCGAGCTGGCAGCGCTGGGAGTTCCCGGCATGGCCGCCGGCGCCAGGCCGCCGGCAGCCAGGAGAGACTCCCATTCCGATTCGGCTCCGAAACCTTGAGAACGCAACAGGCTCCAGGCCGTGGTTGAAACTTTCGCAGGCTGAAACAATCAATATAAGACCCATGGAAAATCGCAATTCGCATCGCCAGACTGTGATTATCGGCTCCGGATGCGCCGGCCTCACCGCCGCTATTTACGCCGCCCGCGCCAACCTGAAACCGCTGGTGCTGGCCGGTCACGAGCCCGGCGGACAGCTCTCTCTCACCACCGCGGTTGAGAACTTTCCTGGCTTTCCCGAAGGCATTCAGGGCCCGGAGTTGATCGAGAACATGCGCAAGCAGGCCGAGCGCTTTGGCGCCGATCACATGCATGGCGTGGTAACCGCGGTGGATCTCAGCCGCCGCCCCTTCGCGCTCACCGTGGGCAAGGAGATGATCCACGCCGCCACCTTGATTATTGCCAGCGGCGCCTCGGCCCGTTGGTTGGGCCTGCCCAGCGAACAAGCGCTGATCGGACACGGCGTCTCCTCCTGTGCCACCTGCGACGGCTTCTTCTTCAGCGGCAAGAACGTCGCCGTCATCGGCGGCGGAGACTCGGCCATGGAAGAAGCCATCTTCCTGACTCGCTTTTCCCCCAAAGTCACCGTGATTCACCGCCGCGATCAGTTCCGCGCGTCCAAGATCATGCTGGATCGTGCGCACCGGAATCCCAGCATCGACTTCCTCACCGACACCATCGTCGAAGATGTGCACGACGTGAGCCAGAAGGAAGTCACCGGGCTCACGCTGCGCAACGTCAAGACCGGCAAGGTCTGGAACCATCCCGCCAGCGCCATGTTTTTGGGCATCGGGCACATTCCCAATACCCACGTCTTTCGCGGCCAGCTCGACATGGATGGCGATGGCTACCTGATCACCCGCGATTACGTCTTCACCCGCGTCCCCGGCGTCTATGCCTGCGGGGACGTCCAGGATCGGCGCTACCGCCAGGCCATCACTGCCGCCGGCACCGGCTGCATGGCGGCCACCGAAGCCGAGCGCTTCTTGGAAGCGGAGGGAGAATGAGGCGTGCGCGCGGCCTGCGCTTTGTGATCGGCGTACTGGCCGGCGGCTCCTCCCGGGTGTGATAAAAACGATGTGATCAAAAACATCGAGGCCCATGCAACCGAACCCCCTCCCACCCTGCAGACGGAAATCCCGAGCCAGCCACCCGCTGCTCGCCCGCAACGCGCCGCTGATGGCGCCGTCGATCAATCCTTCAGCCACGCCTTTGTCCCCCCATCCTCCACGTTCTCCTCTGAACTCCTGGGGAGAAATGTGCTGAGGGCTCTTTTCATCTGGCTTTCTGAAAACCGCCGTTTGCGTTCCTTTGCCGAAAACTCATCTCTGGCCCAGCCCATGGCCAGGCGCTTCGTGGCCGGCACCACGGTGGAGGAGGCCATCGCCGCGGTTCACGAAGTCAACTCCCGCGGTATGACCGTTAGCATCGACAACCTGGGCGAAAACGTCACCAACGCGGAGGAGGCCCGCGCCAGCGCCCGTCTCTATGACCAGATTCTTGATCAGATCCACGCCCGCCGGCTCCAGGCCAATGTGAGTTTGAAGCTCACTCACATGGGGCTTGACGTGGACGAGAATCTGGCGCGCGAGTTGGCTTGCGGCCTCATTGACCACGCTCGCCTGAGCGGAAATTTCGTGCGCGTGGATATGGAGGGCTCTCCCTACACCCAGCGCACGCTCGATTTCGTCCGCGAAATGCATCGCCCGCCCGGAAACGCTGGACACGTCGGCGCCGTGATCCAGAGCTACCTTTATCGCAGCGAGAAGGACGTGGAGGAACTGCTGGCGGAAGGGATTCGCATCCGCCTGTGCAAGGGCGCTTACAAGGAGGCGCCGGCGATCGCTTTCCAGAAAAAGTCCGACGTGGATGCCAACTACATCAAGCTGATGAAGGTACTGCTCAAGAGCGGCGTCTATCACGGCATCGCCACCCACGACGAGCGCATCATCGAAGCCACCAGGCGCTTCGCCCGGCAGGAAAAAATCCCGGCGGAGGCTTTCGAGTTCCAGATGCTGCATGGCATCCGCCGCGACCTCCAGGAGCGGCTGGTGCGCGAAGGATGGCGCATGCGCGTGTACATCCCCTTCGGCACCGAGTGGTATCCCTATTTCATGCGCCGATTGGCAGAGCGCCCAGCCAACGCGTTCTTCATCGCCAGGAATCTGTTCCGTCGGTAAGGGGAAGGAACCCCCGGTGCCCGCCTGGGAACCCCGAAAATTCCGTCCCATCGGCGCGCTACCTGTTGGCTTTTTTGTTAACATCGGAGTGTGAGCGACGGGCGAAATCCCGGGCTGCGGGAAGAGTTCTCGTTACTGGTAAGCCACGATATCGACGAGGACCGCATCTCCCTGGAGCGGGCAGCGCTGACCATTGCGCGCACCGAGTATCCCCACCTCGATGTCGAGCGCTACATCCGCGTTCTTGACCGGCTCGGCCGCCGCGTCGCCGCCCTTCTGCCCTCCCTGGCCGACGCTCAGCAAACCATCCAATGCCTCAACCGGGTTATGTTTGAGGAGGAGGGTTTCTCCGGCAATACGGAAGACTATTACGATCCCCGCAACTCCTTCCTGAATGACGTTCTGGACCGCAAGGTTGGGATCCCCATTACGCTGGCCCTCGTTTACATGGAGGTGGCCCAGCGAGTCGGCTTTCCCCTGTTCGGGGTGGGAATGCCGGGGCACTTTCTGCTCAAGCATTACGACGTGGATGGTCGCGAGACCCTGATCGATGCCTTCCAGCGTGGTTCCATCCTGACCCACGAGCAGTGCCAGCAGCGCCTCGACCACATCTATGCCGGCCACTTGCCGCTGCAGCCCGAGTTCCTCCACACCGTGAGCCGGCGTCAGATGTTGACCCGCATGCTGAACAACCTGCGCAACATTTACCTCACCCGGCGCGACCTCCGCCGGGCGCTGCTGGTCGTGGACCTGGTGCTGGCGGTTTACCCGCGCTCGCCGGAGGATATGAAGCAGCGCGCGCAGTTGCGCTTCGCCTTGGGACAGCTCCGTGCTGCGGCGGACGATTTCGACACCTATGTGCGGATGTCTCCGGACGCCTCCGACGCCGACGAAGTTCGGCAGGCCGCCCTCTCCATCCGGCGGCGCCTGGCTCTGATGAATTGACCTGGCACCTGCAGCCGGGTGCGCCATCCGGCTTCCCGCAATCCGCTTCAGTTCGGCCGCAGCCGCGGAATCCAGCGCGGAACCTCCCCGCAATAGCCGGTGTACATAGCCCCGAATCTCCTGGTTAGACTGGGTTCCTCGTGGAAAATCACGATCAAGTGATAGATCAGCGCCAGCCCGCACACGTAAGCAGCCAGCCACCACGAACGCGCAATGAGCGCCTCCCCCGCAATCACCAGCAGAACGCTAACGTAGATCGGGTTGCGGCAGCGTTTGTACAAGCCCCTAGCGACGAATTTTGCGGGCGGATCGATATAGGCTGGCGTGCCCTTGCCGAGAAACGAGAACAGGCCCGCGCACCAGAAGTATCCAGCCGCTCCCACGACCACGCAGGCAAAGCCGAGATACGTGAAGGCAGAAATCGGACGCGCAATCCTCAGCCAGGGATAGGGCAGCAGCACCGTCAAAAAGCCCTCGACCACCACGGTAAAGATCACGGTTTTGATCGTCGGCCACATCTGAAGATGAGATAGCAGCTCTTGCGCGGGGGATTGTCAAGAAATTGTGAAGATTTCTCGCCTGGCCTGAGGAAGGATCCGAGACTATCTCGGGGCAGCGGGGCTGGCAGGCTCGGCCCGCCCAAGGTTCAGGTCCAGCGACCGTTTTAGCAGATTCCTCTCGTCGTCTGAGAACGTGCTCTTGAACTTGTCGGACTCCAGGATCTGCTGGCGCTGGCTGGGCGGCATCATCTGCAGATCACGGTAGGCGCGGCGCACCATCCCCTTCCTCTCGTCCGGAAGAGTGCGGAACTGATTGAAGACTCCCCACGCCTGCTGCTGCTGCTCGGGCGTCAGCCGGTCGAAGGTTTCCATCCGCTGGATCACGCGGTCCTTCTGCTGCGGCGGCAGGCTGTTGAACCTCTGCAAGCGATCCATCAGCTGCTGCTGCCGCTGCGGAGGAAGGGCCTTGAAATTGGGATCGTTCTGCAGGTTCTTCTGCTGCTGCTCCAGAGGCAGGTCCTTGTTCTTCTTCAGCCATTCTCCGGCGTGCCCCCCCATCCGCGCACCCGGACGGGGCGCGTTCTCGGGGCGGCGCTGCGCCACCCCGGTTTGAGGCAACGCCAGCGCTACTCCCAGGAGCGCGGCCATTAATTTGGATCGAAGCCCAGACACGCTTTGTTCCTCGTGCTACTGCGCTACCTGCTGCCCATCGTCATCATCCAGCAATTCGAAGTTGGCCAGCAGGTCGTGATTCTCATCCAGAACCTTCAAGTCGGACACCGCGGAGCTGGTTAACCCGTTCGGTATGCTGGCCACCGGCTTGCTCTTCCCGCCCCCGGTGAACAGCGAAATGCTCAGCAGCAGCAACGCCGCCGAGGTCAGCGCCAGCGCCGGCTTGCGGAACCATGCCAGCCAGCCCGCGGGCGTTTCCCGTGCCGCCTCCTCCCGCACCCGCGCGCGCAGGCGCGTCATGAAATACGGCGACGTGTCCTGGGGCGCTTTCCACTCGTCGAGCAGGTTCATGGTCTGCCTCAGCGACTGCAACTCCGCCGCGCAGCCGGGGCAGGAGCGAACGTGCTCTTCGGCGGCGGTGCCCGCTAGCCCCGCTTCGCCGACGGCCAGATCGAGCAAATGTTCACGAAATTCGCTGCACTGCATGATGCTTCCTTTATATGAACTCTTTCAGCCGGTCGCGCAGTGTCTCATAAGCACGAAACAGCAGCGACTTGGTGGCTGACTCACTGATCTTCAAGACTTCTGCGATCTCCCGGTACTCCATTCCCTGGTACTTATGCATGATGACCGCCAGACGCTGTCGCTCCGGCAGTGCCTCCACGTGTTTGCGGATAGCCTGCAACCGTTCCCGGCGCAGGATATCCTGCTCGGCGTTCAGCCTCTGGTCGGGCAGATCCAGCGTCGTGCCCGTCTCTTCGTCGGGCTCATCCAGGCTGACGCTCATCTCCGGCCGTTCGTGCTTGGTGTCCCGGATATAGTTTACCGACAGGTTTGACGCAATGCGGTACAGCCAGGTGCTGAACTTGGCTTCCGCATTGTAGGTCTGACGCGCACGGTAAACGCGCAGGAAAACCTCCTGCGCCAGCTCCTCAGCCACGCTGGGGTTGCGAGCCACCCGGTACATGAAGCCCAGCATCGGGCGGCGGTATTTTGCGACCAGGTAATCGAAGGCCGAATCATCGCCGTCCCGAACCCGCAGCATCAGGTCGGCATCGGTCAAACCCTCCGACGGCGCCGGCGGACGCGGTACCACGCGCTCCTGCCGGACCCCGACGGCAGTACGCCCCGAGCCAGCCAGCAGCCCTCCCTCCATGGCTACGCTGCTCACGTCTATGGAAACACCTTCAGAGCCAGAAAGTTGCGCCGGATCATCGCCTTCGGCAGGCGGCCCCGGGCCCTCCGGGGACGGCGTAAGTCTCGGATTCTGCGAGGGATCGGCCATCTGGCTGGAAAGCTGCCGGGACGGGAACTCACTCTCTCCCCGGCGGGCCGCCCATTATCGCAGCCCCCTCTGAGTCTGGCAGAGTTTAGGGGATTGTTCAATGTGCCGAAGGGCAACCCCGGGGGGACGAACGGAAGCGATGCGGAGGGGGCGTCTGGGGCAGCCCGCAAGGGGCCAGGCGCAGGCCTCCAGAGGCGGAGCCGGAACCGGACCCGGATCCTCTCACCGGGATTCTGAGCGTAATGGCGATTTATCAACAGATCACGTGAACCACAGGCGCGTGGATGCGTACCTAGAACAACCTAAACCCCTTCTTCGAGGGGCGCGGAGGCCACAGGACCTTGCCCTTCTGCGGGTCGAACAGAACCACATTGTGTTTCTGGGCAAGTTCAAGCACAAAGGACCGGATTTCTTCCGCCCGTGACCAAACGACTGACATAAGGACGTGATGACCCGAACGGCTGAGAAGGAGTGACCAAGGGCAGTTATCGACTTCTTCCTCCGCGACTGTATCTAACTCGGGATAGCGTTGTGTCAACTCGGTATAAAATTCCGAAATACCGGGCCTCTCTGGGCCACCACCGCACTCGTCAGCGCACAGTAGACGGTACGTTTTCTGAGCTTCTGAGTCACTCAGGGCAACGCCGTCACTGCTCCAAAACTGCGAGGTCAAAACTCATAGTCGATAAATACCGTCTTGTAATTAGTGAGAAGGCGATTTATCGTCAATTACCCGAGGTTTCGCGTGCAACGTTCCGTCGCCACACCCGATGTTCATTCTGCAAAACGATGAAACCGGAGGGTTGCTTCGCACCGGGTTGAATAGATGTTCCAACTGCGGCAAGAGCGGCATGTCCCGGCGCGGTCACCCTTATGCCCCACGCTGCAAGATTTTCAGGCGGCGGCTCATTGCCCACAACGTCAAAACCTTCTATCGGGCCAATCACGACACGACCTTCCCATCGCCTATCGTTCATCGCCAAGTATGGGCGTCCGGCTGAGTCCATTGTCCAGATCGACACAATGCGGCCGGATGGGTCGACCAACTCGAACCGGCGCGCCCTTGATGCCGATGTGAGTTCAGGTGACGTTGTTGGGTGGCCGATAAGCCTTTGGCCGAGTGTTCCGCCAAGAAATCCAAATACCAGAGCACCTGCCCAAATAGTTAGCATCTTCACGGTGCAAACCTCGTATCTTTGGGTTCACAGAATGCTACTCGGATAGACACCGCAGGTCAGTTGTGTGCGTCAATTGTTGAAAACAGGCGTTTGCACACATTGACCCAGAAACTTGGCATGCCCTGACCCGCCATGTTTTTGCCCGCCCCGGCATGAAGGGCCCGTCAACACTGCCGCGAAACGGGAGCACAAACGAAGGTGGTGGAGTTCACTCGCACTGTTCCTTTGTGTTCCCATGCGGCGGGCTGATAGAATCCTAAGTGATTGATAGTGTGGGCGCGGGCGCTTAACTCAGCGGTAGAGTGCCATCTTCACACGGTGGAAGTCATAGGTTCGAATCCTATAGCGCCCACCAGTGCTCCTCCGGATTGGCTCGGAGTTCTGAATCTAACGAGTCCTGGTCAACATCGAAGCATTTGGTACTTGCGTATCTACAAGCACGGCGGGTAACATCGTAGGCGTCTTCCGTTCGCAGTTACGCCCCCGTGCTGGCGAATCCGCGCACCGTTTCCTAAAGCGCAAGACGAACGAGAATTGATCCTTAGCCGCATCCGGCGCCTCCTGTGCAGGTGCGGCGCAGCTTCCGGATCACCTTTTTGAGGGGGCGGGACCCAACGAACCCGACGACTGGATTTTTCCGCATCAGCGGGCACACAAAAAACGAGTTATGAATACTGGACCGAATCACCCCTCCGCAGGCGGGGGCGGTAAAGGGCGGCGGCGGCGTGGACGCCGGGGTGCCTCCGGACGTCCCGGCGGACAGCCCGGAGCTACAACTCGCGGCGCCAACCACAACTCCGTCTTCACCCGTCCCATGGACCACAACTATCGCACCGGCAACGGCCACCAGGGCGGCGGTCGCTCCCGCATGCGCCCGGGCGGGATGGTGAGCGCCTACGTTCATCCCGATCCCGAGCCCGTGGTGCACAAGGACGAGAACGCCGCTCCCCGCATCTTCGCTTTTGTGGATGATCTCTTCTTCCTCGCCAAAATCCAGGAGGTCTCGCGCAAGATCAACGTGAAGGTTGAATTTGTGAAGACCGACCAGGACATCCTGGAGCGCATGAAGAACAACGGCAATGAGAAGCCCTCGCTGATCATCTTCGACTTGAACAACAACAATGCCAAGCCGCTGGTGACCATTCCGAAATTGAAGAAAGAGCTCAAGAAGGGAACGGCCATCATAGGCTTCCTCTCCCACGTCCAGGGGGACTTGAAGCTTAAGGCGCAGGAGGCTGGCTGCGACATGGTCCTGCCACGCTCGGCCTTTTCCCAGAACCTGCCTTCGTTGCTCCGCCGTCACGGATCCACCGACGAGCCGGAATAACTGTTGTCATGTCCGATTGTCTTTTCTGCCGCATCCTCGCCGGGGAAGTTCCCTCGCGCAAGGTCTACGCCGACGAGCGCGTTTACGCCTTCGAAGACATCAATCCCCAGGCTCCCACCCACGTCCTCATCATTCCCCGCAAGCACATCGTCGGCCTGAAGGAAGCCGCGGATGGGGACGCGGAGCTCATCGGGCACACCCATTTGGTTGCCGCTAAGATCGCCCGGGAGCGCGGAATCGAGCGAGGCTATAGGACGGTGCTCAACGTCGGTCCGGACTCAGGCCAGTCGGTGTTTCACCTGCACCTGCATCTGCTGGGCGGCCGCAGACTAGCCTGGCCGCCGGGATAGCTTCCATCCGGCATCGCATCCAGCCCCCCAGCTAATCCAGCCGCACCAGGAAGATGTTTCCTTCCGGCGTCGTGTTCTCGCGCGCCAGTTCTTCGGCGCGATGCTTGTCGTCCTCGGGTACGCGAATGCGGATCCAGTAATCTCCTACCGGGCTCGCGAATTCCAGCACCTTGGCCGTGCGGTACCGGCGCGTCAATTTCTCCTTCAACTCCGTCGCGGCTTCCGCATCCTGAATCGCCCCGATCTGCACGCACCAGCGCCCTCCCTGCGAAATGTCGGCGGGAGCTCCCAGCACATCCAGGCGGACCTTGGCCGTGCCCGGTCTCCACACGTCGACCGCCTTGGCAGCCGCGGCCGAAAGGTCGATGATGCGGTCCGGCACAAACGGTCCGCGGTCCGTGATTCGCACGATCGTGGAGTGGTTGGTCTGGAGATTGGTCACGCGCACCACGGAATTGAGCGGCAGAGTGCGGTGTGCCGCCGTGAGCTGATTCATATCAAAGATTTCGCCGTTGGCGCCGCGGCGGTTGTGGTAGGGAGGCCCGTACCAGCTGGCGTAGCCCACCTCGCTGAAAATCGGTTCACCGCTTTCCCGGGGCGCGGAGACCGGCGGAGGCGCGGGAGCCGAACTGACGGTTGGCGCGGAAGGCCTAATAGACGGTGGGGGCGCAGGGACCTGCGCCTGCTGGTGCCGGTGGCTGCACGCGGTCACGGCAGGGAGAATGGCCAGGCACAGTAAGCCCAAAAGCCGAAAGCTTAACCCTGCTTTTTCTTCTGATCGTCGAGGTAGTCCGCGAACTCCGCCAGCTTCTGCGCTGCCGTGCGCAGGGCGCGGGTGGAGTGATCGCGGGCGGCAGGGACCACCTCCGCGTTCAGGTAAGCCACCAGCCGTTCCGTCTCCTGCTCCAGGTCGCTGACCGTCTCGCCGATCTTGCGGCCCACACGCTCCCCCCATTCTTCCAGGGGCTTGCCGGATCGGGGATCTTCCTTCGTAGTCATGATTGATTCTGTTCACTCAGCCCATCTGCGGGCGCCAGGCGAGCCGATTATGGCCCGGGCCCATCAACGCGGTCAATCCCGTCCCCCCTGTAGACACTGGCTCGATAACCAGCATCAGCGAGGCAAAGGATACTCGCGCAGGACAAATTCCGTAGCCTGCTGCTTGCTGCTGAGCTTGCCCTCCAGTTGCAGGTCTTCGACCGCCGCCAGCATTTCGCGAAACGGCGGTCCCGGCGGGTAGCCCGCCGCGATCAGATCCGAGCCCGTGATCAGCGGCTGCGGGCGCATTTCGCTGGGCGGGGTCTCTTCGATCTTTCTGCAGACAAAGTCATAGAGCGTCAAATCGCCGTGACTGCCGAGGCAATCGATGCGATGCAGCTCCAGGTGCTCCTCGAAGCGGGGAAGCCGCAGGAAGCGCTTCAGAGTCGATTCCTTCATCCGCAGCACATCGGCGAAGCGCAAATGATTGGCCACCAGGGCAGCGATCTGCTCCCTATCCTCGTTCGACATGCGCAAGCGATGGCAGATTTCCTCGGCCATCCGCACTCCCACCTCCACGTGCCCATCGAAGCGAATTCGGTCGGGTGCGACGCGGAAGGTCGGAGGCTTGCCTACATCGTGCAGCAGGGCTCCCCAGGCCAGTGTCCGCGAAGCCTCGGGCTTCAGCATCTCCAGCAGCAGAAGGGTGTGCACCCAAACGTCTCCCTCAGGATGGTATTGCGGAGGCTGTTCGACCCCCTTCATCCGCTCCACCTCCGGCAGCGCCTCATGCAGCAGACGCGACTCATCCAGCAACTCGAAGGCACGGCGTGCATGACCCTCGGTCAGCATCTTGGTGAGTTCTTCGCGGATGCGCTCCCGGCTGACCTGCTCGATGTCCGGCGCCAGCCGCTGCATGGCGGCAAAGGTCGCCCCGTCGATCTGGTACCCGAAGCGCGCGGCAAAGCGCACTGCCCGCAGCATGCGCAGCTTGTCTTCCGCGAAACGCCGTTCAGGATCGCCGATGGTGCGGACGATTTGCGCGTCCAGATCCGCGCGCCCGCCCACGAAGTCGAGGATCCGGTCGTGGTTGAGCGGATCGAGCATCAGCCCGTTGATCGTGAAGTCCCGGCGCTGCGCGTCTTCCCGCGGCTCCCGGCTGTAGCGGACTTCGTCCGGGTGGCGGCCGTCGCTGTAGAGGCCATCATTGCGGAACGTAGCCACTTCGATGGCCTTGGGATGCTCGGGCAGCGCGCCGCTGACCGAAGTCCCCTCCTCGCCAACCGGGATCAGCACCACGCCAAACTGCGCGCCGACGGCGTAGGTGTTGGGGAAGATGCGCATCACCTCCTGCGGGAGGGCATCGGTAGCTACGTCATAATCGGCGGGCTCCCGGCCCAGCAGAAGGTCCCGTACACAGCCGCCCACGAAGTACGCCTGGTGACCATGCTGGCGTAGCCCACGTACCACTTCGATGGCTGCTTCCTTAAGCAAAACCGCAAGACCTCACCATTTATGTTCCCATAGCTTTCCAAGAATGGCGATCAGCAGCAGGCCCGTTGAGGAGGCAGGAGTAAGATTTCTGGCCCGGAGATCAGCCCGGCATAGGAGGCGCATGAAGCTGGGGAAGGAAGTAGCGGAGTTCGTAGATCCTTATCGCATCACCGACGGTAAGGGATTCCACCTCCAGGATTACGATCCGGCCGACACTCACGGTCTGAAGTCAGCCGACCGGCAGAAGGCGCTCGACTTGCTCTCCAGCGGCATCTCCATGCTCACCGACCTTCAGAGCAAGCTGTACGCACAAGACCGCTGGGCGCTGCTGCTGATCTTTCAGGCGATGGACGCCGCCGGCAAAGACAGTACCATCAAGCACGTTATGTCCGGGGTCAACCCGCAGGGATGCCAGATCTATTCCTTCAAGGCTCCCTCGGCCGAGGCACTGGATCACGACTACCTCTGGCGCTGCATGAAGTGCCTTCCCGAGCGCGGGCACATCGGCATCTTCAACCGCTCCTACTATGAAGAGGTTCTGGTGGTGCGCGTCCACCCAGCGGTGCTCAATGCGGAGAAGCTGCCGTCTGTCCTGGTCACGAAGAAGATATGGGAGCAGCGCTTCGAGGACATCAATGGCGTCGAACATTACCTGACCAGGAATGGAATCGTGATACGCAAGTTCTTTCTGCATCTCTCGAAGAAGGAGCAGCGAAAGCGGTTCCTCAGCCGCCTCGACGAGCCCTCCAAGAACTGGAAGTTTTCGCTCTCTGACGTCAGGGAACGGCAATTCTGGGATCAATATCAGGGCGCTTACGAGGAGATGATTCGCGCCACCTCGTCCGAGCACGCTCCCTGGTTCGTAGTTCCGGCGGACAACAAGTGGTACACCCGCCTGGTGGTCTCCGCGGCGACGGTTGAAGCTCTGCATTCACTCGATCTCGACTACCCCAAGGTGGACGCCGCTAGGCGCAAGGAAATCGAGGCCGCGAGGAAGGAGTTGGGCGACAAACCGAGAGCGGGCCAGTAAACGCCGCTTCCCCAAGGCCGCCTCCCCAACGCCGGCTCTGGTTTCAGCTACGATAGAAGCATGGATACGGGCCTGATCCTGGGTATTGAGACCTCCTGCGATGAGACCGCGGCGGCAGTGGTCCGCGGCGGCGAGCAGGTGCTGTCGAATGTGGTTCTTTCGCAGCTCGCCACCCATCAGCCTTATGGCGGAGTCGTGCCGGAGTTAGCCTCGCGCGAGCACCTGCGCGCCATCGTCCCGGTTGTTCGCAAGGCCCTGGAAGATGCCGGGCAGACCTACGAATCCGTAGACGCGCTGGCCGTTACCCAGGGACCGGGACTGGCAGGCGCGCTCTTGGTTGGAATCTCCTATGCTAAGGCGCTTGGTTTCGCGCTCGACAAACCGTTGATCGCCGTCAATCACTTGGATGGCCACATCCACGCGGTACTGCTCGAAGAGCGCCAGAAGGGTAACCGCGAGCTTCGGTTTCCGCTGCTGGCGCTGGTGGTCTCCGGCGGACACACCCACCTCTACCTGGCACAGGAAAAACAACGCAGCTGGACCTACCAGAACGTCGGCCATACCCGCGACGATGCCGCCGGCGAAGCCTTCGACAAGGTGGCCAAACTGCTTGGTCTCGGCTACCCGGGAGGCCCGGTGATCGACAGGCTCGCCCCGTACGGCGACCCCGCGGCCATCAGGTTCACGATCGCGCAGATGAAGCATTCGGACCGCAAGAGTCCGCAGGCCCGCACCAGCGACGGGCAGCCGCGCTTCGACTTTTCCTACAGCGGCATTAAGACGGCGGTGCTTCGCTACGTCGAGACCAACCAGTTGCAGCCTCAGATCGAGATTCGTCGCAAGGCGCTGCTGTCGCTGCCCACGCCGTCGCTTGAGGATTATCGCAAGCTGTGCGACCAGCGGACTCTGGATTTGGTGGCCTCGTTCCAAAACGCGATGGTGGAAGACCTGGTTTCCAAGACCTTGGAAGCTGCGCGTCAGTACGAAATCGCCACCCTGTTCGTCACCGGCGGTGTGGCTGCCAACAGCCGCTTGCGCCGACGCTTCGAGGATCAGGCAGCGCAGGAGGGGCTTCCGGTGTACTTCCCATCGCGTCCGCTCTCGACCGACAACGCCGCCATGATTGCCGCGGCCGCGTATCCCAAACTGCTCGCGGGAGCGCTTGCTCCTGCGGAGTTCTCCGCGGAGGCATCGCTCGCCTTGCGCTGATTGCCGGCAGCGAACTATGCCGCAAATTCTTCCTGCCCCGGCACACACCATCCGCGGCGGCGCAGCCATCGCTTGGTGGGGGACAATTCGCGGACTGGATCAGGATTCGTTGGTCTGCGTGTTCTCTTCGATGGCCATGTCTTTGAACTCGCTGGCTTCAAAGACCTCTCCGCACTCCTTGCACTCGACGTATTCCACGTCGTCCTGGCGGGCCACGATTTGCACGCGCGGATGCTTACACACTGGCTGCATGCTGACTCTCTGGGGGGATGCGTTGGTGGGTATCGGCCGGTTACTTGTACTCATATCCCGGAACTGGCCCCCGAGGTGTTCCCCGGGGTTACTCCGAGCATGCCCGAATCTCCGCGTATTCTAGACAGGCGCGATAGCTTGTCAAGTGCCAGCCGAAGAGTCAAGCCTCCTCCCGCGCGCGTGTGCCTTGCCGCAGATGCGGAGGCGGGGTATGATCCCACCTTGCCGATGTCGGCCCCGCTTGGCTGCCATTCCAGGCCCAGCCGATAAGGGACGCCGCCCGAGTCGGTCTACGTCACCTTGGTCCGTGTGTCGCGTTGTGTCTTCTCGGGCCCCAAAAGGGGAGCGCGCTTGCAGGTCGAGGTGGAACTGAAATCCCGGGCAAAATCACCCCTATTCCCCCACATCGGCGACCGCACGCAGCCGTTCTACCCGAAAACCCGACCATTTTGGGACTCAATTGTTAAGCTATTCATCCTCCAAGGGTTACCGTTCAATGCATAGAACGACTGCTCCCTGAAATAGTTTGCCAGGCTGCCGCCAGCCGAGTAAACTAGATATGCGACCATTTAGGTCGTAGTTGAGCCGTTTCTCCGATGATCAAGCTGACCAAGAAAGCGGACTACGGGCTGATTGCCATGAAGCATCTGGCGGAGCACGACCGCCAGCGAGCTTGCAGCGCCAAGGAATTGGCGGAGGCCCACGGCATTCCCACGGAACTGCTGGCCAAGATCCTGCAGCGGCTGGTGCGCGCGCGTTTGCTGGTCTCGCATCACGGAATCAACGGTGGCTACAACCTGGCGCGTGACGCGCGGACCATTTCCGCCTTCGATGTCATCAAAGCCATTGATGGGCCGCTCTTCCTCACTTCCTGTGTGACCCATCGCGGCGAATGCGAGCAGACCAGTCGCTGTACCGTTCGCGAGCCGTTGCGCCGGGTCAGCCTGGGGATCGAGGAAGTGTTGAGCAAGCTCACCATCTGGGAGCTGACTCAGGAAGCGGAAAATTGCCCAGGCTCGGGCGAGGAACTGGTAACCCTGAGTTCGAAATCATAGACGGGCCTCTGCGGAGACCGGGAGAGACGAAGATGAGTGCGACTGTGAGCAACAACGGAAATCATAACGACATCCGGCTGCCCATTTACATGGACAACCACGCCACCACGCCGGTGGATCCGCGCGTTTTGGAGGCGATGCTGCCTTACTTTACCGACAGGTTTGGCAATGCTGCCAGCCGCAATCACCAGTTCGGCTGGCTGGCGGAGGAGGCCGTCGAGACCGCACGCGAGCAGATCGCCAAGCTGGTCGGGGCCAGTGCCAAGGAGATCATTTTCACCTCCGGCGCCACCGAAAGCGACAACCTGGCCATCAAGGGCGTCGCCGAGATGTACCGCGAGAAGGGAAACCACATCATCACCGCAGTTACCGAGCACAAGGCGGTGCTGGATACCTGCAAGCGGCTGGAGAAGTATGGCTATCGCGTCACTTATCTGCCGGTGATGAAGGACGGCCTGATCGATCTGGACGACTTGAAGCGGGCGATCGACGACAAGACCATCCTTGTCACCATCATGGCCGCGAATAACGAAATCGGTGTCCTGCAGCCGGTTGCCGAGATCGCCAGCATCTGTCGCGAGCGGGGCGTGCTGTTCCACAGCGACGCGGTGCAGGCGGTGGGCAAGGTCCCGATCGATGTCAACCAGCAGAATATCGACCTCATGTCCATTACCGCGCACAAGATTTACGGTCCCAAGGGCGTGGGAGCCCTGTATGTGCGGCGCAAGAATCCGCGCGTGCAGGTGGCGCCCATCATCGATGGCGGCGGTCACGAGCGGGGTATGCGCTCGGGAACGCTGAATGTGCCCGGCATCGTCGGTCTGGGCAAGGCCTGTGAGCTGTGCATGCAGGACATGCCGCAAGAGAGCAAGCGCATCTCCGCGCTGCGCGATCGTTTGAAGGACAAGATCATGGGCAGCCTTGATGAGGTCTTCATCAACGGTTCGCTTGAACACCGTCTGCCGAATAACCTCAACATCAGCTTTGCCTACGTGGAGGGCGAGTCGCTGCTCATGGGAATCAACGATGTGGCCGTGTCCAGCGGCTCGGCTTGTACCTCCGCCACCCTGGAGCCTTCTTATGTATTGAAGGCTCTGGGAACGGGGGACGATCTGGCGCACAGCTCCATCCGCTTCGGGCTGGGGCGTTTCAACACTCAGGCGGAAGTGGATTACGTGGCGGAGCGCGTGGTGGAAACCGTAAACCGTCTGCGCGAGCTCTCGCCCTTGTATGAAATGGCGAAGGAAGGCATCGACCTGAAGAAGGTGGCGTGGGCCGCCGAGTAGGGCATTTTCCAGGAGAATAGAAACATGGCATATAGCGACAAGGTACTCGATCACTACACCAATCCTCGCAATGTGGGATCGCTGGACAAGAACAGCGACCAGGTGGGCACGGGGTTGGTGGGGGCTCCCGAATGCGGTGACGTCATGAAGCTGCAGATTAAAGTCAACCCCAGCACGCAGATCATTGAAGAAGCCAAGTTCAAGACCTTCGGCTGCGGCTCGGCGATCGCCTCGTCCTCCTTGGCCACGGAGTGGGTCAAGGGCAAGACGGTGGATGAGGCTCTGCAGATCAAGAACACCGACATCGTGAAGGAGCTTTCTCTTCCCCCGGTGAAAATTCACTGCTCGGTGCTGGCGGAAGATGCGATCCGCGCCGCTATTGGTGATTGGAAGAAGAAGCAGGCGGCCAACAGCGCGGCGCCGGTCGCGGTGGAAGCCAAGGCGGGGAACTGACCCTGGTCGCGGCGCGCAGGCTGTCCTGCGGGACGCGAGGGCACTGGTTATGGCAAGCACGGAGAGTCCGGCGGCGCCATCCGCGCAGGCAGCGCGGGGGCTGGTGGTCACCGACAAGGCAATCGCCAGAATCAAGCTGGCGATGGCCAAGGAGGGAATCTCGCCCGAACAGGGAGGACTGCGTGTGGGCGTGCAGGGCGGCGGGTGCTCGGGGTTGAGCTACAACATTCGCTTCGATTCCCAGCCGCGCGAACGCGACCGCATCTTTCAGTTCGGCGATGTGCGGATCTTCGTTGATCCCAAGTCTTTCATCTACCTGCATGGCATGACGCTGGACTACGAGGAGACCCTGATGCACCAGGGGTTCGTGTTCAAGAACCCCAATGCGCAGAAATCGTGCGGTTGCGGAACTTCGTTTTCCGCCTAGCGCGAACCTCGAGCGTCTTCTCCCGGTATTGCATTGGCCCGGCGGCTCGCTTTCTTGGTGCCAGCCGGGCTGATTCGCGTAAGGTCGAAAATATGGCAGCATCTCAGAAGCCGAGCGGTACCTCCATCATCCTCAACCATGAGGAGTCCAGCGCCTGCTGGTCCTGTGGCAGCATGCGGGCAGCGCACTTTTGCAACGCCTGCGGTAAGGTCCAGCCGCCCCTGCCGGCTGACTACTTCTCCTTCTTCGGTCTTCCCCGCAAGCTGAACCTCGACCCTGCAGTTCTGGAACGTGAGTTCTACCAGCTGAGCCGCAAACTGCATCCGGACTTGTTTGCCCGGTCATCCGCCGAGGAGCAG
>DATHDM010000379.1:0-14757 GCA_035319065.1 Terriglobales bacterium
CGCTCTGCACATTCGTGGGCGCATTTTCGGGAGCCATGCCGCCCCTGCTCGGCTGGACTGCCTGCCGCGGCCGCATCGAGGGGGAGGCCATAATTCTGTTTGCCATCGTCTTCCTTTGGCAGTTCCCGCATTTCTTTGCCATCGCCTGGCTCTACCGCGAGGACTATGCCAAGGCCAGCATTCGTATGTTGCCGGTGGTCGAAAGCGACGGCCGTTCCACCGCGCGCGAGATTCTGCTGTACTCCCTGATCCTCATTCCCGTCAGCGTGGCTCCTACTCTGCTCGGTATGACCGGCAAACTCTACTTTTGGGGCGCGCTCCTGCTAAGTGCAACTCTGTTCTGGTTCGGATATCGGCTCTCCGCCGCCAAGTTGCCCGCAACCTCTCCCCGCTCCAAGGCACACGCACGCGCCCTGCTGCAAGCCACGGTCATCTACCTGCCCTTGCTGTTCGGGCTGATGATGCTCAACGCTGCGGCATCGTAGAATAGCTTGTGCCCGCTGATACCCTCCAAGTCCCGGGAGCCCGCCCTGGCGCCCTGTTTCCGGCGTCGGAGGAAGCGGTGATCCAGGTCGATAATCTGCAGCACTCTTACGGCCAACGCAAAGCGCTGGATGGCGTCTCGTTCAAAGTCTGCCGCGCCGAAATCTTCGGATTGCTGGGCCCCAATGGCAGCGGCAAAACCACGCTCTTCCGCATACTCTCCACCCTTATGTTGCCGTCGGGCGGCCGCGCCGTCATCATGGGTTGCGACGCAGCCATCGATCCTGAGGGACTCCGCCGCCGCATCGGCGTGGTTTTTCAGGCGCCAAGCATCGACGTGAAACTCACTGCCCGTGAAAACCTCTGGCACGTCGGTCACCTCTACGGCCTCGGCGGCTCGCTGCTGAAGGCTCGCATCGGCGAAATGCTCTCCCGCGTCGGGCTCGGCGATCGCGCCGGCGACAAGGCGGAGACCTTCTCCGGAGGCATGCAGCGCCGTCTGGAACTGGCCAAAGGACTGCTCCACCGCCCGGCGGTGCTGTTGCTCGACGAGCCCACCACCGGGCTGGATCCAGGCGCCCGCCTCGACCTCTGGCAGTATCTGCGCATGCTGCGCGATCAGGAAAGCGTCACCATCATCGTCACCACTCACCTGATGGAAGAAGCTGAACGCTGCGATCGCCTGGCGATTCTGAGCGAAGGCAAGCTGGTCGCTCTGGGTACGCCGGCCGCACTCAAACACGAAATTGGCGGCGACGTCATTCTGCTCGAGGCGGCCGATCCCGAATCCCTTGCCCTCCAGATTCGCGCCCGCTTCGGCCTGGATGCTTCCGTCCTCAGCGGAAAGGTGCGCCTGGAGCGTGAACAGGGACATCGCTTCGTCACCGATGTGGTCGAAGCTTTCCCGGGCGAGATTCAGTCGGTTTCCGTCAGCAAGCCGACCTTGGAGGACGTCTTCATCCATCGGACCGGCCACCGCTTCTGGAGCGACCAGGACCAGGAAGACGTCCCTGAAGCATTGACGCCGAAAGGTTCGTAGAAACGGATGGCAACTCGATCGCAAACCCTGGCCGTGCCGGCGGCCCCCGCCGTGGGCACGCTGATGCCCGCCTTCACCCTGTGGTGGCGTGAAGTGGTGCGCTTTTATCGCCAGCGCACACGCGTCATCGGCGTCATCGCTTCCCCACTGCTCTTCTGGATCGTCATCGGCTCGGGCTTTGGTACCTCATTTCGCGGCGCAGCGGCCCAAGGTCAGAACTACCTGGATTTCTTCTTCCCGGGCGCTCTCATCATGATTGTCCTATTTACCTCCATCTTCACCATGATGTCGGTGATTGAGGATCGCAAGGAAGGTTTCCTGCTCTCGGTTCTCGTCGCTCCCGTGCATCGCTCGGTCATCGTGCTGGGAAAGGTTCTTGGCGGCACCACCCTGGCGGCGTTGCAGGGCCTCATCTTCCTGGTCTTTGCGCCTGCAGTGGGCATTCGCTTTGGCCTGGTGACTCTACTGCTGGTCGTGCTGACGGTGTTCCTGGTCGCCTTCTCGCTTACCGCCCTCGGATTCATCATCGCCTGGCCCATGGACTCCACCCAGGCTTTTCATGCTGTCATCAACCTCTTTCTCATTCCCCTGTGGCTGCTTTCCGGGTCGCTCTTCCCCCTGACCGGCGCTTCGTTCTGGATCCGCTTTCTCATGCGCATTAACCCCCTCACCTACGGCGTGGAAGCGCTGCGCTCCCTGCTGTTCCCCGGAAGCTCCTCTCTCGGGCTGTCCACCGCAATCGACCTCACGGTGCTGACGGCCTTCGCTCTGGTCATGTTTGGCCTGGCGTTCCTGGTTGCCAATCGCCGCACCACCAAGCCCGCGGCATGAACCCTCGCTACGCCATGTTTCCCCTCCTCAACGCCATCCTGAATGGCACGTCTGCGATTTTGATCGTCGCCGGAGTCACCCTGATCAAGAAGGGGCGTGTCGCTGCGCACCGCGCCTGCATGCTGGCAGCTTTTGCGGCCTCGACGTTCTTCCTCATCTCCTACCTCTATTACCACTACCATGTCGGCTCCGTGCATTTTCAGGGACGTGGCTGGTCGCGCCCGGTTTACTTCACCATTCTGACCACTCACACCCTTCTGGCCATCGTCATCGTTCCCCTGGTGCTGATCACCTTGTCGCGCGCTCTGCGCGAGCTGTTTGACCGGCATCGGGCGATCGCGCGCTGGACCTATCCCCTCTGGCTCTATGTCTCCGTGACCGGAGTCATCATCTACGTTATGCTGTATCACCTGTTCGCAAGTTGACGCGGCCAGGCTCTAGTCAAGATCACCAGGTGGTTCCAGGACATCGCCGGCCATATCCCATGCCCATCGTCAAACTCAAGATCGATGTCTCCGGCACCACCGGTGACCAGGCTTGGCGTGATCTCACTCCCTTCCCCGAAGCTCAGGCGGCATTCTTCGGCGAGGAGTTCGGCAGCAGCGGCCCATGCAAGCATCCGCCCGACGCGCCTCATCTGAGTGGAGAATGGCGTGGAGCCGAGGTTCTGGTGCCTACGCCGCTGGTGGCGCAGTATGCCGTGTCTCACTATCTGGAGCAGCCGCGCGTTCTCGACGCCGACGTGGAAGACTGAAGCACGATTGCCAGCTCAATGCTGATTCCTGACTTGCCAGTGTTTATACTTGTTTCGCGCAGTATCCATCGCCCATTCTGAGGCTTCTGCCTTTTGACTGAGTCCAACGCACCGGCAGCATCACCTGCCATCGCCTCCCGCCCGGCGTCGCCTCACCGGATGTCCACGCGGACGCGCATTCTGTTCTTCGTGACCGCCTGGGCGATCGTGCTCATGCCGTTTCTCTTCTGGCGAAGCACTTGGTTCGGCCGCCGTCTCTCCGACGCCGAGCTCAACCAATACCTGCACGACACCCAGAAACCGCGTCACATTCAACACGCGCTCGTGCAGATCGGCGAGCGCATCAGCAGCCGCGATCCGCAAGCCTCGCGCTGGTATCCGGAACTGGTGCGCCTGTCTTCTTATCCGGTGGAAGAAATTCGCGCCACCGACGCCTGGGTCATGGGCCAGGATGTTTCGCGTCCCGAGTTCCACCAGGCGCTCCTCCACCTTTTGAACGATCCGTCCGGCAACGTTCGCGGCAACGCGGCTCTGGCCCTGGTCCGCTTCGGTGACGCCTCCGGCCGTCCGCAATTGGTGGAGATGCTTAAGCCGGCGACCCTCGCCGCGCCGGAAGCCGGTACCATCGTGGACGGCGCCAAGCCGGGGACTGCCGTCCGTCAGGGCGGAACTGTCTCCAAGCTGGCTAGCAATGGCAGGATCGTCGAGATTCGATCGCCCCTGACCGGGCGTGTCGCCTTTGCGGCCGCTCGCGGGGCGCAGGTCGCTGCCGGCTCTGAGATTGCCCGCGTCGATCCCAGCACCGAACAGGTCTGGGAGGCGCTGCGCGCCCTTTTCGTGGTCGGCCAGCTCGACGACCTCTCCGCCGTCCGCCCCTATGAGCGCTCGACACCCGAAATGCCCGAGCGCGTCCGCGAGCAGGCGGCAGCCACCGAGCATGCCATCCTCCAGCGAGCCGCCCAATGAGGCAGCGGAACTGGACTGGCAGCCGCCGAAGCCCACCGTCCTTCACATTCGAACATCGCCTCAACTTATTTCTTGCGCCGGGGTGCCATGCGATCAATCTCCCTGATCCTTTGCCTGTTTGTCTCCGTCCTCGGCTTCGCCCAGGGACCGAATGCCTTCTCCCGGGGTGACATCGACGCCATCTACCCCAGCATCGAAGCCCTCTATCTCGACCTCCATCGCAACCCGGAACTCTCCTCCCACGAAGTGATCACCGCCGCCAAGCTCGCCGACGCTGCGCGCAAGCTCGGGTTCGAGGTCACTACCAATGTTGGGGGCACGGGCGTAGTCGCCATTCTCAGGAACGGCGGCGGACCCACGGTAATGGTGCGCACCGAACTTGACGCCCTTCCGGTTGCCGAGGCCACCGGCCTTCCTTATGCCAGCCAGGTCCGAACCAAAGACTCCGCCGGCAACGAGGTTGCGGTGATGCACGCCTGCGGCCACGATGTCCACATGTCCACCTGGGTAGCTTCGGCAACTCTCTTGAGCCAGCACCGCGACCTGTGGCATGGCACCCTCATGATGATCGCTCAGCCCGCCGAGGAGACCCTTGGCGGCGCGGCCGGCATGCTCAAGGACGGGCTCTTCACCCGCTTTCCCAAGCCCGACTTCGCTCTCGCCGTTCATGACGACGACGGCATTCCCGCCGGCCAGGTCGGTCTCACTTCCGGGTACTCCTTGGCCGCCTCCGATTCTGTGGACCTGACGATTTACGGCAGGGGTGGACACGGAGCCAAGCCGCAGATGACCGTGGACCCCATCGTGATTGCCGCCCGCACGATCGTTGCTCTGCAGACCATCGTTTCCCGTGAGACCGATCCCAACGATCCTGCAGTCATTACGGTGGGCTCCATCCACGGTGGGACCAAGCACAACATCATTCCGGATGAAGTCAGGCTCCAGCTTACGGTTCGCTCCTACCGCGAAGAAGTGCGCCAGCACCTGCTCTCCGCCATTGAGCGCGTGGCCCGGGCCGAAGCCGAGGCCGCCGGCGCTCCCCAAGCTCCAGAGATGAAAGTGGTCGACTCAACCCATGCGGTGTTCAACGACCCCGCCTTGACCCGGCGCATCGAAGCCGCACTTCGCCGCACGCTGGGCGACGCAAATGTCCTGGAAATTCGCCCCAAAATGGTATCGGAGGATTTTTCGGAGTATGGCCGGGCTGGCCTTCCCACCCTGATCATCCATGTGGGCGCGGTCAATCCTCAGAAATACCGGGCCGCCAAGGCGAGCGGCGAGCCCCTGCCTTCGCTGCACTCTTCCCGGTTCTTTCCCGATCGCGAGCCCACCATCAAGACTGCGATCCTGACAGAAACTAGCGCCGTGCTTGAGCTGATGGGAACAAGGCACTGAGGGAAGACATAGGCGACAGGATGTCTGAAGAGCGGTCTGAGGGACTGCGATGGCCTTAGAGTAGCCTGCGTGCCCTAGTAGCCCATCGTCCCCACTTCCTTTTCCACCTCCGTGGTCTCCACCATCACGATGGCGTCCCACGGACAGCCGTCCAGGAAGCTTCCATCCGGACCCTTGCTGGTGCACTTTTTGCATCCGATGCACAACAGGGGATCGACCTGAATTCGACCGAAGGGAGGATGGTCTTCGTCCGGCACCCAGAACATGCAGTCCTCAATCGGACAATACTCCACGCATGCTGGCGATCCTGCGCAGCCGGTGCAGCACTCGGTGATTACCGCCAGCTCTTTGGGCTTTTTCTTGCGGGGGGTCAGAATGCCTTTGGAACGGGGTTCGTGCTTCAGTTCGTCCGGGACCATGCCCGGTGCCTTGGCGGCAACCTGTTGTTCGGCCATTGTGGGCTGATTATACCTTAGCCCGGCCAGGCAGCCGTTGCCGCGCCGGCGCTATCCATCCGCAGAAAAATGATTGACCGCGAGAGCACGGCGCCCTCTCGCGTGTGCTCAGCTAGTTGCTCTTGGGAGCGGGAGCCGTCTTTTTGGCGGGTGGGGTCGCCGGCTTGGTGCACTCTCCATCCGCCGGCTTCCAATTCACTACCTGCACCGGCTGGCCATCGTTGCAGTGTGAGTGCTGATGGTAGCCGATCCCCTCAAACTCCACCGCCGTATACATGTCTGGCTTGTTATCGGCCTTAAAGAAGACGTCGTACTTGCGGTGTGCCTTGATGTCGTTCACCATCACGCAGTTCTTGAGCTTTCCCGGCTGCACGCATCCCTTCCCGGTTATGTGCTCAGTATGCGGGGCGCTCCCCTTAATCGTCTGGTCGGGGGTTTGCTGCGCCGCGGAGGGCACGGGCAGCCAGGCAATCACTAACATAAGGGCGATCAGGCCAATCTTCACGATTCACCGTCCTGAATTTAGAAAAGACGCCGCAGCGACTTCCTTTTCTCTTGGGTGGGGAAAAATAGCACATCGTGCCGTCTCTGTACACGCCAGTTATTTCATGTGATCGGGATCGGGGGCGGTTGAGCTCGCTTGAAATCGCAGTGGCTTGCGGAGTGAACACCGGGAGTGGTCCGCGTCAGCGCGTGGCCATGTGATCGCCCAGCGCCCTCTCCACCTCTTCCGGGGGCAGAGATTCGCCGTCGTTCATACGCTTCAGCAGTCCGTCGATGATGTCCTTGGCCTCGTCCTTGCGGTGATTGCGGATGAAGCCGTCGTAGAAGTGCTCCCCTGCCAGGGCGCGGTTGATCTCAAATTCCTTATTGTTCTCGTTGAGTTCGGTGAAATACACCACGCGGAACTTCCCGCTATAGGTTGCCTCGCGGTAGATCTCAAACATCACCTTGTCGGAGTCCATTGCCATGCTTCTGCCATCCTGCCTGGGGTTGAACTATTGTACTGAACCGGAAACCCACGCGCAGCCCCAGCCGCCTCCTCTTCCCGATTCCAGAACGCGGCCGAAACAAATCCCTTCTCCCCAGCCCTGGCGGGCAAAGCAGAAGGGAGAAGGGATAGCTGCCCAATTATAAGATATGGGTGGTTCTTAAAGTTGTACTTTAATCTCCGCTGAGCTGCACCAGCTCGTCTGCCGCCGGCTGCACGTTGGCAATCGACACCAGCTCCGCCGGCACCCCTTCAGTCCCCCGGTGCTTCTGCGCAATCAGCATCTCCGCGCGCAGCTGCTCCTCGAACTTTTTGAGCTGGTCCTCGATCGTCACCTTCTTCTGTTTCTCCCGCACCATGTCTTCCCGGTAGCGCTTCAGGAAGTAGCCGATGGTCTCCACGCGGATCCTGATCGACCCCGTGGGCTTGTTCTCGTCGATGTCCTTGAAACAGAAGTACGGCGTGCCTGAGTGCTCCACCACCTCCTCGATCGCCGTGTAGATCGGGGCATCGTGACCGCACTTGAAGCTGGAGAGCTCCAACGCCACCAGGTTGGGATGCCGGGCCACATACTTCGCGGCCCAAACCTTGCGGCTGGTATTCTCCGAGTAGGAATTCTTCCAGGCATCGGAAACGTCCATGGGATGCCGGATCACGCCTGCGCGCACTTCATCGCCAAACAGCTTCCACACAATCTCATCATCGAGCGGCAGCGAATCCTGCGAAAACACCGGGTATCCCAGCTTCTGGAATTCCTCCAGGATCTCGTGATTGATGCCGGGATCGTTGTGATACGGGCGTCCCAGCAGCACGATGCCCAGCCGGGTTTCGGCCTCCAGCCGCTTCAACACCTCCCGCGCCGTTCCCCGCATGATCTCGTTATCGAACCTGCTCATGGCCGCGAAGCCCTGCTGCACCGCCCGCAGATTCTCTTCTTCCGTCAGGCCCAGGACGTCCTTCCAGTCGTCGTACATCTGCCGGTGCGCCAGCTTCTCTTCGTTCAGGCAGATGAGCGTATCTCGCCAGATCACGCCCTTTTCCTGGAAAAGATCGCCTTCCTTGGTAAAGGCTGCCTTGACCGACGCGGGCGTGGCCGTCACCGTGGGGCAGGCCCGGCTCGACTGCGTGTGGGTCAGGAACGTCGGCAGCGAATCGATCATCGGGAAGAAGATCACATCCAGCTTCTTCTTCGGATGCACCACATACAGCAGGTTATGCACGTGCGGAATCCCGACCTTCGAGGGGAAGCAGGGATCGATGGCGCCTCGCTTCGCCCCTTCCTTGTAGAGCTGCTCGCTGGTGTATTCCGACCAGACCAGGTTCTCGGCCTTCACTCCCAGCGACTCGAAATACGCGGTAAAAAACGGCCCGCAGGAATACATGTTCAGGGCCTTGGGCATGCCGATCTTCAGCTCGGCCCGGCGCTTCACCAGCTCGATGCGCTGCTTCTGTGCGCGGGTGAACGCCAGCTTGGGCAACGGATCCGCCACCAGCGGCGGCTCGTAGCTCCTGAAAGCCGCCTTGGCCGCGATTTCCACCAGGTTCGGATTCTCCTTCTTGATGGCGTCGATGTTGCCCTTGATGACGCGCATCTCTTCCACGTTCTCCACCGTGCCCTTCTCACAGGTGGCGATGATCAGCCGCTGCGCTCCCGGCGCCAGCGGAACCTTGGTCTTCACCGGCGGCTTGTAGTTGGGATTGGGGCTGGCGGTTCTGACGTCGATGAATGTCCGCAGGCATTTGTTCTTGCAGAAGTAGCAGCGCGTATCCTCGTTCCGGGTGGTGGTGTAGGAGATGGAAGCCACCGCATCCATGCCGATGAACTCCGTCTGCTTTCCGTTCTCCCACAGCCGCACCGCCTCAAAGGCGCAGCCGATGGCGCCTGCCTCTCCGCAGTGCTGGTGTACGATCACCTCGGGCTGCACGTCCTTGCCTTTAAATCGCGACTCGATGAAGTCCACCTGCGACTTCACCGCCGCAAGGTTGTGCTGCGTGCCGCCCTGCAGGATGAATCGCCGGCCAATCGCCGACAGGTTGGGAATCTGGGATACGTAAAGCCAGATGTTCTTGGGCAGCACGTTGCACAGCCCGGCCATGATCTCTTCCGGCTTCCACCCTTGCCGCTGGAAATCCACGATGTCCGACTGCATGAACACCGCACAGCCGTAACCGAACTGAGGGAATCCCTTGGCGCCGAACGCGATGTCGGCAAACTCCTCCACCTTGAAGCCAAAGCTCTCGCACGTTCCCTGCAGGAAGTACCCGTTGCCCGCCGAGCATTGAGTGTTCAGCTTGAAGTCCTTAACCCGGCCGTCTTTCAGGATGATGATCTTAATGTCCTGCCCGCCCACGTCGCAGATCACGTCGGCGTCGGGATAGAAGTGCAGCGCCGCCTGGGTATGCGCCACGGTCTCCACCAGCGCCACGTCAGCGCCCACGGCGTCCTTGAGGATGTCCTTGGCGTAGCCGGTCGTGCCCACGCCCAGCACTCTCAGGGTCGCGCCCTGGTCTGTCACCTGCTTGGCGATCTTGGCCATGACCTCTTGCGTGTCCTCAATGGGATTGCCCTTCGAGAGCTGGTAGGTCTTGCACAGGATGTTGCGATTCTTGTCCACCAACACCGCTTTGGTTGAGGTGGAACCGCCGTCGATTCCGACGTAGCCCTCGATCACCTGGCCCGGCTCAAACCTCGCAGCCACGAACTTCTTCTTCGTGTACTTCTGCTTGAACGCCTCCAGTTCCTCCGGACTCTTCGCCAGCGCCTGCGCCCCGCCCTTCTTGGCCTTTTCTTGCGCCCGGCCCTCGGTGATGTACCACTCCAGCTTGGTGTAGCCCTGGTACACACCCACGCCCGGATCTTCCTGCTTGCCGAATTCCACCGCACCGATGCAGGCGAAATACTGCGCATTGTCCGGAGTGGTGATCAGATCTTCCGGATTCACTCCCTCCGGCAGCGGGTAGTTCCGCTCCTCCCAGATCTTTGGGATGTTAGCCTTCCAGCAATCCCGCATGCCCTTGATGTAGCAATTGGGACCGCCTAGCAGTAGCACCACCGGACGCAGCGTGTTGCCGCGCGTCAGCACCGAGAGGTTCTGCTGCACGATGGACTCAAACAGCGAGGCCATCAGCTCATCGGGAGGAACTCCCTGCTTCTGCAGCCCGTTGATATCGGTCTCGGCGAAGACGCCGCACTTCCCAGCTACCGGGTGCAGCTTCAGCCCCTTGTAGCCCATGTTGCAAAGCTCGGCTGAGGGAATGCGCAACTTGGCGTTGATCTTGTCGATGACCGCACCCGTACCCCCAGCGCACTTGTCGTTCATGGAGGGCAGCTTCTTCTTTTTGCCGGTCTCGGGGTCTTCCTTGAAGATAATGATCTTGGCGTCCTGCCCGCCCAACTCGATGACCGATCCGCACTCTGGATACAGCTTCTCCACCGCCAGCGAGACCGCGTTTACCTCCTGGACGAACTTTGCCCCCAGGTGCTTGGCGACTCCCGAGCCCCCCGATCCGGTGATGAATACGCGGAAGCTCTCGATCGGCGTGGTCGCCAGATCCTCCCCGATCTGCTTCAGCATCTCCAGCAGCTTTTCCGGCTGCTTGGTTTCGTGGCGCTGATAGTCCTGCCAGATGATCTGGTCGGTGGCCTCGTCGATCACCGCGACCTTCACGGTCGTTGATCCGACGTCCACGCCCATCCAAAGCAGGTCGTACTTCTTGTCGCGAATCGCTTTATCTGTAAGTCCCGCCATGATTCTCCTGAGAGCCTTCAGCCTGGAAGCACAAAGGACCACACCGGCCTCGCCGGCTTCGGTGTCCTTTGCGGTTAAGCGCCGCTAGTGGCCTTCCACGTGGTAGGGAACCTGCGCACCCATGCGCTCCGCCACATGTACCGCGAAGTTGGCCGCAGTTCCAATCACACCCCTGTACTTCGGCACCGGATACAGCGCGTCCGACATCTCCGGATGCTCATCGACATACGCCTTCAGCTCATCTTGCGTCCGGCCAATCTTCTCCAGCACTTCCTTGTACTCGAGCTTGGCTTTGGACTTGGCCTCGCCCAGCGCCATCTGCACCCGGCTGTGGGCGTTGATCTCGCCTTCGCCGGAGGTCTCGATGGGAAGGAAGATCATGTCTTTGTAGTGCGCCACCACCGCCGACTGTGCGCCGTCGGACTGTGTCGAGGGCATGCAGCCGAATGGCTTCAGCGACAGCACCATGTGGCAAAGCTCGCGGTTGGAGTAGTAAATGTTCTTGGCCACTTCCAGGTGACCCTCGCCGCCGCCGGCCCGCGAGTTGTAGTAAGGATGGCCCAGCCGCTGCAATTCGTACTGATCCACCAGCCGATGCGCGGTCCCCCCGAGGGCATCGATGATGCGGTGGTATTCGCGGGCGAAGATCATCTCCGCCGCCTTCAGCTTCATCAGTTTGTTACGGTAGCTCCACTCGATCTTGGCTTGCTTGTCGATGCGCCAGCCGGGAGGCGACACCACTCCCTCTTCCAGGCCCTTGGTGTCCCGGATCTTCTGCACCACCTGGTGGATCATGTACATGATCCAGGTGCCGATCGGCTCCACGATGATCTGTGCTCCCTCCCGGTGCAGGAAGGGGAACATGTTGAAATTGCCGTCGCCTTCGGTGGTCTGCGCCCAGAACTCGCCCGTGATCTTCACGATCGGCTTCACCCGGAAGCGGTCCACCTTCACCCCATTCAGCCGTTCCCGTACCTGGCCGAGCGCCATCATGTACTCATCGGACATGAGCTGGTTCAAAAACTTGCCCAGATACTCCACCGTCCCCTTCATCGGGATCTTGCCGGCCATCTTCCCCAGCTTGCTCTCCACCGACCACGGCGACTTCTTCTTCAGCACCTCGTGCAGGAAGTCGATCGATTCATCCAGCACGGCATCGGTCTCCCCCGCGTTCACCTCGAACGGGCGGATCTGGTGCGCCACCTCATTCACGATGTCGCCCATGTTCAGGGCATTCAGCAGGTTCAGGAAGAAGTCCAGGTTCATGCACAATCCGGCTTCGGCATCCGACTGGTCGAGCCCGCCCGATTGCTGGAACAGCATCACCCGGAAGCCATCAAACCCGGCGTTGCGCAGCGCCAGGCGGTATTCCGCTTCATACATGCCGAACCGGCACGGACCGCATGCCCCGGCGGTCAGAAAAATGTAGTTATTGAGCAGGTCTTCCCGGCGAATCCCCGACTCCTCCAGCTTCTGCAGATACTGCACCAGGTTTCCCACGGTGAAGTAAGTCGGATTGCACTGCCCGTTGTTGCCATACTCCTTGCCCAGCTGGAACGCCTTCACATTGGGCGTCGGCACCACTTCACACTTGTAGCCCAGACCCTCCAGCGCCCCGTGCACCAGCTTCTCGTGCTTCCAGGTGAGCCCGCCAAACAGCAGCGTCGTCTTGCCACGTTGCTCGGCCGTGAATGGACGCTCTATGGGCTTATGAAAATGATGGATCTGCTTGTGGGCGATTCCGGCTTCCTTCTCCAGCCGCGCTCGCTCCTCCGCCACCCGCTGGCGAATCATCTCTTCCAGCGACGTAATCTGCACCAGTCCGCCACTCGTTGCCGGATGTGTCGAAGTGCTCATGTCCTCACCTTCTCTAGGGGTTCGATTGCAGACCTACTCCTCCGCTTTGGCCGCCGAACGGTCAAAGCCACCGCTCATAATGGCGTATTCTTGTCTCCCTGGCTCCCTGCGGCCGAACGGAATCCGCCGAACGGCATAAATTCACGGTTCAATGGAGAGTTGAAGGACTGTCCGAGTACAAACTCTCAGCCCTATCAGTTATTTACGAGCGAGAATCCACTCTTTGTCCGGCTCCAGCTACAGGGAAGGAATGGTGAAGGGTTGTGACGTACGCCGGGAGGGGCTCCGCCGGTTGCTGCTTCTCAATCCTTGTGCTTGATCCAGACCACCTGCCAGGCCACCGAAAGTTGATTGAAATCCTGCCCCACCCGCGTCGTGGCCCCGGTACTGTACGTGACCTTCACCGATTGTATTTTTCCGATCGGTAGGGAGACCGTTCCTCCAAGGCGGCTGTTCTGCTGTCTCCCCGTCGCCGGCCCGCCATTCACCGACGTAGCGCCCCCCGCGTACCAGGTGCTGTCAACCGCCAGCCACAAACCGCGCCGCACGGTGTAGCTGACGTGTGCCTGCAGGCCCGTCAGCGGATCCTGCTTCCGCGTCGACGTTCCCGGATAATACTGATCGTTTTGCGTGAAGAACCACGTTCCCACGTAGAAATCCACATCCAGCTTCTTCACTGGGATGGAAACACCCACTTCTGGCTTTAATGCCCAGCGGTTGTTCCCCAGGTTGATCAGTTTTGTGCCGTCATATTGGCCGGTTGGCGCCTTGAAACTCAAACTGGCGCCCATCAGCCACGTTCGCTTCCGCGAACTGGCAAACTCCCGCGGGCTGAGCGCCGGACTCCCGTGCAGATTGAAAGATAGCTTTGAGTAAAGATCGATTAGCCCGGACCGCGTGACGTACCCCTGCACTTCGCGGACCTGTCCCTGCGCGCTTCCCCAGCTGTAGGGCAATGCCGTTACGAAGAGGCACTGCCGCCCGAATACGCCAAATGTCCGACCGACGCCGATGGCCATGCCGTTAAGACTGGCGCTGGCGTTAGTGATCGGAACCGTGGGGTCAAAGACAATGTCTCCGGAAATGTGGGTGTACGCCACTACCAGGAAATTTGTGCCGACGGGGGAAGGCGAGTACGCGCGCGGCTCCAGTTCCTGGGCTGCCAGCGCGCTCGCCAGCACGGCGCCGGCTACGCAGACAAGCAAGCTCCTGCACCTTGCTACTCTCTTCCAGAAATGTCGGCTCGCCATCGTGGAGGTTCGGGACTAGGGATGATACCAGTCTATGCGGACGACTCGCGTTACGGAAAATAAGTCCCCTTGGCGCTTTGCACGCGGATTTGAAGCACCACTGGCTTCACCGCCCCACGGTTTCGCGTTCCCTTCGGACCCCTGGCGCCGCGGTGTGCCCCTTTTTGACCGCCATCAGCTCGACTGCCTTTTGGGTGATGTGCTCAGCGCTGACCTCGAACTCCTTGATCAGTTCCCAGGGCGCTCCCGAATCGCCAAAGCGGTCTTTCACCCCGACTGCTCCGGTAATCACCGGATGCCCGTATAGCTCCGCGGTCTCTGTCAGCACTCCGCTCACTCGCCACGCCAGGGCGCCGATCTGATGCTCCTCGGCCGTGACCACCGCTCCCGTCTCCTTTGCGGCGCGCACAATGGCGGCTTCGTCGATGGGTTTCAGCGTGTGCAAGTTGACGATGCGCGTCTCGTACCCGAACTCCCTCTTTAAGATATAAGCCGCTCGCATCGCCTCCGGAACCATCGGACCGCATGCGATGATCGTCAGGTCTTCGCCTTCGTCGCGGCAGTTTTCCGCCAGTGTCGTTTCGAATGCCTCGGCAAACTGCTCCGCTTCCCGCCGGTAACGGATCACATTCGCCTTGCCAAAAACCCAGGGAGTGCCTTCCGACGTCACGATCGGCGTGGCTTCCCGCGCGAAGCGGATGTACTTCGGTCCCGCGTGCTTTAACAGCAGGTAATCGGTCGCCTTCTTCGTCTCCACCGAATCGCAGGGGACCACCACCGACATGTTGGGCAGCCCACACATGGCGAACAGGTCCTCCAGCGCCTGATGCGTGGCACCGTCCGGGCCCACGGAGACTCCACCGTGCGCCCCGGCAATCAGCACGTTGAAATTGCCGTAGCACACTGACGTGCGAATCTGGTCGAGGTTGCGGGCTGCAGCAAAGGTTGCGTACGTGCCCAGTACAGGCAACTTGCCCTCTTTGGCAA
>DATHDM010000380.1:0-10775 GCA_035319065.1 Terriglobales bacterium
CGGCACGCTTCTGCATGCGCCAGGCGATCCATTTGCCGTCGGGTGAGTAAAGGGGCGTGGAATCGCTTCCCGGGCTGGTGCTGATCTTCTTGCCTGCGCCCCCGGCGACTGGAACAATGAAGATGTCGTTGTTGGTGCTGATAGCCTCCACGGGATCGTGATTGCTGGTGTAGGCGACCTCCTGGCCATCAGGCGAGAACGAGTAATCATCCTGACCGCCGAGGGAGAACGGCGGCACGTCATGATCGCCTGGGGTAAGGTCGCGGGCTGCTCCTCCCGCGGCCGACACCGCGAACAGATGGCTGCGTTTGCCGCTGAAGTAGGCGTTCCAATGGCGGTAGAAGAGGCGCGTGAAGATGCGCGCCTTCACCTTGGACTTGGCTTTCTCCTCGTCCCGCGCCTTGTTGCAGGCATCGTCAGGGCAATCGGGATAGACCTCGGAAACGAACAGGATCGTCTTGCCGTCGGGCGACCACAGAGCCCCGTCGGCGCCGGCGGAGAGCGAGGTAATTTTGCTGGGGTCCCCGGTGAGGGAGCCGCCTGTGGAATCAAAGTCCTGAACCCAGACCTGGGATGCGCCGTCCCGGGCGGAAACGAACAGGATCTCTCTGCCGTCGGGGGACCAGCGACCGCGGTCCTCCCCGGGACCGGCAGTGATCTGCCGGGAATCGCCGCCCGCGGCGGGAACCACCCACAGGTGCGAGGTCTTGGTGTTTTGCTCAAGGTTGACGTCCGCAGCCCCGAACAGGATCCAGCGGCCGTCTGGAGAGACGATGGGATCGCCCACGCGTTTCAGCGCCATCATGTCTTCGAAGGTGAAGGAGTGTCGGGCCTGAGCGGCGGCCTGGCCGGCGGACAGCGAAACCAGGCTTAGAAACAGAGCGATGGCGCAGAAGCGACGACGCATGGCGAGTGTCTCCCGGGCAAAACACGTGAGTGTAGCAGCACGCGATGCCGCGCTCATAGGCATTCGAAGAAAGAAGGGGGTGAAAAGCCAGTCTCTCCCGATCTTGAACTGCGCAACAGCGAGCTCAAAGCTGAAGAGGGCTCACGAACCGAACCGGGCCAGGGACCCCTTCGACTGTGGCTCACTCAGCGGGTTTCGCCGGTATCGTTGTAGGATATTGGGTGGCAGGTTTACGCTGCCGGTCCACAACGCCGGCCGGCGAAAGCGCATCGAACCTGATTAGCGCTCAAGGTCTGGCATCGTTATGAAAAGGAATCATGTTATGAAGGCAACCCTCGGGCTGGCGACCTTTCTGCTCCTGCTTTCGGCCACCGGCGCGCCGGCGGAGGATAAAGGCGAAGGTCCCCTGAATCCGGCCGAGCCCACTGGCATCACGGTGCAGGAAATCATCCAGCGGTTCGCGGCCAAGGAAAAGGAATTCAAGCTGGCGCGCGAGCAGTACACCTATCGCCAGGATGTTCGCATCACTGAGGTTGACGACGGGGGCGAGTGGCGCCAGGTGGTGGATATCATGTTCGACGACCGCGGCCGCCGCACCGACCAGGTGGTATTCGCGCCCCAGTCCTCGCTGCGCAGAATCAGCATGACCAAGGAGGACCTCGACGATATCGAAAAGCGAATCCCCTTCGTGCTGACCTCGGACGAAATCCCCGAATACAACATCATGTACGTGGGGCAGCAGAAGGAAGATGAGCTGAACACCTACGTGTTCGACATTTCTCCCAAGACGATTGAAAAGAACCGGCGGTACTTCGAAGGACGGATCTGGGTGGACGATCACGATTTCCAGATCGTCAAGACCTTCGGCAAGAACGTGCCTGACATCCGCGCCAAAAAAGGCCAGGAAAACCTCTTCCCCAAGTTCACCACCTGGCGCGAGCAGATCGACAATCGTTACTGGTTCCCAACCTTCACCAAGGTGGACGACACGCTGCACTTCTCGACCGGCGACGTGCGCATCCGCGAGATCGTGAAATACACCAATTACAAGCGCTTTGGATCGCAGGTGAAGATCACCTACGAGGGCACGGATATCGCCCCTGGACAGAAGTCGCAGACCTCGGATCAGAAGGGGCAAACCCAGGCGCCTGCCAGTGGACCCACGTCGAGCGCACCTACGTCGAGCGTACCTACGTCAGGCGGGTCTGCATCCGGGAAACCTGGTTCGAGCGCGTCCCAGGTTCCGATCACGACCTCCGGTGGACCGCCGCCCGCGCCAGACCCGAAGAAGTAAGACTTCGCATTGCCAGACTCGAACCGAGGAGACGCCCGTCCCCAAGCGGTTCGTGCCCACCCGCTTCAACGCAAGGTCTTTCGACTCGGACTGTTGAAAAACGGACTGGCTAATAGAAGAGGTATTTCCGCCACTTGTCGTCGGAGTGGCCGAGCAGGCGCATGATGTGGCGGCTGGTGTGGAGATTGAACGAGCGTGGCTCGCGCGTGAGCTTCATCCCCGCTTCACCCGGAAGCTGATTCCCTTTCTTGCGATTGCAAGGGTGGCAGCAGGCCACCAGGTTCTCCCAGGTCGAGCTGCCTCCGCGGGAGCGCGGAACCACGTGGTCGAGCGTGAGCTCGCCCGACGCCAACGCGATACCGCAGTATTGGCAGGAATTGCGATCGCGCAACAGAATGTTCTTGCGGGAGAGTGCACGCGTCTGGTGGGGGATGCGCCGGTATTCCAGCAGGCGGATGACGGAGGGAACCCGCATGGCCATGCGGGCCGCATGGAGAAAGGCGCCGTTCTCCTCCTCGGTCATGGCTACTCCCTTCAGCACCAGCACAATGGCGCGCCGCGCGGCGCAGACGTTGATGGGCTCGTAGGAGGCATTCAGCACCAGCACCGGCTGGTTCATAAACCCGCGCCCGTTGCTGTGGTGGTGAAGTCCCACCGGCGGCAGATCCGCGTGGCTGCGTGCGAAATTGTGAAGATGCGCCGACATGCCGCTGCTACTCTCAACTCCTTCGGGAACCAGGCGTGCCTGACACTTTCAGGCTTGCGCTGCGGCTCCGATGAATCGTTGCATCTCTCTCTCATCCAGCCCGGGCCGGGAATCGGACTTAAGCACCCGGGCCACGGTGGCGACCCAGATGCGCTCTGCGCCCGCCCGGCGAAGCACCCTCGCACACTCCGCGATGGTAGTGCCGGTGGTGAACACGTCGTCCACCAGCAGGATGTTTCGGCCCGCAATCCGTTCCGGCTGTCTCGCCTGGAAGGCCCCACGCACATTTTCCCCGCGCTCGTTGCGGGTCAGGCCGGTCTGTGATTCCGTGGCGCGCCGACGAACCAGCAGCAGCGGAGGCATCTCCAGTTGCAGACCCCCGGGCTTCAGCTTTAGCGCCGCACGCGCGATAAGCTCGGACTGATTGAATCCGCGCTGCCGCAGCTTGGTCTTGTGCAGGGGGACGGGAACCACCATCGGGTCGGCGGTGCCGATCGCGGGCGCCAGCCGCACCATGGCCTCCGCCAGCTTGCTTCCCAGAACGCGTGCAGCCGGACGCACCTGGTCGTACTTCAGCAGGTGAATCAGATCTCGCAGTCCGCCTTCGTAGGCTCCGTAAGCACAGGCTTGCACGTAAGGCGGAGGCGTCTTGCGGCATTCTTCGCAGATCGGACCATCCGCCTGGTCTGCGGGGCCTGAAGGCAAGGCATTGGCGGGTAGCCGCTCACCGCAGATGACGCACAGCACGCCGGAAACCGGCGTAACCGCCTGCAGGCACTCCGGACAGACCGGAAGGCGTGAAGCATGCACTAAAGGTTGCTGGCAAAGGCGACAGTCGGAGGGGAATAAGACGCTGAAAATGCTCTCGGTGGCGGTCCGCAGGAAGCCGAAACGCAAGGGGTTCTCAGGGGAGCCGGAAGCCCCGTGAGCCCGAGTTAGGTCTCCGCTACTGCTGAAGACGACCCTCCTCCCGATCGTCGCGGCAGAGGTCGCAGGCGATCGCCTCGTCAGTATAGCTGGCCTCAGTGCCACAAAGCAATTCGCCAGAACCCTGGGAAATCGCCGGGACAAGCGCCGGCGGGAAGCGAATCATGTCCCGAAGTAACAGAAATCGGCGGAGTTGGCGTCTCGGCACTTGTATCGGGAGCAGGGCGCGTGCGAAACTTGCGCGGCTTCGCAGGGTACCTTCTTGATCCAGGAATCCTAAGGACTCCCGATGAGCACTCCGACCACGGCGCCACCGCCACCCGCCAAGACATTTCAATCCTTTGTTCCGGCCAGTATGCAGATGCCGGAATTCACCTTCCGGGCGGTGATCCTGGGCCTGTTAATGACCGGCGTCCTGGGCGCAGCCAACGCCTACTTGGGGCTGAAAGCGGGAATGACGATTGCCGCCACCTATCCGGCGGCGGTCATCGGCATGTCCGTGCTGCGACTCTTCAAAGGATCGCTGCTGGAAGAGAACATCACACGGACCATTGGGTCCATCGGCGAATCGGTGGCAGCGGGCGCAGTGTTCACGATTCCGGCCTTTGTGATGGCGGGGCTGTGGCCGGGACTTACTAAGGACCAGTATTGGAAATCGGTTGTCCTGATGCTGATCGGGGGAACGCTGGGCATTCTACTGGTGACGCTTCTGCGCCGCGTAATGGTTGAGGATCCGGAATTGCCCTACCCCGAATCGGTGGCCGCTTCCGAGATTCACAAGGCCGGTCAGCAGGGCTCTCGAGCAGCCAAGATCCTATTCAGCAACATGGGCTTCGGCGGATTCATGTACCTGCTGGGCGCGGTGAATGTCTTCCAACCCAACAACACCTTCCCGGTAAGCATCAGCGCGCTGGGCAAGCGCCTGCTGCTGCGCACCAGCACCAATCCCAACGTGGCAACGACGGTCACCGGCGGCACTACTCTTTTCACCCTGCCCGACGTCAGCCCAGCCTACCTGGGTGTCGGTTACATCATCGGGCCGCGGCTTGCGTCCCTGAATTTTGCCGGCGGCGTGCTTGCCTGGGGACTGCTGGTTCCGCTCCTTACCTTCACCGTGGGCCCGTACATTCAGGCCTCCTTGCCTCCTGGGCAGTCGATCTCATGGCCGCTTCTGGCGCAGGCCATCTATTACTCCATCGTGAGGCCCATCGCGGTCGGCGGAATGCTCGTAGGCGCCAGCTACACGTTGTTCAAGATGCGCAAGCAACTGGCGATCGGCATGGGACGCGCGGTTTCTGACCTGAAGAAATCGGCCGCCGCGCATGCGGTCACCAGCCGTACTGACCGCGACCTGCCGGCCAAAGCAATCTTCGCTGGTGTCGGCGTGGTCTTCATCGCCATGCTGATTCTCTATTACTACTTCATCAGCGGTGCGGGAAACCTCTCCAGTTCCAAGGTGCTGTCGGGCTCGCTGGTAGCCGCCGGCGTTATGATCGTGCTCGGCTTCTTCTTCGCCGCCGTCTCCGGCAATCTTGTGGGATTGATCGGCTCCTCCAACAATCCGGTCTCCGGGCTTACGCTGTGCACGCTGGTGATCGCGGCGCTGCTCATGGTGGCGCTGGGAGTATCGGGCACGGGGGGTGTGGCAGCGGTGCTGGGGGTCGCGGCTGTGATCTGTGTCTCCTCCGCCGTGGCCGGGGAGATGCTGCAGGATTTGAAGGTCGGCCACATCCTCGGCGGCACGCCCGCGAAGATGGAGATCGGTGATCTGCTCGGCGTGGTGGTGGCGTCGTTAGTGCTCTTCTTCCCGCTTGCGGTTCTGGACAAGGCGTATCACTTTGGCAGTCCGGCGCTGTCAGCGCCCCAGGCTGGGCTGATGTCGATGTTGGCCAAGGGTATCGTCGGCGGCGACATGGCCTGGCCGCTGGTGGTGGTGGGCATTCTGCTTGGCCTGTGCGCGATCCTGATCGAGGTGAAAAGCGTCATGCTCTTCGCGGTGGGCATGTACCTGCCGCTGGGGACGACCTTTGCCATCTTCATGGGCGGCGTGATCCGCTGGGCGACCGATCGGCTGCGGGATCGCCGCAACTTCAACGACGCGCAGAAGGCGCGGGTGGATAACGCCGGCGTGCTCACGGCCTCGGGGCTGATCGCCGGCGAGGCGCTCTGCGGACTGGTGATCGCCGGCCTGGTGGGCGCGGGCAAGAACGTTGCCCTGTTCAAGTGGACCTCTCCTCTATGGGCCGCCATGGCCGCGCTCATCGCGCTGATCGTGGTGATGATCCGGGTGCCGCTGGCCAATGCGGGAAGTCCGGACGAGCCGGCGCCCCCAACCGCCATTAGGTAGCGGCGGCGCACCGGATCAGGGCGTCCAGAACTCTTAGGAGCCAGGGATCGGATTATCCCCTTTCCGTAGCGTCAGGCGAATGGCGACTCGGCTTCCGCGCTGAAAATTTTTGCCTGCGGATTCAAAATTTCTTGCTCCCCGGTTGCGGGGCTGGTCCCAGGACGGCCAAAAAGCGCGAATCGCCGGCAATCACGGCCACATCAATAAACAAAACAGAGGACATGGCGAGGAGGACTCCATGGCCACTTACCCCTGGTCGGCCGACGGCGTGCCCGTCTTGCACGAGAACTACCGCTATATCCAGGACCTGTTGCGGCTGCAGAAGGCGGCTCAGACCATCAATTCCACGCTCGATCTGGACGTGTTGCTCACCCAGGTGGTGAACGACGTGGCGCAGTCGTTCGGCTGCATCGAGGCTTCTATCTGGTTGCGCGATGCACAGGCCGAGGAGGTGGTGCTGGCGGGTGTTCGCGGCTGCAGCGTGCACAAGAAGGGATCGCGGCTAAAGGTCGGAGTGGAAGGCATGGTGGGACATGTAGCTGCCACCGGCGAAATGAGGTATGCGCCCGACGTGCGGCTGGATCCTTACTACATCGGCTGCGAACATGACACGCGCTCGGAAGTGGACATTCCGCTGAAGCTCAACAACAAGGTGATTGGCGTCTTCAGCGCGGTGCACAACGAATTGGATGCCTTCTCTCCCGAGCAGCTGGAATTGCTGAAGGCCCTGGCGGGGCATATCGCGGTGGCGGTGGAAAATGCGCGCCGCTTCCAGGAGGAGCGGGAGGCCGCCCAAAAGCTGAGCCGCGAAGCGGACGAGGCGCGCACCATCCAGCAGGCCCTGTTTCCCAAGTCGTCGCCCCTGATTCCGGGGTTTGCGGTGGAAGCGCTGAGCGTGCCTGCGGGCGCGGTGGGCGGGGACTGGTACGACTATATTGATCTGGGAAACGAACGCTGGGGGTTCGTGCTGGCCGACGTCTCGGGCAAAGGACCGGCGGCGGCGCTGCTGATGTCGGCAACGCGCGCCACGCTGCGCTCGATCGTACAGAATTGCCCGTGTTCTCCGGGAGAGTCGCTGGCGCAGCTCAACGACGCGCTGATGAAGGATTTCCCGTCAGGACGCTATGTGACCATGGTTTACGGCGTGCTGGATCGCTCGACGCGCGAGCTTACTTTTGCCAATGCCGGGCACCCCTTCCCCATGCTGGTGGGTGATAACGACGTGCGCTTTCTGGAGACAGACACGGGCCTGCCGCTGGGATTAGGCAGCAGCTCGTATTCCGAGTCCAGCGTGTTGATGCCGCCGGGAGCCATGGTGGCGTTCTACAGCGACGGCATCACCGAGGCCACCAACAGCCTTGATGAAGACTACGGCGGGCAGCGGCTGGCCAGGCACGTGGCCCGGCCGCAGGCGACGCCGGAGAGCCTGCTGCGGGATGTCCGCGCCTTTGCCGGAGCGGTGGCGCCTGGCGATGATGCGACCGTGATCTTCCTCAGGGCGAAGGCGTAAGAAGATATGGCAAGTTTTTGATCCGTAGCTGCCGCGGGCTCGTGAGGGACTGGCAATCCTGCCTGTCCCTTTCGTCTTTTACTCTCCTATCAAGAACCGATATTGGGCATCCGTCAGCGGCACGACCGAGAGGCGCCCCTGGCGGACCAACGGTGAGTCCGAGAAGGTCTTGTTGGCCTTGATCTCGCTCAGGCTGACCGAAGTCGAGACGGGCCTGCCCACCTTGATCCTTACCTTCGGATTCCGCGCATCGGAGTTATCGACTGCAACCACGGACGCCGTGCCCACAACCCGGCGCTCCTCGCCGGTGTGATAGATGACCAGCCGGGTGTCAGGAGCCATGCTGCGCAGGTTCTTCAGCGCCACCGGATTGGTAACGCCATCCCAGATCGTAGTCTTATCCCGTTCAAGATCGGCAAAGGAATACTCGGAGGGCTCGGTCTTCAGAAGGTAGTCCATCGGATACCCGCTACCGCCGCAGCAGCCACATGGCCCAGCCGGCGACGATCACCCCACCCACAAACAGGCTGAAGCAGTACAGACCGTACTTCACCATATCGCGCACGTTGTCGCGCTGGGTAATGCCAAACACGATGGATGCGAAGGTAGCGAACAGCAGTGCGGCGCTGAAGTGCGCGAGTTCCAGGACCATCAGGATTTCTTTCCCAGCGCGATGTGATGCGCGTCCACCGCGGCAATGATGTTGAGCAGCCCGGAGACGATGATGAACTTGGTACCGTAGTCGGCAACGGCGCGATGAATGGCGCCCTGCCCAACATCGGGAAGCGCGCGTGTAACGATGTACAGGCCGCCGGCGCCCAGGTCACCCACGAAACCCAGCATGTCGAGCAGGTCGCCGGTGTTGAAACCGTACACCTTGCCCTCCATCAGCAGGCCGAGCACGAACATGCTGACGATGGAGACCATCAGCAGCAAACCGCGCCACCAGCGCTTCTGCACCAGGTGGCCGGCGCCGGGAATCAGCCAGCCGATCGCCGGAGCGAGCACCGCCATGGCGGGGTTGGCCGGAGCGGCTTGTGTGCGCGGGGCTGCAGCCGCGCGATTCTGCCGCTCCAGGGTGGCTTCGAGGTCTTTTCCAGAGGGGGCCATTAGATAGTTACGATCTCTCTTGGTCTGCAGTTTATAAAGGACTTAGATGACGGTACAGTCCACCCACAGTCCAAGTTTCTTACAGTCTAACAGCTTTCCTCATGGCGATCTCGACCACCTTACCCTGTGCCTGGCGCATGCTGTCCGGTATCGCGCCGCCATAGATGTTCATGGTGGTGCGTACGTCCGCGTGTCGCATTAGTTTCTGAATGACGCCCACAGGCGTGCCCTCCGCGTCGAGCCAGGTACGATAAGTGTGACGCAATGCATGGGAAGTTACGTGACCAATCCCGCATCTCTTGGATGCATCGCCCAGCTTCTTCCACAGCGTGTAATAGCTGTAGGGGTTGGTGCCAGCCGAATAAGGTGAGGCAAAAACCCAGTCGTTTTCACCCTTGAACTCAGTCTGCGAACGCCAGCTCGTCAGAAGCCGGATTAGGTCATCATTAAGCGGGATGGGTTCAGCCGATTCCTCCGTCTTCGTCTCGGCCACGCGCTGAAATACCAGGCTGCGTGAAATGCTGAGTTTCTTACCGAACCAATCAATATCCGACCACTTCAGCCCAATGATTTCCGAGAACCGACCGCCGAGGCAGATTCCCAACAGCAACCAGGTGCGCCACGGGTCCTTGTCCAGGGCCCCCCGCAAAGCATGGAACTCGGCTTCCGAGAGTATCCGGGGCGGCTTTGTTCTTTTGGTTGCGCCGCGAATACTGAAAAGCTCCATCGGATTGCGGGTGACGGGCATCAGTTCCCAGAGCATCGCGCAGTCGATCAGAATCGCTATCCGGCTTTTCAGGGCCTGTTTGGACTTGCCGCTAAGCCCGAGGGTCTTTAGCCAAAGCTCAACGGCGTAGGGCTTCACTTCCGAAATGGGCAGATCGCCCCACTTCGGCAAAATCCAGTTGTTTAAGTTGTAGAGATACGTCCGGCGAGTAGCAAACCGCTGGGGCATGCGCTCGTCTTGGTACCTCTGGGCAACGGCACGGACTGTAGCGACTGGCGACGGCGTGGATACTTCGGTGTTGATCCTGACCATCGATCGTTCGGCCGCCTTCATCGCTGCTGCCTTGGTTGGGTATTCCCGCAACGTTCCAATGCGCTCGGCTCGGCGTCGGCCATTTTCACGCCAGCGGTAATACCAGGTGTTTGTACGGGGGTCCAGTTGCACCGACCCATGTTGGTAACGTGCGCCCATTCTTTACTCTCCTCCTGGGCGCGAGCAGCCAGACGACTGTAATTGACGGCGTATCCACTCGTCTAGCGCAGAGGCGCGAAATTTCCAACGGTTTCCTATCTTCATTCCCGGAATCCCACCCTTTGCAGCCATCGCCTTTAACGTTGTGACATGAATGCCCAATAGATCAGCGGCCGGTTGAGGGTCGATGAGTGTTTCGCAGTCCATCTTGTGTTTCACACGGTTTCGTGAAGTCTCGTTGCTGGCTGAAACGCGGTTCATTAGCAGACCTCTACACGACAGCCACACCGCTCCAGCCGTTCCTGAAGTACCTGCGGGCTCCAATTCCCTGCACGCCAGTTGTCGCCCTCCAGGGCTGCGGCAAGCTGTGCCAGCGTCCTAGCGACGTACAGTCGGACATCAATCACGACAGAGCAGTCGGAGACGGCGATAGGTGGTTTCTTGGGACGCCATTCGATGAGGCGCATGCCTTTCGGTATCACTGGGGCCGGAAGATCATCCGGGCCACGTTCCCGCAGAGCATGGAAAACTTCGTCGCGGTGGGCGCGCAGCAACTCGAGAAGGGGGTCTGCATCCTCTGGCAACTTGCAGCGGATGCGATCACCATTTAGGGCGAGAATGCCGCCGCCTGCCTCGATAGCGTGGACAACCTGAATGCCCGTCACAATTCCACCTCCCTGAAGCTTGGAGGTTCGACTTGGAGAATCGGCCTTGGCTTTCGAGTTCCCAGCACTGGTTCACGTTTCCCGGTATTAAGTACCGGGGAAACGCGTACC
>DATHDM010000381.1:0-12611 GCA_035319065.1 Terriglobales bacterium
ACTGGCGAGGTGGTTATAAAATGCGTGACCCTATGGCTGTGCAAATCACGATGTATCTCAACGAAGGGGATGAGTGGCATCGGAAGCCCCTGCACGTCGAAATCCTCAGATACTTGCGCGAGGAGAACGTCGCCGGCGCCACCGCGTTTCATGCGGTTGCTGGATTCACTGGCCGCAGCAGGGTTCACACCACGACGTTGGTCGAAGCTGGAGGCAAGTTGCCGGTAGTGATCATCTTCGTGGACACGGACGAACACATCAATCGCGTGCTGCCGAAACTACGAGAGATGGCCGCTCATCGGCTCATGGTTCGCGAGAATGTTGTCATCGAGCAGGGCAGCTTGGAATAGCAGCTCTCGCTTCGCCAATGCGTAACTGCCGTTGTCCCGCTAGATCCGCTTGATGGTCGCGAACCAGGCGGGTGCGCCGTTGTCGTGGAATCTGGTCTGAAGGCGGTCCGCTGCGATGGCGGCGACATGCCATCCACTGCCGGGGTTGAAGGCCGCTCTCAGCTCTTCCTGACTGACGGGGTGCGGGACCGTCTCGGGAGCCTGGTCACTGAAGCACAACACATACAGGGTGCCAGCGTGCTGGGTCACCGACGCCAGACTCGCCGCGTATCCCGCCCGCTCGTCGCCGTCGAAGGCGTGGAACAATCCGCAGTCCAGCACCGTCTGAAAGATGCGTCCCAAACGCTCGAGCTGGAACGCGTCCGCCGCGGCGAACTCGGCCTCGATGCCGCGGGCTTTGGCCTTCTCGCGGGCGATCGCCAGTGCCGTCTCTGCCACGTCAACGCCCAGAACCGACAATCCCAGCGAGGCGACGAGCAGAGTGTTCTCGCCGGTGCCGCAGCCCGCATCGAGCACGGCTCCGGCGAATCCGCCTTCGGACGCCATACGCACGATTGCCGGCTGCGGCCGGCCAATATCCCAAGGCGGAGGGCCGTCGTGGTACGACGCATCCCAGGGCCGTCCCGCCAGCCGTTCGTGACTGGTTGGGCGCCGACCGCCGAACGGATCGTCAGCCCGGGTTCCTGATCGCTCCGGCAACTTCGTCCCCTCCCTGCAACCGATCTTGCCACATGGTGGAACGCCAATCCACAGGTCTTAACCGAACGAGCGAAGGAATCCGTTCGCCATCGACGCGCATCCAGAATCGCAATGAAGCAGCCATGCGACGAAGCACTGATCCAGGCGGGAGCTGCAAGCGCGCCCTGTGGCGAAAAGTCACGCCCGTGGGTGCTGACAGCCACCATTCTCGGCACGAGCATGGCATTCATCGACGGTACCGTGGTGAACGTCGCTTTGCCGGCCCTGCAATCCAGCCTTCACGCCACCGTAGTGGATGTCCAGTGGGTGGTTGAAGCGTACGGATTGTTTCTTTCTGCGCTGATCCTGGTCGGCGGCGCTCTAGGAGATGCGCTTGGCCGCCGAAAAATGTTCCTGCTCGGGGTAGCGGTTTTCGCGATTGCTTCGGCGGGCTGTGGTTTTTCGTCGAGCATCAACGGTCTGCTGGCGTGGCGCTGTGTGCAGGGGATCGCGGCCGCGTTCCTGGTGCCGGGCAGTCTGGCGATCACCAGCTCGTCCTTTGACGAAAAGGCTCGTGGAAAAGCGATCGGGACGTGGGCCGGATTCACCACGATAACCACGGCTCTCGGCCCGGTTCTCGGAGGATGGTTGATCGAGCATGCTTCCTGGCATTGGGTGTTCTTCATCAATATTCCTCTGGCTGCTCTTGCTCTCGTCATCTCGCTCCGGCACGTGCCGGAATCCCGCAGCCCGGATGCAGGAAGTGTTGACGGGTGGGGCGCCGCGACCGCGACTTTGGGCCTGGCGGCAGTGGTATATGGATTCTTGGAGTCGGCGGTCCTGGGTTGGACGCATCCTCGCGTGATCGGCAGTCTGATCCTCGGCTTGGGATCGCTGATTCTCTTTGTATTTATCGAGAAGGCGGTAAAGTCACCGATGGTCCCGCTGAATCTGTTTGAAGGCGCAAGCTTCAGCGGCGCAAATCTGCTGACACTGTTTCTTTACGCCGCGCTGGGCATTTTCTTTTTTCTATATCCCATGAACTTGATCCAGATACAGAAATACTCGGCGACCGCGACCGGCGCGGCGGCGCTGCCGATGATTGTGCTGATCTTCATGCTCTCGCGCTGGTCGGGCGGGCTGATTACCCACTACGGTCCAAGGCTTCCGCTCCTTGCAGGTCCGCTCGTGGTGGCGGCGGGTTTTGTAGTTTTTGCAATACCGAGTGTGCGGGCCAACTACTGGACCGAGCTATTTCCCGGCTTTGTGGTTCTGGGGCTGGGCATGGCCATCAGCGTGGCGCCGTTAACAACTGTGGTCATGAACTCAGTGGAGCAGCAACATGCCGGCACGGCGTCGGGAATCAATAATGGTGTGGCTCGAGTGGCGGGCGTATTGGCCGTCGCGGTACTGGGCGCTGTGATGGTGGCGGCTTTCGATCACTCATTGCGACAATCGCTCGCCGGTCTGAACCTGAATGCCGAAGTTGTCAGGGAGCTTAAATCAAATGCAGCCCGGCTTGGCAGCCTGGATGCGCCTTCGAGCGTCGATCCACAGATTGGCGAAACGATTCGTGCGGCTGTCGCGAAAGCATTCGTCTTTGGTTTTCGATTGATTATGCTGCTTTGCGCCGGCCTCGCCGTAGCCAGCTCCGCCGTAGCATGGCGGAAGATACCTGCTTAAATGCGGCCGATGCGAAGGGTGGGGCAAGGGTCATGGGGAGCATGACCCGTAATTGGTGTAATCGCCTGTCAACGCCATTGCCATTTCGACCGCACCTGTGGCCGCCCGGTGTTGCGTCTCTGGGCCACTCGTGATTTCAGCGGCCTACGGCAGCCGACAGATTCATCGACCTGCTCGATTGAACCGGTTCGGAAGGGACCGCTTTTCTCCATTTACGCTGAAGCACCGCATCGAGGGACCACGCGCCGGGCCCGTTCACCAGGAGAAACAGGACGGTCAGCAACTGCGCATACTCGGATCGGACCTCATGTAACACCGCCCACAACCCCACCCGTGGAGGCGCCGGAGGCAGAGGCAAGGGCGAGGTTCCCAGGTACAACGAAATCTTGGTCGAAAGAATCGCCACAATCATCTCGCAGACAAACGGGATTGCAATCAGCCTGGTGGTAAGACCTGCAAGCAATAGCAGCCCGCCAACAATCTCAAGCCCCCCGATGAAGGTCGCCGTGAAGTGTGGAAACGGGATTCCGAGTTTTGTGAAGCGGCCCACACCCTGGTTCGCATAGGCAAATTTCAACATCCCTTCCCAGAGAAAGACTCCTCCTGCCATGAGTCTGAGCAGCAGGATGGATTTGGGACCGTCGGTCGGCGGATTTACGAGCCATGAAATAGCTTTGTTCATTGGTTGCTCCTTTCGCAGGGTATAACCGGACAACCGCAGAAATATTCCCGGGAGATTATTCACTCGCCGGGACGCCGACTCGACCCCGCCCTTCCCTGGTGCAGGATGGGGCACGCAGGGGATGACGGGTGGGGGGAGAGTGGGCCCGGCTGTGTCTAAAGGGTTACCAGGCCTCGAAAAACGCGAGACTGGGGCACGCCGGTGCGATTCATCCGCCGGTCCCACTTACACCGTGATGCTGGTTCCATCAAAGCGGGTGAAGGTCAGGCCGTGGAAAGACTCGTTGTAGCAACTGCGCTGATCGCGCAGGACGCTGATAGCCACGGCCTCGCCGAGCAATACCGCCTGCTAATAATCGGAGCGCCAGTGAATCCCGGCGTGATCGCGTCCGATGCCGACGTTGGCAGCGAGCTTGTGCAACTCGCCGGTCAAGGTCATCTGCGCGGCATCGGCGCCGTTGTAGGGCTGCAGCGAGAGGCCGTCGGCTGAGGGCGCTACCGGGTCGGGGAAGACCACGCCATCGGTGTTGAAAAATGCCTTGAGCATGGTGATGCAGGCGCCGGCCACAGTGGAATGACCGGAGCCGTACGCGGGGTGCTGCGGGCAGCCCTCAGGATAGGCCTGGGGCAGAAGGAAGGTTCCGAATTGAGTGAACGCCTCGGCCACTGCCTGGGACTGCAGAATGTCTGGATGCAAGGGGTAGTTGGCAGCCCCGGTCCTGGTCCAGTGAACCAGACCACCAAACTCCTCCGGACGCAGCACCCGATGCACGAACCACTTCTGGAACCACTGGGCCTTCAGGGCGCGGCTGGAGATTTCCGACATCAAGGCGATGATGTGGGGTCCGCCGAAGGTGCCGAATCCAGCCTGGGTTTTGGAATGGTTGTAGGGATTGCCGGCATTGAAGGGGATGCCATTCCCCAGGAGCCAGAGAAGAGCGTGGAAATAGGCCTGGAAGAGAGCATCCACGTGCACCCAGGCGGCCATATCGCGACCGTTGCGGAGGTAGCGCAACAGCGGGTCCTTGCTGTTGGAGGCAAACGGGCCCTGCCCATTGCGCGCCGCCATCCAGGATGGGACGTCGGTCAGGTAGTCGATGCCGGGCAGGTAGGTGGTGAACTGCTGGGTGATGGGTAACGCGCCCAAATTGATGGGCTGAAGGAGAAACTGCGAGATGTAGGGACCAAGCACGTCGCCGGCGGTGAATCCGCGGAACAGGGTCTGGGGCGTAACCTGGCCGTTGTGCCGGGGACCAACGAAGGCGGAAAGGGAGCTCAGCTCAGCGCAGGCCTGGAGCGCACGGGCATGAGTGGCGTAGTCAGTGAAGTTTACGTCGCGCAGCAATGCGTGCCAGTAATCTTCGACGGCTTCTGCCGCTCGCCACGCGCTGGCCAAGGCGGGAGGGCGGCCTTCCACGAACTGGTGCGAGTCGAGGCCTTCCATGTCGAAGGCGAGACCGGCCTGGGGATTCACCAGCTTGACGGCGCCACCCAGCACGATGTTCTCGAAGTCCTCGGGTTGTCCGCTGGCGATAGCCTCCAGCAGGCTGCGGTAGGCGTGGGGATCCACTTCCCCCAGGGCATTGTGGGGGAGGCCCTTGGAAAAATTTCCGATGCGGCTGGCGTAGCGCAGCTCGTCGCCGGTGGTGGACAGGGGCGGCAGCCCGGCCTGGCGATCAAGGAAAGCAGCGTCGCGCCGCAGAAGAAACGCCTGAGCCAGGCGCTGCCCGGCGCCGGCGGCCGCGTCCTCATGGGCGTTGGCCTGGGGTGGAGCAGCCAATCCAGCGGCGCCCAGCGTACATGCGGCGGCGGTCAGGCCTCCCACTTGGCCAAGGAAAGCGCGCCGCGTGGCCGGCGAATCGTGCGGCGGGCTGGTTGTTGCCGGTAAGAGCGGCGAGCCCGAAGCCTTCTCTGCGGAGAGCGGGTCCTTCTTCATTACTCATCCTCGGATCGAGAGATCACAAATGGAAAGAGAAGCGCGCGCAGAGGGCCTTGTGGGGGGATGATCGAAACCGGGCGCCCCCGGCCAAGTTTGGCAAATTCTAGGGTGATATCCAGGGACAGTCAAGGTTGCCTTGTCAGACAAGGGAAGGATGGGCTCTACTGCAAACCGTCGACCAGGTAGAGGTCGGAGAGAAGGCGGCGGTAGCCGTAGACGTAGGCTTTGCCGTCGGGGGTAGGAAGGATGGGGCCGACGTATTCGACGCCGGCGGGATCGGGAGGCATGAGCTGGCGCCAGAGGGTGCGCGCGCCGGTATCGATGTCGAGCCGATACACCTTCGCGGGCAGCTCGCCGCCGCGGTAGATGTAGAGCGCGCGGCCATCGCTGCTCCAGGCGATCGGCAGTTCTCCCACGGCAACGCCGGGGATGAGGCGGGGTTCACGGGGCGGAATAGAAAAAAGATAAGCTTTGCCGTCGGAGGCTATGGCGGCGACGGAGTGACCGTCGGGAGAGAGGGCAAAGGAGAGCGCGTTGATGCCTTCCGGGGTCAGAGCGTCGAGCTTGCCGGAATCGATGTCCTGCACGTAAAGGCGAGAGCCGTGGGCGGATTCGGTGCCAGAGAACAGGATCTGCTTGCCGTCGGGGAACCAGACGGCGGCGCTGTGGATGATGCCGTGACCTTCCAGCGGCTTGGGCTCGCCGGCCCCGGTGGGCAGGAGGAAGAGATCGGTCTGGCGGTCACCGCGGCTGGAGAGCGCCCACTTGCCATCGGGCGAGAGGGCGAGGGACTGCCCGTCGCCGAGGCGGACGGCGGGCGAGGCATCGGTCTTGCGAAGGTAAACGGCGTAACTGGGGCCTCCGGCCTCGCCCTCTTCACGGAACAAGAGGGTCTTGCCGTCGGCGGAGAGGCTGACGGGGTAGGTCCAGTCGAGCCAGGTGAAGTCGCGCTCCAGGTTGTCGGCGGCGGCGCGGACGATCAATCCGCGACGCCAATTGTCGCGCGTGAGCAGGACCTTGCCGTCGGGGAGCGTGTCCTGCAGGGTGAGGTCGGCGGGAACCCGCGCCACCAGGCGCTCCTTGTGCGCCAGGTTGACGGCGTAGATGGCGCGATCGATTCCCAGGTGAGTGGCGGTGACCCAGACTTCGTCTCCCTTGGGAGACCAGGAGAGTCCGACCGCGCCGCCGCCGTAGTCGTCGGAGAGGCGGCGCTTGTTGCCGTTGAGGTCCACGATGGCAACGCCGCCGATGGAGTCGCCCTGGATGGGATGGTCGATGAAGGCGATGGCATCGCCCTTGCGGGAAATGCGGGGATGGCTGATCCAGCCACCGGTTTCGTAGAGCACCTTGCCGACGGGGTACTCGAGGCGGTTGCGGCCGCCGACGTCGCGGACGATGGCGATCTGGTTGCCGTCGGGAGACCAGTCCGCCCACTGCACGTCTTCCAGGACCTCGCGGGGAGCGCCGCCGACCATGGGCATGCGAGCCAGGGTTCCGCTGTGGACCTGGGACTTGATCTGCTGGCTCTCGAGCAGCAGAGCCATTTCCCCGGTGGAGGAGATGCTCAGGATCTCGGCGTGGGGAACGCCCACGAGGCGGGATTCGGGGGTCCCGAAGCGGGTGGTGAAGGTGTCGATGGGGGCGCCCTCCCAGGCGGCGCTGTAGATGACGGTTTGAGCGTCGGGGGCGAAGCGGGCCATGCGGATGGTGCCGCGGCGGTAGGTAAGAAGATGATAGGCGGGCTGGGTGGCGGCGGCGGGAGGGCGAAGCACGGCGAACAGGGCCACCAGCAATCCAAGCACGGCGAGCCCGGCCAGGGCCAGCGCCTTGCGGTAGCGGCTGGCGGGTACGGTGGCATGCGCCGGCGCCGCGGAGGGAGCGGCAGGGGCCACCGGCGTCTCGGTGGTGACGGACTGAAGCTTGCCGGAGGCGGCGGAGATGCGGGAGGAATCCAGCTCGCGGCGCAGGCGCTTGAGATCGCCGCGGACATCGGCGGCACTCTGGTAGCGCAGCTCGACATCTTTCTCGAGCGACTTGTTGATGATGCGCTCCAATTCCGCGGGGAGGTCGGGGTTGATGCGGATGGGAGCGGTGGGCATGCGGTTGAGGATGGCCTCGGTGATGAGGGCGGAGGTCTCGCCGCGGAAGGGGAGCATGCCGGTGGCCATCTCGTAGAGCACGACACCGAAGGAGAACAGGTCGGTGCGGCCATCCAGTTCCTTGCCGCGAACCTGCTCCGGGGACATGTAGGCGACGGTGCCCAAGGCGGTGCCGGGACTGGTGAGGTGCATCTGGGCGACTTCGGCGACGGTGCGGGAGTCCTGGCTGGCGGCATGGCTGGCAGCGGTGATCTTGGCGAGACCGAAGTCGAGGATCTTGGCGTGGCCGCGCTTGGTAACGAAGATGTTGGCGGGCTTGATGTCGCGATGCACGATGCCCTTGGCGTGGGCGGCATCGAGGGCGTCGGCGACCTCGAGGGCGAGCGCCAGCAGGCGGTCGATCTCCAGCGGGCGGCCATCGATCAGGTGCTTGAGCGTGGCACCGTCCAGGTACTCCATGGCGATGAAGGACTGGCCGTCGCGTTTTCCGATCTCGTAGATGGTGCAGATGTTGGGATGATTGAGGGCGGAGGCGGCGCGGGCCTCGCGGCGGAAGCGCTCCAGCGCGGGCTCGTCCTTGGCGACTTCGTCGGGAAGGAACTTGAGGGCGACAAAGCGGCCGAGTTCGGTGTCCTCGGCCTTGTAGACCACTCCCATACCCCCACCCCCAAGTTTTTCGAGGATGCTGTAGTGGGAGATCGTTTGGCCGATCATGACGGGAGGGGCATGTTAGTGGGAACGAGCAGCAGTGTCAAAGCATTCGTGGGGAGGGGGATGTGAGCACGGCGCCTGGCGGAGGATCGCCATATCACCAGGCCGAGGGAGCGCGCCGCTGGGGGGCGTGAGGGTTAACGCCTGCTAGTGACGATTGCTTCCAGACAGCGAATCCTGTGCATGATGCACCCCCCATGGTGCGAAGAAAAAATTGTATCCACTCTTCCGCGGAAGAGACTCTGAAACCCAGTGCGCTCCGGCAAGAGTCGATGCCACCGGGAGCGGCGGCTTCACCTATCGCAACCCAACAGAGCAGGAGGAATGTTATGAGCATCATCACCACGAAAGACGGTACCCAGATCTACTACAAGGACTGGGGGAAGGGCCCGGTTGTGACGTTCTCCCACGGCTGGCCGCTGAACTCCGATGCCTGGGACGGGCAAATGCTGTTTCTCGCGCAACACGGCTATCGCTGTGTAGGGGTGGACCGGCGCGGACATGGCAGATCGAGTCAGCCTTCCGAAGGAAACAATATGGATGGATTCGCGGATGACCTGGCGGCGGTGATTGAGGCCCTCGATCTAAGAGAGGCGACGCTGGTTGGGCATTCGACCGGCGGCGGGGAAGTGGCCCGCTACATCGGCCGCCACGGGACCAAGCGGGTGGCCAAAGCGGTCCTGGTGTCGGCGGTGCCACCGATCATGGTGAAGTCCGCAAGCAATCCCGAGGGCCTGCCGATCGAGGTGTTCGACAAGCTGCGGACTGACCTCACCAAGAACCCTTCGCAGTTCTACAGAGACCTGGCATCGCCGTTTTATGGCGCCAACCGGCCGGGGGCCAAGGTGCCGCAGGGGACGCTGGACCAGTTCTGGCTGTGGAGCATGCAGGCGGGGTTGAAGAGCGCCTACGAGAGCATCTAGGCCTTCTCGGAAACGGATTTCACAGAAGACCTCAAGAAATTTGATATTCCCACCCTGGTCATGCACGGCGAGGACGACCAGATTGTTCCCGTCAAGGACTCCGCGAGGAAATCCGCGCGACTCATCAGGGGCGCGAAGGAAATCTATTATCCGGGGGCGCCGCACGGGCTCACGGCAACGCTTCAGGACCAAGTGAACGCGGACCTGCTGGAGTTTTTGCGCACAGCGCAGAAGGGCTCGGCCGCAGCCTGAGTTGAAAAGAGCAGCGGCAGATCGTGATGTCGGCAAGCGGCCTGCCGCTGCTTCGCCTTGCTGAAATGTCTTCGGCTGCCATGGCCGCACACTCCGACGCGACTACAGCAGGCGAGAAACGAGGTTGCTATGTCACCCAAGCAGGCAGCGATTCTCACGGAGGCCAAAAAAGTGACGGTTGGGGCGCATCAGCCGGGGCAAGCCGTGTTCAGAGCAATTCTGCCTGAAGAGATCGACTGGAAACCGTTTGCAGCCTTCCCAGCTTCGGTGCGCCTTGCGGTGGTGGTTGGTCAACCACTGCAAGACGGACCTTACACGATCAGGGTGAAGGTGCCTCGGAGTGTGAAGTTGATGCCACACAGGCACCCCGAGGACCGGATCTACACAGTAATTTCCGGCATCTTCTACATCGGCCTGGGCGATCAGTTCGACGCCCAGAAGCTGGTGGCCTATCCGCCCGGCGCGGTAATCATTCTGCCCGGCAACACATCCCACTTCCACTGGGCGAGGTCCGGCGAGTACGTCACGCAGGTGACGGCGATTGGGCCGCTTGGCCTTGAATATATCGACGCGAAGGACGATCCACGCCATGGAAGCTCCGAGATGTAACACATGGGACGATGCTGGGAAGCGGGGATAACAGCGGGCAATCGCGCCGCAGAAACCATCGACCGCTACCTGGATGGTTTGTTAGCCATTCGAAACCTGAGCTCCTCCTGTGGCTTGTTTTCTTCGGCAGTCGGGATTACGCGGGGCCCGATAAGCAATTGCCTTGCGTCGTTACGACCCTTGGCGCACAATTGCCGCCACTTTGCCTAATATCAGGAGGACATTTTGCGGATACGCTTCCGCGGCTACGCCGTGTGGATGTTGACGCTGGCCATCTGTCTATTCTCCGCGCGCAATGCCTTGGCCGGGCCGGCAGACGCTGCGCCGCCCGGCAAGACACGCACGTATTACATCGCCGCGGATGAGATCGAGTGGGATTACGCGCCAGATGGGAAGGACGTGATGATGGCAGCGGCCTTCGATCCCTATGCCAGAGTGTTCACGGCGCCCGCCGCCGACCGCATTGGCTGCACCTATCGGAAGGCGGTGTTTCGCGAGTACACCGACGATACCTTTCGCACGCTGAAGCCGCGTCCCCCCGAGCTTGCCCATATGGGCCTGCTGGGGCCGGTGATTCGTGCCGAGGTGGGTGACACCATCAAAGTGGTATTCCGCAATAACGCGAGCTTTGCATTCAGCCTGCACCCGCACGGCGTCGCCTACACGCGGGACTCCGAAGGGGCGATGTATGGAGACGGCATGCAGCATCCGGAAGCAGACGGAGTGGTGCCGCCGGGCAAGACCCATATCTATACGTGGACTGCGCGCGAGCAGGCCGGCCCTGGCCCCCAGGATGGAAGTTCGGTGGTGTGGATTTACCACTCCCACAATTACGAACCGAAGGACGTGAATGCGGGCCTGATCGGTCCGATCGTGATTACGCGGCGGGGCATGGGACGCGCCGATGGCTCGCCCAAAGACATCGATCACGAGTTCTTCGCGCTGTTTATGATCGTGGACGAGAACCAGAGCCATTACTTCGACCACAACATCAAGGCGCACATCGCCGATCCCGGCAAACTCAACCGCCTGGATGCGCTGCCGGCGGACCCCGAAGGCAACGCCGACCTGGCCCTGGGACAGGGGTTCGCCATCAGCAATTTCAAAAACACCATCAATGGATACATGTTCAGCAATGGGCCGATCATGACCATGCGCAAGGGCGATCATGTGCGCTGGTACGTGATGACGATGGGCAACGGTTTCAACTTCCACACGCCGCACTGGCATGGAAACCTGGTGAACGTGCGCGGGCAGTACATGGATGTGATCCCGACCATCGGGCCGGCGCAATTCGTTACGGCTGACATGGTCCCGGACATGGCCGGGACGTGGATGTTCCATTGTCATGTGGACGATCACATGAAGGGTGGCATGCAGACCATGTACCGGGTGCTGGACGCCGCAGGGGAGAGATCAGAGCTGGCAGGCGACAAAACCGCCAACCACATTCAACACTAGAGGCGGTCTGTAGGGGCGGAGTTTGCGCCCGTGCTGGGTTTCTAATCGGGTAATCAACTTGCCCTTGCAGTCGTCATCCGCCGAGAGTCCTGCATTGGAAAGCAGCTGATGTGGAGCGCCGAATTATGCAGGTTGCCACAATTCGATGGGATTTCCCTCAGGGTCATGCAGACGAGCGAAGCGGCCGTGGGGATAAGATTGCGGGTCAACCTTAACCTCAATTCCTGCCGCTTGTAGCTGGGCAACCATTTTGTCGAGGTCACGCACTCGAAAGTTCACCATCCAGACTTTGTTAGGATCCCCGAAATAGCCGCTCTTTTCGGGAAAGGGACTGAAGACGGTGGGTCCGGCCTCTTGCTGCCAAACGGTTGCGCCCTCGCTGGTGGGTGTAAGCGCGATCCCCAAGTGTTGCAGGTACCAGTTCCCCAACGCTTTGGGATCATGAGCTCGGAAGAACAGCCCTCCGATTCCGGCTACTTTTTCCATTTCCGTTCCTCCCGATTCATGTTTAGCAGTTGCCTTCGCGGGCGGAGCAGGACTCGCTGCCTGTGCGAGGTTCTGTGCCGCCATGGCGAATTCATTCTGGGGCAGAATGAAGCTGGACCCGAAAGCATATGACAAGATTTGAAGTAATTGGCGCCTTTGAATGCTCATGCAATCCTAATCCCGAGACTTTGTGCGAGCTCATCTACGATACCTGCGGGGATGGACTTGTGAAAGCGTTCAATATCCAGCGTCCAGCCATCGGCGGATACGGAGTTGCTCAGAGCATCTCCAGAATGACACCAATTAGCGCCTCGGCCATTCATGAGTTGGTTCCAGGCAGATCACAACCAAAGCGCTCCGCGTAGCGCGAGGGCCCACAGGCCGCGTTGCCCACCGCTGATGTGCGACCGATCGCGGGCCGCGTGCAGCATCCGGTTTGGCCGCCAATCTGTTCGCATGCGACCAGCTTGACGTAACCCGGGATGTTTATGGCTCTTATGAAGCAGGGTCAGGCTTACCGCAGCCCGTCGACAACGTAAAGGTCGGACAGGATTGTGGGGCAGGTGTAGGCGTAGGAGTGGCCATCACGGGTAATCTGCAAATTCGTGACATCCTCCATCCCCGTGTGATCTGGGGGCGAAGTAATCTTGAAGGGCTCGCGTCTGCCGCTGGCGATCTCGAGCCGGGAGATCAGCGCCGGTGCTTCACCGCGGGTGTAGGTGTACAGAAATTTTCCGTC
>DATHDM010000382.1:0-14972 GCA_035319065.1 Terriglobales bacterium
GGAATCCTGGAGAGCAAGGCTTCGCTGGTCATGCGGTAATTGCTTTGCGGATCGTCGGGAGGAACGAAGCGTTCATCACCCCAAAAGAGGTGGGTCTTGGACCAGTTGACGGTGGTACGCCATTCGGGAGTGGCCAGCAACTGGTAGAGGGCCTTGGGGGTGGAGCCGCCGGAGAGGGAGACCAAGAATCGCCCGCGAGCGGCGATGGCTTCTGCGGCCAGGGCGGAAAATCGGCGGGCGGCTTCCTGATTCAACGCCGCGTTGTTGTCGCAGATCACGAGATTGGGTTTGGTCATAAAGAGTCTCCGGAGATTCAGGATCCGCTGGGCACGATCCAAGGCGCGGTTTCTTCCGCGCCGCGGGGCGCGGAGGGCAGGATGAAGCGCTCCATGGCCAGCGAGAAACCATCCTCCTGGTTGGAGCTGGTGACGAACTGCGCGGCCGACTTGACCTCGCGTGAGGCGTTTCCCATGGCGATACTCAGGCCGCTGCGGCGGAACATGAGGACGTCGGTGGGCATGTCGCCGATGGTGGCGATGTTGGCGGCATCGACTCCCAGGAGTTTCGCCAAGGACAGGATGGCATTGCCTTTGTTGGCATCGTAATGGGTGACGTCGAGATAGAAATCCGCGGAGCGGGTGGCCGAGATGTGAGTATTGCTGCGGGTTCGCAGATCGCGCTCGCATTGGGAGACGAGGTTGAAATCGTCACTGACGCCCACCAGCTTATCCACGCTGTGCAGAATGGCTTCGGTGAAGGGCAGGGGGGTCAAGCCGGCGTGCAGGCGGTGGGAGGCAACATGGGCGCCATTGAGATCGGCGACATACCAGTCGCGCTCGGTGTAGGCCCACAGGCCCAGGCTGTGCTCGAGGATGACAGCCGAGACCAGGCGGGCATCGTCGGGATTGAGGGGCCTGCGGCGAATGGCTTCAAGACGGGGGGAGACGATGAGGCCGCCGTTGAAGCAGGCGACGGGCTCAATGATGGCCAGTTGATCGATCAAGGGCTTGGCGGCCACGGGGGGACGGGCACTGACCAGGGTGAAGCGAATCCCGGCCTGGCGCACTTTGAAGACAGCCTCTACCGAGCGCGGCGAGAGTTGCTTCTGCTCGTCCAGGAGGGTGCCGTCCACATCAGAGACGACCAGCCGAACTTCCGGCTGCAGATCCGGGATTTGATGGCTCTGGCTCACAGATCCATCTCGGTCAGATGAATGGTGCGCCAGCGGTGGCGGTCGCAGGCCATGAGATTGCGGGCTTCCTCAGGGCCGTCGCTGCCCGCGGCGTAATTGGGAAACTTGGGCGGGGGCAACTGCGCCCACGCCTCCTCGATGGGGGTGATGATCTTCCATTCTGCCTCCACCTCGTCGCGGCGGGTGAAAAGCGTGGCGTCGCCGCGCATGGCGTCCAGCAACAGGGTCTCGTAGGCGGCGGGGGTATTGGCTCCAAAAGCGTTCTTGTAGGAGAAATCCATGCCCACGGAGGCGGCCCGCATCTGGGTTCCGGGAATCTTGGCGGCAAAGGTGGCGGTGATGCCTTCGTTGGGCTGAATGCGCAGGCTGATGACGTTGGGTTCGATCTGTTCATCGGGCGTGCGCGAGAACAGGGCCTGAGGAGTGCGCTTGAAGTGAACCGCGATCTCGGTCAGGTGGCGCGCCAGGCGCTTGCCGGCGCGCACGTAGAAGGGAACTCCCTCCCAGCGCCAATTGTCGATGCTGAGGCGTAGCGCGGCATAGGTTTCGGTGTTGGAAGTCTTGCTGACGCCGGGCTCGTCGCGATAGGCGGGGACGGCCTTGTCATCGATTGTCCCGGGGCCGTATTGGCCGCGCACGGTTCGTTTGGCCACTTCCTCGACGCTCATGGGCCGAATGGCGCGCAGGACCTGCACTTTTTCCTCAGGCACGGAATCGGCGTCAAAGGCCACCGGGGGCTCCATGGCGGTGAGGGTGAGCAACTGGAGCATGTGATTGGCTACCATGTCGCGCAGGGCGCCGGTTTCCTCGTAGAAGGCGGCGCGGCTCTCGACGCCGAGCTTTTCCGCCGCGGTGATCTCGACGTAGTCAATGTAGTTGCGATTCCAGACGGGCTCGAAGATGGAATTGCCGAAGCGGAAGACGAGGAGGTTCTGTACGGTCTCTTTCCCCAGGTAGTGATCGATGCGATAGACGTCGCGCTCGTCGAAGACTTTGGAGACGATCTGATTGAGCTCCTGGGCGCTGGCCAGATCGTGGCCGAAGGGCTTCTCGAGGACGATGCGCGACCAGCCCTTCGGCTTTTTCGCCAGCCCCACCGAACCCAGGCCTTCAACGATGGGAGGAGCCAGCGAAGCGGCGACCGAAACGTAAAACAGAGTGTTGGGGCTGGAACCGGACTCCTCCATCTTCTTCAGGTGGGCGGCCAGCTCGGGGTAGAAGGCCTGCTGGTTGGCGTCGCCACGAAAGTAGGAGATCCGCTTCTCGAACTGCTGCCACCTTCCATCGCTGTAGTCGCGAGCTTCGCCGGAGGAGGACACGGCCTGGCGCATGCGGGTACGGAAGTCTTCCGTGGTCAGGGGGGTGCGCCCGATGCCGACGATTTCAAACTGGTTATTGGTGCAGCCGATGCAAGCCAGATCGAACAGAGCGGGCAGAAGCTTGCGGTGGGCGAGGTCGCCGGTGGCGCCGAAAATCACGAGCACGCAGGAATCGCCCGGGGGCAGGGAGACGGAGGAGGGCTTTTCCCGGAGAACGGCCTGGACCACAGTGCTCATTGCTGCCCTCCCGCCTTCTTTTCGCCCAGCAGGGCGAGCCAATCGGTGTGAACAAAACCCGCCTGCGGGTGATCGGCACGCTGGTAGGTGTGTGCGCCAAAGAAGTCGCGCTGCGCCTGAGTAAGGTTCTGAGGCAGCAGGGCGGTACGATACGAGTCGTAATAGGAAAGCGACGCCGACATCGCAGGCACGGGAATGCCGAGCGATACCGCGGTCTCGAGGGTGTGCCGCCAGTTGCTCTCGGCTGCCTGAAGGCGCGGCTGGAACTCGGGATCAAGCAGCAGGTTGGGCAGGTCGGACTGGCGCTCAAAGGCATGCATGATGGAATCGAGCAGCTTGGCGCGGATGATGCAGCCCGCCTTCCAGATGCGCGCCATCTCGCGCAGGCTGACGCCCCAGTTGTACTCCTTGGAGCCCACGCGAATCAGGCTCATGCCCTGGGCGTATGAGCAGACCTTGGAGGCGAATAAGGCATCGGCGGCGGCGGCAATCAGGGTCTTCCGGTCGCCCGGATAACGCGGATTGGCGGAGGACTTCAGCACCTTGCTGGCATTGACGCGCTCGGCCTTCATGCTGGAGAGCACGCGGGCGTCGATGGCGGCTGCGATGGTGGGGATGGGGACAGCCAGGTCGAGAGCCACTTGGGCAGTCCATTTTCCCGTGCCCTTCTGTCCCGCCTGGTCGAGGATCATGTCCACCAGGGGCTTGCCGGTTTCCGGATCCTTCACCGTAAGGATCTGAGAGGTGATCTCGATGAGGTAGGACTCGAGAGGGCCGCGATTCCATTGCGCGAAGATGTCGGCCATCTCCGGCGCCGAGAGGCCGAGAGCGCGGCGCAGCAGGTCGTAGACTTCGGCGATGAGCTGCATGTCGCCGTACTCGATCCCGTTGTGCACCATCTTGACGAAGTGGCCGGCGCCATCGGGACCGACGTAGGTGACGCAGGGGCCGGAGTCGCTCTTGGCGGCGATGCCTTCCAGGATGGGCTTGACGTGCTCGTAGGCGTCACGATTGCCCCCGGGCATGAGGGAAGGGCCGTAGCGGGCCCCCTCTTCGCCGCCGGAAACACCCATACCGAAGAAGTTGATCTGGGCCTGGCGCATCTCGTTCTCGCGGCGCTGCGTGTCCTTGAAAGAGGAATTGCCGCCATCGATGACGATGTCGCCCGGAGCCAGGAAGGGAGCGAGCTTTGCCAGCATCTGATCGACGGGATCGCCGGCCTTGATCATCATGAGGATGCGGCGCGGGCGAGCCAGGGCACGGGTGAAGTCGTGGAGGGTCTTGGCGCCGACGAGTTGCCGGTTGCCGTGCTGCTGCAGAAAGCGGTCAACCCAGTCGCTCTCCAGATTCCAAACGGCCACGCTGTGGTGATGGTCTTCCACGTTGAGTGCCAGGTTCTGGCCCATGACGCCGAGCCCCACGATGCCGAAATCGGCGGTTTGAACAGCTGCAGTCGCGGTTGACATGAATAAGCTCCTATCGCCGTGCACCGGCCGCCAGGGCAGGGACGGCTGCGCCCTGCACGATGCTGAGCAAGTGCTTGAGGCCGAGTTCGACGTTGCGGCCGAGGTCGATGCGAATGGCTCGGCGATGGCGGCGGGACAGCGACTCGAAATCACCCAGCGCCTGCGCCTGCTTCAGGATGCCGAAGGAGAAGACCTCGCCCGGGATCTTCACGTCTTCGACGTCCTCCGAGGTGATCTGGATGAATACTCCGCTGTCCGGTCCACCCTTGTGAAGCTGACCGGTGGAGTGGAGGAAGCGCGGACCGTAACCGGTGGTGGTGGCAGCGTGGGTCTGGCTGCGCACCAGCAGGCGAATCTGCTGCAGGAGATCGTCGTAGTGAGGAAGCTCGTCGATGTACTGGGTGATGGCGACGTAGTCTCCGGGACGGACGCGGGCGAGATGAGCCTGCAGGACATCGGCGAGGGAAGAGCCGGCCTTGGCCAGGGCGGAACGATTTTCCGCGTCGCTGAGCACGCGGTAGGGACCCTCGGAGACGATGAGCTCCTGCTGGGCGAGAGCGCCGTTCGTGGTGTATTCCGCCAGCAGGTGCTTGGTGTTGTCCTTGGACTCCTGCACGTTGGGCTGGTCGAAGGGATCGATGCCCAGAATCGCACCGGCGACCGGGGTGGCGAACTCCCAGAGGAAGAATTCCTGTCCCAGATCCTGCGAGTCGTGCAGGATGTGGCGGAGCACGGGGTGGCCTGCGGCCTGCAGCGCTTCCAGCTTGCGTTCGATATCCGGCGAGGTGACCGACCGGGTGCGGATGTAGACGAAGACGCGATCATCGCCATAGACCTCCGGCAGAGCGAGAGGTTCGCCACTAATGGGCACGATGCCCTTGCCCTCCTTGCCGGTGCTTTCGGCGATGAGCTGCTCGATCCAGAGGCCGAGAGAATCGATGGGCGGCGGGGAAATGAAGGTGAGCTTGTTGCGGCCGGCCTTCGCCAGCGCTCCGATGGCCGCCCCCAGGCGCAACCCGGGGTTCTCGGCGGCAGGAACCGCGGCCGAGCAGGCATGGATGGCCTCGACGGCATGGCCCAGCAGGGTTGAAACCGGTCCACCCATCACCGCCAGCGGAACCATGCCGAAAAAGGAGAGGGCGGAGTAGCGTCCACCGATGTCGGCGGGATTCAGGAAGACGCGGCGGAAGCCGTCGCGTTCCGCTTCCTGCTGCAGTTGCGTGTTGGGGTCGGTGATGGCGACGAAGTTGTGTCCCGCCTTCTCGCCGCGCAACTTCTCCACGCGGTCGAAGAAATAGCGGTAGAACATCTGGGGCTCGGTGGTGGTGCCGGACTTGGAAGAGACGATGAACAGGGTCTTTTCCAGATTGATCTCCTGCTCCAGGTGCAAAATCGCGGCGGGAACGGTGGAATCGAGCACATGCAGGCGGGGGAAGCCATCGCGCTTGCCAAAGGTGAGGCCGAAGACTTCCGGGCAGAGACTGGAGCCGCCCATGCCAAGAACCACAGTGTCCTCAAAGCCGGCGCCGCGGACTTCTTCGTCGAAGGCGGCGAGATCGGGCAGGTCCTCGGTGACCATTTGCGGCACCGTCAGCCAGCCGAGCGCGTTGGCGATGATCTTCTGGTGGTCGGGTTCCGACTTCCAGACGCTGGGATCTTTCTTCCAGACGCGGGCGACGTAATTCTGGGATGCGAGACCCTTGATGGCCTCATCCACCGTGGGCTGATACTTGCCCAGCGACATGGTGTGGCGCTCGAGGATGGCGCTGCCAACCTCGTCACGGCGGGCGCGAATGACGTCGAGCAACTGCTGATACGACTCAGCGAAGAGCGTGACCCCGTCGGCGGTGAGCTTGTCGGTGACAACCTTGAAGTCGATGCCCAGCGCTTTGAGGTCGGCGAAGACCTTGTGGGCTTCATCGAGGCCGGTCTGAAGGGTAAGGGCGGGCTTACCGTGATCGCGATAGGCGTCGATGGTCTGCGGAGGCATGGTGTTCACGGTGTTGGGACCGATGAGGGTCTCCACGTACATGACGTCGGAGTATTTGGGGTTCTTGGTGCTGGTGGAAGCCCACAGCGGCCGCTGCACACGCGCGCCTTTAGCCTTGAGCGCGGCGAAGCGAGGTGAGCTGAAGATGCGCTGGAAGGACTCGTAGGCCAGCTTGGCGTTGGCGATGGCCGCCTGCCCGTACAGCGCCGAGATGCGGTTCCTGGCGGCCGGATCGCTCGCCTGGGCGAGCCGCTTGTCGAGCTCTTTGTCCACGGCGGTGTCGATGCGGCTGACAAAAAAGCTGGCGACCGAGGCGATGTTGTTAACCGGCTGGCCCGCAGCCACGCGGCGTTCCAGCCCCTTGATGTAGGCCTCCACGACCTGCTCATAGACCTGAACCGAGAAGATGAGGGTCACGTTGATGTTCAAGCCGGAGGCGATCAGCTCCTCGATGGCGGGGAGCCCTTCAGGAGTCCCGGGCACCTTGATCATCACATTGGGGCGCGCGAGCTGGGAGAAGAGCGTCTTCGCTTCCCTGATGGTGCGCGCGGTGTCGTGCGCGAGCAGGGGCGAGACCTCGAGGCTGACGTAGCCATCCCCGCCGGCGTAGCGGTCATATACCTCGCGGAAGGCATCGGCGGCCCCGGCGATGTCCTGAGTGACCAGGGCATCGTAAATCTCGGTGACGCTGGCGCCCTGGCGGGCGAGGGCGCGCAGGCTGTCGGCATAATCGTTGCTGCCGCTGATCGCTTTTTCGAAGATGGTGGGGTTGGAGGTAAGACCGCGCAGGTCGTCTTCGCGAATCATTTTCTTCAGCTCACCACTGGTCAGCAGCGCGCGGCGGATCTGATCCATCCAAACGCTCTGGCCGAGGGCGCCGAGTTGCACCAGCGGATTGGAATTCATAAGGACTCCTCAAGAAACTGTTTTTGGCGACCGCTCTTCAGGAGCAGGGAAAATTCCGCAGTCGAGGCCGCGCCTCTGCGTCCACCCCGGGCCGAAAGCCGATTCCTCGGCCGCCGCAGCGGCCTCGGGATTTTGCCTGCGGGCTCTAGCTACCCGCACTGGGCACCCTGCCACTTCTATGTCTTCAACGCAGCTTTGGCTTCGGCGACCACGTGCTCCACGGTGAAGCCGAAGTGCTTCATCAAATCCTTGATGGGGGCGGAGGCGCCAAAATCGCTGTGGCACACGGTGCGCCCCTGGTCTCCGATGTATTCCCGCCAACCCAGTGCGGTGCCGGCTTCGACGGCGACGCGGGCGCGAACCGCAGCGGGCAGAACCCGCTCCTTGTACTCCGGCGATTGCTTCTCGAACAGCCGCCAGGAAGGAAAGCTGACGACGCGGCAACGAATGCCCTCGGCCGTGAGCTGCTCGTAAGCACCCACGCAGAGCTGCACCTCCGAGCCGCTGGCCATGAGGATGACCTGCGGTTCCCCCTTGGAGTCAGCGAGGATGTAGGCGCCGTAGCGCAGACCCTCGGCAGAGGCGTACTTGGTGCGATCAAACGTGGGGACTGCCTGACGGGTGAGAGCGAGCGCCACCGGATGGTCGTTGGTGGTCATGATCACGCGCCAGGCCTCCGCGACCTCGTTGGCGTCGGCAGGACGGATCAGGTTGAGGCGCGGCATCGCCCGCAGGGACATCAGGTGCTCGATGGGCTGGTGCGTCGGGCCATCCTCGCCGAGGCCGATGGAGTCGTGAGTATAAATAAAGATGGAAGGGATATCCATCAGCGCCGCCAGGCGCACCGCCGGGCGCATATAGTCGGAAAAGATGAAGAAGGTAGCGCCAAAGGCGCGCAGCTTGGACAGAGTCATGCCGTTGACGATGGCGCCCATGCCATGCTCGCGAATGCCAAAGTGAAAATTGCGGCCAGCATAGCTTCCGGCCTCAAACGAATCCACGCCGGAGATGAGAGTCTTGGTGGAGGGCGCCAGGTCGGCGGAGCCTCCGATGAGCCAGGGCACGCGCCTGGCGATTGCGTTCTCAACCTTGTTGGATGAGTCGCGGCTGGCCAGGCCCTTGGGATCGGCGGGGAAGACCGGGATGTCGGCGTCCCAGCCCGGGGGCAATTGCCCCAACTGAATGCGATCCCACTCAACGCCCAGGTCGGAGTAGGCACGACGATACTGGGCGAGTTGAGCGTTCCAATCCTGCTGCATCTTCTGACCGCGATCGATGGCCTGGCGCATGTGCTCGCTGACCTGAGACGGAACCAGGAAGTGGGCGTCCACCGGCCAGCCGTAGTTGGCCTTGGTACGGCGGATTTCCTCTTCTCCCAACGCTTCCCCATGCGCTTCCTTGGTGTCCTGCTTGGTGGGAGCACCCCAGCCGATGTGGCTGTTGACGATGATCAGGGTGGGACGCGATTCCTCGCGTTGGGCGGCGCGCAGAGCCACATCCATCAGACCGAGGTCGTTGGCGTCGGGAATGCGAATCACATTCCAGTGATATCCAATGAAGCGAGTGGCGACATCCTCGCTGAAGGCCAGGGCGGTGTCGCCCTCGATGGAGATGTGGTTGTTGTCGTAGATCCAGATGAGATTGGAGAGGGCGAGATGGCCGGCAATGGAGGCGGCTTCGTGGGAGATGCCCTCTTCCAGGTCGCCGTCGCTGCAGATGACGTAAACGCGATAGTCAATGAGCTTCTGGTCGCGCTGATTGAAATGGGCGGCGAGCCAGCGCTCAGCAATGGCCATGCCTACGGACGTGGCTATGCCCTGGCCGAGCGGCCCAGTGGTGGTCTCCGCACCCGGCACCAGGTGATATTCGGGATGGCCGGGGGTCAACGATCCCCATTGGCGGAAGCTCTTGATCTCATCGAGGGAGAGACCGTATCCGGTGAGGTGGAGCAGGGAATAAAGCAGCATGGAGGCGTGGCCGGCGGAGAGGACGAAGCGATCGCGGTTGGGCCAGTGCGGATCGCTGGGATTGTGGCGCAGGAAGCGGTCCCAGAGAACGTAGGCGACGGGCGCCAGGGCCATGGGGGTGCCCGGATGCCCGCTGTTGGCCTTCTGCACCCCATCCATGGACAGAGTGCGGATGGTATTGATGCAGAGCAGGTCCAGTTGCTCCGGAGTGAGATTGGCGCCGGGCCAATTGGAATCGACCACGGTACCAGGTGCGGCAGGAATTTCTACTTGTTGAGCCACGAGTCTCCACCTTTCCAAGAAGCTGCTGCGTTAGGGCCGAATCTGGACCTTGAAATCCGAGCCCTGCCAGGCATTCTCCCCCACCCAGCGGAAGGTGAAGCGGACGGGGGATTGCTGCCCGGAGGGGATGGGGATATCCACAAAATGGATTCCGATTGAGGTCGCGGTTGGATGGGTGTCCTTGGGGTTCTGCCACTCATCGTTGGTCCAATGAAGAATGAATTCGGAGGCGGCCTGAATGCGTAAGAGGCCGCCAGCCGGCACGGATCGCACCTGGCGGTTAAATTTCCAGACTTCCATGGCGCGGCGCTTGCCATCCCTGGCGGCGTAGCGCTCCGACACGAAGGGCAGACAGTCGAAAACCTTGCCCTCCACGTGGGAGCGGAGAAGCTTAATGTATTCCGCATGCGCCCACATCAGTGGAATGGCGGCGCCGGTCGGACGCCCGAAATACAAGCGCAGTTTCGGAATGTCGGGCTGGTCCCAGATCTGTTCCGGAATCAATCCGATTCCATTGGAGAAGTTCTCCATGGCGTGGATGTAGGGCTCGGCATCGCGTCCCGCGGCCAATTCGTAGTGCCCACGCTCGCCCGTGAGCAATGGCCAGAGACGCCCCACTCCCCACCCCGAGAACGAGCTACCGTCGGGCCGCTCGCCATATCCATCACAGTTGTATCGATGCCAGCAGGGGCCAAGAGGCGTCTCAACTTTCAGCAGGGCATCGCACACCTTCAGGGAGTCAACCACCAGCGGGTCGCGGGCGCGGCGGATGCCATAACGAATCAGCTCCAGGAACCCGGGATCGACGATGTCCTTGGCGGGAAATTGGTACTTAGAGCCGGGTGGGCGGTTGGCGAGCCTCACGATCCCGGTGTTTGGATCCTCGTCGCCGGTTGAGCCTTCGCCGCTGGATCCTGGATTGATGCGAATGTAGTGCCTGGATATGCCGGGAACGAGCGTGCCTTGAGTGGTTACAGTCCAGGGCTCGATGTGCGCTTCCAGAAAGTCTGCATAGTCGCGGACGAACTCGGCGGTGACCTTATCGCCACGCTCTTCGATGAAGTCAGCAGCGCAGATCAGGGCGACGATGTTGATGGCGAGCGTGTAGGGCGAATATCCACCCACCTCCTCCCAGCGATCCTGCTTGGTGGCCGGTCCCTTGCGGATCAGGTACTGGCAAGCGCGAGTGACCAGATCGTAGGGATCGAAGTCTTCCAGGGCATGCGCCTCCTTCAAACGCCAAGCCAGGATGATGGGAAATGACACTTCGTCCAGTTGCACCCCGTTCCAATAGGGTGTGCCCTCGATCCAGAAGTTCTGGTAGAAGCCGCCGTCCTCGCGCTGGGAAACTGCCAGATAGATCAGAGCGCGAAGCGGGGTCCTGACGTCACCCACGGCCAGCAAGGCGCTGGCAAGGTTAACCATGTCGCGGGTCCATACCAGGTGGTAACCGCCCAGTTCGTCGTCGCCCTTGTCTTGTCCCCAGGGGATGCTGAGGGCAGCGATCATGGCTCCGGTGTAAATCTTGTCTTCGTGGGTGAGCAGCAGGTTGACGCTGCGGGAAAAGACGCGATAGTGGCTGTCACGATCCGACATCTTGGAAACCAGGTCGAAGCGGCGGCTGGTTCGCTGCCACTGGTCGGCAAAATGCAGGGATGTGGTTGCGAAAGGGATGCTGACGGATTGGATGAGCGAGGTGACGGCATCGTGCAGCGAGTGGCCAAAGGCCAGGCCCAGAGTGAACTCGGGACCGCGGCTGAGGTCGATCTGGGCGGTGAGCGCGATGTTGCCGTCCAGGGCCTCGGAGTACTCCCAGTCCATCTTGTAGTTGTTGTTGAGGTCGGTCCAGCCGTCGCTGGCGCCCACGAATCCGCAGGAACACTTCAGAAAGGGAACGTTGGCGCCCAGGGCGAGCCAGACGCCGTCCTTGTAAGCGATGAGCAGTTTTCGTCCCTTGAATTCCAAAACCTCGCCGTTGTTATGCCAGCCGCCGATCTGGAGATGGGGAGCGCATAAAGCAAAAATCTGGAGGCGCGAAAGCAGTTCGGGCGCAGCCGTGATGCGGGTGTGGGTGAGAACGCAATTCTGATGCGGATCGCCGACGATCGTCTTACGAATGCAATAGCGCTTCTGGGGTTCGGTGTTAACAATTTCAAATCCCAGGGCAGCTTCCTCGATGCAGTCCAACTGGGTGGTCAAATTGCGGCGTTCGTCATGAAAGAAGTTCTCGCCGTCGGTGATGAGATATTGCAGATCGCGAAGCTGGGGATGATCGATGGTGGGGTAGTAAACCTCAGTGAGGGCGCCACCGGAGATCGTGTACCAGACACGGCTGGAGGTAGAGTAGGCGGTGCCGACTGCATCCTTGGCGCCACGCGTCCAGCGGGGTGGAATTCCCGGGCCGCCGGGCGCCGGATTTTGCTGAATGCTCAATCAACTCTCTCGCTGGATCCTCAGTTGTTGGATTTGGCCAGGCCGGCAGGAGACTCAGCCGGGCCACAGCGGTTGATGACCGGCAGCCTCTGATCACCCACCGCCAGCAGGGTGTAGCGGGCGGCGCCAAAGAGTCCGGCACTGGGGTTCAGGATCAGGTGCACCGGGATTCTTTCCAGCAATTCGCGGAGACGACCCTTGTCCAGGAATGCGCGCATGAAGCTACCGTCTGCGAATTTGGCGGCGATCTTGGGAGCGATTCCGCCACCGATATAAACGCCGGCCACCGCCATAGCCTTCAGAGCCAGGTTTCCCGCCTCCGAACCGTAAAGGGAAACGAAAAGATCGAGCGTCCGCGAGCAGAGAGCGTCGGTACCGAGCAGCCCGAGTTCCGCGATGACGGCGTTGGGATCTTCCGCACGCATCCTCTCCGCCACGCGGGAGTCTTCGCTGCCGCGCCCCGAGTCTCGCAGAAATTTGTAAATATTCGATAAACCGGGCCCGGAAAGCACGCGCTCCCAGCTGACGTGTCCGAAAGAACCTGCGAGGTAGTTGAGCAGGTCGATTTCCTGCGGGTTGCGGGGAGAAAAGGAGCAGTGCCCGCCTTCGGAGGGGCTGGGCACATGGCGGGCGCCATTCCAGAAGAGGATGGATTCACCCAGGCCGGTGCCGGCGGCAATCAGGGCGGCGCTTCCCGTCCGACACTCACCCCCGTTGAGGGTGCGCAGCTCTTCCGGCTGGAGCACCCCGATGCCCCAGGCGGTGGCTTCCAAGTCGTTGAGGAGTAAAACTCTTGCCACACCCAGGTTCTCGCGGAGGACATCTGCGTCCAAGGACCAGGGAAGGTTGGTGATGCGCGCCTTGCCATCCACCACCGGGCCGGGGACGCCCAGGCAAATCGCCTCGGGAAGCTCGGAGGGGCCGACGAAGGCCTTGATCAGGGCCTCCAGTGTAGGGAAGCCGGCGCTGGGGAGGCTGCGGTCCTTCACCAGGTCCAGACCGGTGGGTGTGCGGGAAAACAGCGCCAGATGAGCCTTGGTGCCGCCGATATCGCCCGCCAGTACCATCAGAAGGAATCTCCCGCGCCGTAGGCTTGCGATGCAAAGGGGTTTTGGACAGCCCCTAGCTAGCTGGGCCGACCAAGTAAGTGCCGCCCAAGATATCGAAAAGCCGCGATTTCATCAATTTTTCTGATGCGCCAGGGGCCAGCGGGATACAGCCCGGGAGGGGCTTTCAGGAGAAAATTGTGAATAACTTCTTGGGTCGGACGGTCGCAGGCGTTAATCAGGTGTGATGTGTCCGGCTGCGGGGTGAATGATGCCAGAGCCGCGAGATCTGCGTGATCCGGAAGACCGCCTGATTGACGAGTGCAACGATGAGGAGCGAAGGGAAAAGATGATGGACAAGACGCTGGCGGACTCCTTTCCGGCCAGCGATCCGCCGTCGTCGCTGCCCGATCCAACCGACGACTCTTTTGACGACGGCGAGCCCTGCCCGGAGAAGCCGGCCGCCTGAGTCCGGAGCCGCGTCCAACAATTGACAGTTGAGGACAACCGGGGCAGGATTGCAGCCTCACCCATGGTGCAACCTGCCCGACTGACGATCCTTTGCCTGGCCAGCTACTACAAAGGGATGGAATTCCTGCGTGAGTGCAAGCGCCAGGGATGCCGCGTACTGCTGCTCACCTCGCAGAGCCTGGAGAAAGAGGAGTGGCCGCGGGAGAGCATTGACGAGATCTTTTACCTGCCCGACCGCGACAAGAAGTGGGAGCTGCAGCACGCCATCCTGGGGGTGAGCCACCTGGCCAAGAAGGAGACGATCGACCGCATCGTCCCCCTGGATGATTTCGATCTGGAGACCGCCGCCGCCCTGCGCGAGCATCTGCGAGTGGGCGGAATGGGGGAAACGACCACCCGGTATTTCCGCGACAAGCTGGCAATGCGGGCCAAGGCGCAGGAAGAGGAGTTGCCGGTCCCGGCGTTCGTTCACGTGCTTAATCATGAGAGGCTGCAGGATTTTCTGAGCCGAGTCCCACCGCCCTGGGTGCTCAAGCCGCGTTCGCAGGCAGGGGCGATCGGGATCAAGAAAATCAAGACCGCCGCCGAATTATGGGACGCGGTGAATATGCTGGGCGATCAGCAGTCGTACTTCCTGCTGGAGGAGTATGTGCCCGGCGACATCTATCACGTGGACACGATCTTCTACGAACGCAAGCTGCTGTTCTCCAACGCCAGCAAGTACGGGATGCCGCCCATGGATGTATCCCACGGAGGCGGCGTCTTTACCACGCGCACGCTGCCGCCGGGCTCGCCCGAGGAGAAGGAACTGGCAGCGCTCAATGAGCGGGTGCTGAGCGCGTTCAACCTGGTGCGGGGGGTATCGCACAGCGAATTCATTCGCGCGCGAGATAGCGGGAAATTGTATTTTCTGGAGACGTCGGCGCGAGTGGGGGGAGCGCACATCGCAGAGCTAATCGAGGCAGCGACGGGGATCAATCTGTGGGCGGAGTGGGCCAAGATCGAAGTAGCCGGGGGCAGGGATCCTTATCACGTGCCCATAGCGCGGAAGGATTCTGCCGGGCTGGTCATTTCGCTCGCCCGCCAGCAATGGCCGGACACCTCGGGATACGGCGATCCTGAGATCGTGTGGCGGATGCACAAGGAGCATCATGCGGGATTGATCGTCAAATCTCCCAAGCCGGAACGGGTGGAGGCGCTGGTGGAGGCATACAGCCGACGGTTTCAGCAGGACTTCATGGCCTACCAGCCGCCACGGGAGAAGCCCATGCACTGAAACGAGGACGGGGGCCGAGCTCCGAGGATGAACGGCAGGAAATGTAACCTCGCCCAAGACAATAGAAGTTGGAGAAATTTACAAATCAGAAGCCCGAGACGGGCAGTCTGCCGCCGACGGTCTGATATGGTGAAAAGAAGAGCCCTATTTGGAGATTAACGACGGAGGAGCGATGCACTATCACGATTCTGACGACCTGAAACGCCTGGGCGAATTTAAGCAACTGGCGCCAAAGGAATTTTCCACCTTCGTAGAGTTTGATAAGACCGTTGGGCGGGACGACGGCGCCATCCCGCGGAAGTATCGCGAGCTGATCGCGCTGGCGGTAGCCTGCACCACCCAATGCCCCTATTGCCTGGATGTGCACACGCGCGCGGCCAAACGCGC
>DATHDM010000383.1:0-15891 GCA_035319065.1 Terriglobales bacterium
CTGGTAGGCTGGATTCGCCGTCTGCTTGGCCGCGCCTTTCCAGGAGGCCTGGGCGCGGGCGCGCTGCTCGGCCATGGCGGCATCGAAGCCTGCCTGGTCGAATCCAATCCCGGCGTCGCGCGCCGCATCGACCATGAAATCCAGGGGAAGACCGAAGGTGTCGTAGAGCTTGAAAGCCTTGCCTCCGGGAACACTGATGTTGCGAAATGCCTCGAGCCATTCCTGATCAAACCGTCTCTTATCTGCCGGCCCTATGCTCGATTTCCTCGCAACCTCAGCTGCAACAACCTGGAAGTTAACCGTGCGGGCTGCCCCATCCAGGATTTCGATGACAGCCTGCGAAATTCGCGGGTATTTCCCCTCAATCCCTCCCACAACCCTCAAGGCCTCTTCTCGACGGATCTCGTAGACCAGTTCGTCCCAGTTCTTGAGGGCGGTTTCTAGCGTCCTCGCAAACCTCGCCTCCTCACTTTCCACGACCTTCGCCACGCGCTCCGCCGTCTCCATCAACTCCGGGTACGCGTCCTTCATCAGATCGCGCACCGCGTACACCATCTGATAGAGAAACGGCTGATTCTGGCCCAGCAGGCGTCCATGGCGAATCGCCCGCCGGATGATTTTGCGCAGCACGTAGCCCCGGCCTTCGTTCACCGGGATCACGCCATCGGAAATGAGAAACGTCGAAGCCCGCGCGTGGTCCGCGATCACTCGCAGCGAAGCCGCACCGCGGCTGCCGCTCTCCGCCCTCAACTCTTTCTCATAATCGACCCCGCACAACTCTGCCGCGCGCTTGATCAGCGGCACAAACAGATCCGTATCGTAGTTCGATACTTTCCCCTGCAGCACCGCTGCCAGCCGCTCCAGGCCGGCGCCGGTATCGATCGACGGCTTCGGCAGCGGATTGAGCACCCCGCCGGCATCGCGGTCGAACTGCATGAACACCAGGTTCCAGATTTCGACGTAGCGCCCGCACTCGCAGCCGAACTGGCAATCTTTATGACCCTCGCCGCTGGCGGTCGGCCCCATGTCGTAGTGAATTTCGCTGCACGGGCCGCAGGGGCCGGTGTCGCCCATCTGCCAAAAATTATCTTTAAGCCCGAACTCGAAAACCCGCTCCTTGGGCACGCCCTGATCTTCATGCCAGTGGCGGTAGGCCTCTTCGTCGCGCGGCACTCCGCCTTCGCCCTTGAAAATTGTGACGTAGAGCTTGTCCGCGGGAATGCCGAACCACTTGGGAGAAGTGACCAGTTCCCACGCAAAACGAATCGCGTCCCGCTTGAAGTAGTCGCCAAACGAGAAGTTCCCCAGCATCTCGAAAAAAGTATGATGGCGATTGGTGAACCCCACGTTCTCCAGGTCGTTGTGCTTGCCGCCGGCGCGCACGCACTTCTGCGAACTGGTGGCGCGGTTGTAGTCGCGCTTCTCCAGGCCCAGGAAAACGTCCTTGAACTGGTTCATCCCCGCATTGGTAAACAGCAGCGTGGGATCGTTCGCCGGCACCAGCGAAGACGAGTGCACCTCCTTGTGACCATTCTGGACGAAGTAGTCGAGAAACTTGCGGCGAATCTGGGAGCCAGTCAGCATGAGGAGTAAACTGTCAATTCTAGCAGGCGGCGACGGCACGAGGCGTCATTCCTGCCCGCTCTCCAGCGCCGTGAGCACCTCGTCCTCGACCTCCCACTTTTTCAGGATCGCAATGATGGTCCGCGTTGCGAAGCCGGCGCGCACCAGCGTCCGGAAGATGCGCGCCGCCTGTTTCTGGTCTGCCGGTTTTTGCACGCGCTTGCGGCGGAGGTATTCGCGCGCCAATCTTTCCTCGTTGGTTTCCGAGTAGGCAGTCGAGACTGCTTTCTCGATGATCGAATCGTGCACGCCCCGCTGCTTCAGGTCCGAGATCACGCGCCGCCGGCCAAATTTCTCGTTCTCCTTGCGCAGCGAAGAATAGGTCGCGGCATACGCCGAGTCGTTCAAATACCGTTCTTCCTTCAGCCGCGCGACCACCGTTTCCACCAGGAGGGCGCCGTATTCAGACTCTTCCACCCGCTGGCGCAACAGGCGCTTCAGCTCGGCGACCGTGCGCATCCGCCGCCCGAGCGCGGCAATGGCGTACTCGTAGAGAGCGGGTTCGTCGCAGAGTTTCTGCTTGCTGCGGCCAAAGGCCATGGGCCTACCATAGCGCAAATGGGCGGGCGACGCCTATCTGAAGCTGAGGCTGGAGCGGCGGAACCGGACCAATTGGGAAAGGGCGGCGCGCGAATCGCGGAAAGACCTGCGATCGAAGAGTCCGATCGCAAGTCATTCCATCGACGATGAAGGTTGCATCTATCTGCCGAAGCCGGAGCCCGTGCCCACGCCGAAGTTGGCGCTGGCCTGCATCTCGTCGCGAGCGGCGTCGGCGGTGCTGGCGATGCCGGCCACCCGCAGCTTGAAGTCGTCGGGGTTGGTGGCGTTCTCCAGCGCAGTTTCAAACGAGATCAGGTTCTGCGTGTACAGGTCGTAGAGCGACTGATCGAAGGTCTGCATGCCGTATTGCGAGGTGCCGGTGGCCAGCGCTTCGCGGATGTTGCGGGTTTTTTCCGGGGTAACGATGCACTCCCGCACGTAGGCGGTGGACATCAGCACTTCGCAGGCCGGAACGCGTCCGCTCGAATCCGCGCGGCGCACCAGGCGTTGGCTGATGACGGCCTTCAGCGTGGCCGCAAGCTGCAGGCGGATCTGTTTCTGCTCCGGCGGAGGAAAAACCGCGATGATGCGGTTGATGGTCTCCACCGCGTCCAGGGTGTGCAGGGTCGAAAACACCATGTGGCCGGTCTCGGCGGCGTGCAGCGCCGTGCTGATCGTTTCCAGGTCGCGCATTTCGCCCACCAGGATCACGTCCGGGTCCTGGCGCAGGCAGGCGCGCAGGGCGGAGGCAAACGAAGGCGTGTCCACCTCCACTTCGCGCTGGTTCACGAACCCCTTCTTGTCGCGGTGCAGAAATTCGATGGGGTCTTCGATGGTGATGATGTGCTCGGCGCGGCTGGAATTGATGCGGTCGATCATCGCTGCCAGCGTGGTCGATTTACCCGAGCCGGTGACGCCGGTGACCAGCACCAGGCCGCGCGCCTCGTCGCAAACCTTCTCCACGATCTTGGGGAGATAGAGCTCGTCGATGGGCTTGATCTTGGTGGGAATCACGCGCAGCACCAGCCCTACGTTGCCGCGCTGCTGAAATACGTTGACACGGAAGCGGCCCAGGCCCGCCACTCCGTACGCCATATCCAGTTCCGCGTTCTCCTTGAACTTCTGCTTCTGCCGGTTGGACATCATGCTGAAGGCCATGTTGAGCATGTCCTCAGCCGTCACACGCGGCTGGTCGGTCAAGGGGACCAGTTCGCCATCCACCCGGATGTGAGGATAGTTGCCGACCTTCAGGTGCAAGTCGGAGGCCTTCCGCTCCATCGCGATGCGGAGCAGATCATCGATTGACATCGGCATAAGGTTTTCTGCTTTCGGTGGCCGAAAAGTAACACGCGGGCATAGGGGAAGCAATTCCTCCGGGTGTACGGAAGGGAAAGGCGGGAGTGGGTCTTTCGTGCAACTGAGCTCTGACCGCGTTGCCCCAGCATGAGCCCTGCCGGCCGAAGTGTCGCGTGTCGCCTCGCCAGATGCCGGTTCTCTATTTCATCTTGAGCGACGACGGGGAAGCGCGCTGGGCTTCGGCCTCGATGACCAGGCGGTGGACGCAGTCAGAAGATGGGTGTTCTCGCCTGCCACCAAGAACGGCGAGCCGGTAGACGTGCGGATCAACGTCGAGGTGAATTTCAAGCTCTACTGACTGCCAACGAATCGTGCGGTTTCCGCGTCCCTACACCCCCACCGCCTGCTTGGCGCCTACCGGGACCGCGGTGAACCAGTTGTGGCGGTCCGGCTGGCGGCCCTCGACGATGCCGTAGAACTCCTTCTGCAGCGCCTTGGTGATGGGGCCGATGGTGCCCTTGTCCACCAGGATCTTGTCCACCGAGCGAATCGGCGTGACCTCGGCGGCGGTCCCGGTGAAGAACACCTCATCGGCGATGTACAGCATTTCGCGGGGGATCATCTGCTCGACCACGGGAATCTTCAAGTCACCCGCCAATCGAAGCACAGAATCGCGGGTGATGCCGGGTAGCACCGAGTTGGCCAGGGGCGCGGTGTAAAGCGTGCCCTGGCGGACCACAAACAGGTTCTCGCCTGAGCCCTCGCTGACGTAGCCGCCGGCGTCGAGCGCGATGCCCTCCACGTAGCCGTTGACGATGGCTTCCATCTTGATGAGCTGCGAGTTCATGTAGTTGGCGCCCGACTTGGCCATCGCCGGCAGCGTATTGGGTGCGATCCGTGTCCAGGAGGAGACGCAGACATCCACCCCTTCGTCGCCCTTGGCCAGATACTTTCCCCACGGGTAGTTGCAGATATAGACCTCGGTCGGCGAGTTGAAGGGGTTGACCCCCGCTTCCCCATAGCCGCGCAACACGATGGGGCGGATGTAGCACGGCCAGACGCCGTTGCCGGCCACCAGATCCACCATCCCCTGTACCAGTTCCTCGCGGGTGAAGGCAACGTCGATGCGGTAAATCTTGGAAGAATCGAGCAGGCGCTGCATGTGCTCGGCGGCGCGGAAGATGGCCGGACCGCTGGGCAGCCCATAGCAACGGACGCCCTCGAACACCGAGGAGCCGTAATTCACCACGTGCGACATGACGTGGAGCTTGGCGTCATCCCACGCGATGAACTTGCCGTTGTGCCAGATACGCGCGGTCTTCTGAATGGGCATCCACAATCCTCCGATGCCAGTGTATCGCATCTGTGGCTGGTTCCCGACCCCCGTTTCGAACCTGCTGGTCCCCGTCAGGCGGTGTCCCGCCCTTGCTGCGCAGAGTCCCAGCTTGGTTGAGGGCGTCGCGCCGGCTAGCTGGTAATGGTCTTCACCGCCGCCTTGGCTTCGTTGGCAGGAAGCTCGTCGCCGCGCAGGAACCGGCCATTCCTGTTGCTGCGCATGTCGGGCATGGCGGCAAAGGGCTTGCTGTAGTCGTTACGCGCATTCCAGAACAGGAAGCCGATCCCGCCCTTTTCCTTGGCCACGGCCACCTGCGTCTCGATGTACTGCGGCGAGTAGGTCTTGGTCCGCCAGGCAAAGGCCTGCAGCCAGGGCCGCAGCACCACCCCGGACTCCTTGGTGATCAGGCGGAAGCGGTCCATCGATTCGGAGATGAAGTGCTCAGGCGCATCGCCGGGCGCCTTGTAGCCATCCATGCCGAAGAAGTGTGACGGGTAGATCATGGGGGAGAGGATGTCGCAGGCCTTCGCCATACGCACGATGTCCTGCCCGGTGTGGGAGAGATCGATCGGACGCTGCCAGGCCATCACTCCGAAGACGTCGAGCGAGACCAGCACCCCATCCTGGTGCAGCTCGGAATAGGCGCGCGTAAGGAAGTCGGCGATCACGTCCGCCCGCTTCCATTCCGGATGCTTGGCCTCGAAGGCAAATTTTGCGTCCTTCTGGTCGCCCTCCGCCGGAAAGCGGACATAGTCGAACTGGATCTCATCGACGCCGGACTCGGCGGCGTGCCGCGCCAGGGCAATGATGTAATCCTGATATTCACTATTGGAGGGGTCGATCCATACCAGCTTTCCGTTTTCCCGCCAGGGCTGGCCGCTGCGGCGCGAGTGTACCGCCAACTGGCTGCGATTCTCCGCCATCCACTGGTCGCGGAAGATGGCGATGCGCGCGATGGCATGCATCCGCTGCGCGTGCAGGAAGCGGGTGTACTTGGGAAGATTGCTGATCACCGGCTTGTGCCCCGTGGGAACGAGCTTGTGATCGAAGGGAATGTTGATGATGCCGTCGCTGTCCTTGACGTCAAAGACCACGGCGTTGCCCCCCGCCTTGCGCCAGGCGCGTACCAGGTTGATGCCCTTCTCGCTGCCCGCCATGGTGCCGGTCAGGTAGATGGCGCGCACCTCGTAGTCCTTGGGTACCGGAATGGCATTCTCCGACCAGTTGGTCACATCCATTCCCGGCACAATGATCGGTTCGTCAGCCTTGAAGTAAACGCTGTGGCTGAGCTCCGGGTTGGCGCTGCGAACCGCAGCGCGGAACTCGGTGCCCGTCATGAAGCTGCTTTGCGAAAGATAGCTGTGGACAAGTGTGTCCATGGTCTGGCCGCGCTTGGCCGTGAACAGGATGCTCCCCGGTGGCACAACGGGAGCCGCCGGCGCAACTGCCGTCGCAGGAGCCGGCGCGGACACCGTCTTGAACGGCGATGAGCCCGCCTTGGCGGCTGGGCCGGAAGCAGCAACCAGCCGGTAATGTGGCACCGCCACCACGAATATCGCCACGAACAACGAACAAACAAGAGCCGCAAGGGCCGAGAGCCGCAGGGTCCTGGACATCATGATCCCCAAAACAAAACCAAGATCTATGGATTCGTCGGGATGCTACCACCTGTATTGATGCGGGCTAGGTATCGGAAGAAGTACACCTTTGTGCACACCATCCGATCGCAATGCCCATCTGGGCATGAACCTCGGAAAAAGGCTTTCCGGGCGCTGGCTCTGAATGCAAGCCAGGGCAATGCCGCGATCTCTCCACGCCTTTGCCTGCATCTCGCCAGCGGCGCCAGGCATCTTCAGATCAGGCGGTTCGGCCGGCGAAGGGCGGCTTGTTGCCCTCGCTGGCGGAGAGGGTCGTACGTAGCGATCGTGATTGATCGCGACACCAAGAGGCACTGATCGCATGAGAATCCAGCAGCATTGCAGGCGGGCTCTGACACTTCTGGTGGTGATCGCGCTCACGCTTCCGGCCTGGGGCCAGGCTCTGGTTCCCCTGCCCAAGCCAACCGGGTTCAATGTCTTTTCCGCTGAGCAAGACGTTGAGCTGGGCAGACAAAATGCCGCCCAGGTGCGCAAGCAACTGCCCCTGCTTCCCGATTCCAGCCCCATCACGCAATACGTCCAGCAACTGGGGAGAAGACTGGTGGCCACCATGCCCCAGCCCACCTGGCCCTATGAATTCCACGTTGTTCAGCAGAAGGACATCAACGCCTTTGCGCTGCCCGGAGGGCCGATTTTCGTAAATCTGGGCACCATTCAGGCAGCCGACAACGAGGCTCAGCTGGCGGGCGTGATGGTGCACGAGATGTCCCACATCTATGAGCGCCACTCCACCAAGCAGGCCTCCAAACAGGCCGCCCTCCAGCTTCCGCTCGGAGTTCTTGGCGGACTGCTGGGAGGCAGTGCGGTCGGACAGTTAGCCGCCGCCGGCATCGGCTTCGGTCTCGGCTCGGTCTTTCTAAAGTATTCGCGCGATGCCGAGGCTCAGGCCGACGCCGTTGGTGCGCGCATCATGTACAACGCTGGCTACAATCCGGTGGAGATGGCCAACTTCTTCCGCAAGCTGGAGGAGGAGGGCGGTGCGCGGGGCGCGCAATTTTTCAGCGATCACCCCGATCCCGGCAACCGGGTGCAGGCGGTGGAGAAGGAAATTGCCGCTTTTCCGGCAAAGAACTTCACCACCACCAACCCGGCGTTCGCCCAGATTCACCAGCAGGCTCTGAATACGCGGGCCTACAGCTCCCAGGAAATTCAGCAGCGGGCCCGCTATGCGTCCGCTGGCGCCAACGGTGGGGCCATTGCCGCGGACTCCATTCGGCCCAGCGACAACTTCACTAGCTTTCAGCACCAGGCCTACTCCCTCACCTATCCTGAAAACTGGCAGATATTTGGCGACTCGACTTCTGCCGTCACCATCGCGCCGCAGGCGGGAGTCTCCAGCAACGCCGTGGCCTTTGGTGCCATCATTAGCGGCTTCCAGCCGGAGCAAGGTGACTCCATCGACGCCGCCACGCGCGAGCTGATCGACTCCTTGCGGCGGTCGAATCCCGAGCTGCGGGCGGTGGGCAATGCCCAGGAGACTCGCGTAAACGGCGTGACTGGCCGCTCCCTGGATCTGATCGGCCGCTCCCCACTGCAGGACGCCTCGGGTCAGCCAGTCCGCGAACACGACTGGCTGGTTACCCTCCCACGCAGCGACGGCATGGTCCTCTTCGCCGTCTTCATCGCCCCGGACAAGGACTTTTCGGCGCTTCACCCCACCTTCGAGCGCATGCTGCGCAGCCTGCAAATGCGATAATGCAGGCTCCGCAACCCCGCTGATCCCGGCTCCTCACTTCGCAGGAGCCACCGGAATCATGGCATGTTCATAGGGCGTGCCCGCCCACATCATGTAGGGTTTGTTGGGATCCGGGTCCGGCGCCTCCGTGTAGCCCAGCGCCTTGCTGGGAGGACCGAAGACCATGATGTGAGGTCCGGTCACAATCCAATGATTGGTCGCGGTTTTGCCGCTTGCGTACGGATCCGTGTTGCTGGCTCCATCGTCGCCGGCCAGCATGTACGAGATGCCCACCTTGTTGGGCGGCGGCTCGTGCTTCATGACGGCGTGCATAAACTCCATGCTGTTGGCGTCGTTACACATCTTGTCGGTGCCCATGATCATGCACGTGAATCCGTTCTTTCCGGCGCGCAGCGTGCGCATGGTTCCATCGCTTTCCATGCGGACCACGGCGGCGCCCTCGGCCACCGCCTTGGGAGCGGCGGAGAGCGCTTGCGCCGTGTACTCCGCATCCGACAGCCGCTTTTGCGCCCCCGCCGTAGCCGCCATCGCCAGCAGCAAAGCGGCACTTGTTAGCATCGTCCTCAAGCTTGGCATGTTCTCCTCCACAGACCTCTGGTGAACCTGAGTCTTACCATCCAGGCAGGCGGCATTCTATCGCCGATCATGGTGGCGTCAAGCCGGACTGCCAGCCGGCTGGAACAGCCTAGAAGACGGGGGATCCCCGCAATGCGGATCGTTTGAGGTGGAGGACCCTGCTGTCCTCCCATGGCTGCGATGCTCATGCCCCGGGGGTCGACAGCTGTGTGCTGACGGCTTGTCAATTCACCATGAAGTTCACCATGTTCGACGCCTGGTTGCTCGCGGTGTAGATGCCTCCCATGGTTAGCACATATACTGGTTTGGCCCCGGCCAACACGATCTGGCTGGCGGGGATGATCGCCTCCAGCTGATTTCCCGACACGAACTGCGTGGCCTGAGCAGTATTGTTGAAGTAGACCACGGAGTTCGAGGCGAAGCCGTTGCCCTCCACGTTCAGGGTGAATTGCGGTCCGCCCGCGCTCACGCCGGTCGGAGCGATGGACGTGATCTGCGCCGCTCCCACTCCCGACATGCTGGTCGTACTCGACGGCGCGTGATAGCCGCTGCATCCCAGGGCAACCACCGTCAGCAACAGCGCACATAGCGTTTTCACGATGCACCTCCAAGTGGAGGAATGCCCTCAGGCCGGCCTGAGCAGCACATCCTCCTCAAGTCGCAGTGGATACAACTCAGACGGCAGTTTAGGAACGGGCCTGATCGGATTTGTCAGGACCGTGTCATTCGCTGGTAAAGGTTTTGTCTCAGCAGGGAAGCCCGGCCCCAGGCCGAGGCGAAATGCAATCTGCATGCAACTTGCATCGTCCGTCTGTGTTTACAACCGTGATTTGATATAGCGTTTACAATCTGCAGTGCGCAGTCATGAGCGACATTTTTAAGAATCCTGCCCCGGAATCGTGGCCGAAAGTGCCGGGCAAGTGGATCGCAGTGCTGGTTGCGGCTGTCGTCCTGGCCGAGGCTGTCTGGGCATGCCTGGTTGCCGTCGCCAACGGACTGGTTTTGCCGCTCATCGCCGGCCTGGTGGGCCAGGATCCTCAATCCGTAGCGCTTCTGGGGAAAGCCGACGTTAACCTCCACAGCCTTCTCAGCTCGTTCCTCGAGTTAGGACTGGCGGTGGTCGTGTTCGTGCTTGTCCGAAGGTGGGCGGAGCGAGAACCAGCGCCTCCGCGGGTGAAAAAGGTAAAGGTAGTCAGGACGGTGATGCGGCCGGCTTCGCGGTCGCTTTCAATCACTCCGCCTGCGAGTGCGCCGGAACCGCCGCCTGAACCGGTGCAGCCGCCCCCTCGGCCTGAAGTTGCCAGGCCGGTGGCCGCTCCAGCAGATCGCCCCCCAGCGCCGGTGGCGGAGCCGGCTGTGATTCGCCGCGAGATGCCCGCCGAGGTGCAAGCCGCGCCCGCACCGCCGCCTTCGCCTCCTTCTCCACCGCCGGCTGCCGCCGAAGCGCCTGCCAAGACGAAAAAGCCCAAGGAGATCTACTACAACCTGGTGGGCGAGCCGATCGAATCAAGCGACGACGAGTAGAGTGCGAGCCACTCAAGCGCATCTCTCCTCCTGAGCGGACAGGTGGCGCGGACACTCCTGTCCGCGTCCCAGGTTCGCGCCGTGGTTTTCGGCGCTAACCTGGGTGAAGGAATGTTCGGGGCGGCCCTTCGCGGCATTTCATCTCGCTGATCGAGATTGTGTGCGCAGTGACGAGTCCCGGTTTAATGTCCAAAAGGTCCCAGGTTAGCGTCCAAGAGAGGGACGCGAACCTAGGCCACCAGCCTCCTGAGCGGACAGGTGGCGCGGACACTCCTGTCCGCGTCCCAGGTTCGCGCCGCGGTTTTGGGCGCTAACCTGGGTGAAGGAATGTTCGTAGGGGTCCTTCGCGGCATTTCGTCTCGCTGATTGGGATTGTGTGCGCAGTGACGAGTCCCGGTCTAATGTCCAAAAGGCCCCAGGTTAGCGTCCAAGAGAGGGACGCGAACCTGGGCCACCAGCCGAGGCCGGGAGTCCGCGGGCTAGTTCCCGAGAAGTGGAGCGACGAAGGAGCTACGCAAGGACCATGCGGTTCCTACCCCCCTACCCCTTTTTCAGCTCCACCAGCACCTGCCGCGCAACCTCTTTTAAGGTCTCGAACACGCCCACGCCCTGGAAGGCGACGGCTTCGAAGCTGGGTTCGCCTTTCTTCACCAGCTCTTTGCGCAAGGTGTCGCACGGCATCGCATTGGGCAGGTCGCGTTTGTTGAGCTGCAGCACGTAGGGGATCTTGCTGAATTCGTAACCGTGCTCTTTGAGGTTGTCCTGCAGGTTTTCCAGGGCCTCGACGTTGGCGTCCATGCGCTCCTCCTGCGAGTCGGCGACGAACACCACGCCATCCACTCCGCGCAGGATCAGCTTGCGGCTGGCGTCGTAGAACACCTGGCCGGGAACGGTATAAAGGTGGAACCGGGTTTTGAAGCCGCGCACCGTCCCCAGGTCAAGGGGAAGGAAGTCGAAGAACAGGGTGCGGTCGGTCTCCGTGGCCAGCGAGATCATCTTGCCCTTCTGGGCTTCGCCGGTACGGTCGTAAACCACCTGCAGATTTGTGGTTTTGCCGCCCAGTCCGGGGCCGTAATACACGATCTTGCAATTGATCTCGCGGGCGGCGAAGTTTATGAAGCTCAAGGCCCAGCCTCACTGTCCGCGCCGCTCCTGGCCACATCGAACGGCGGGTCCTGATTGCCTCTATTACCTGGGGAAGCACCAGTTTTATACCACAGCGGGGGTTTACTGAGCAGTACAGGTCTCCCGAAGGTAAAACTAAAGTCATGCGACGATCTGCGGGCTGCACCCGCTAGCGCGAGGGAGGCAGCGGATAGTAACCCCCCTTGGCCGTCACCTTGAGGTTGGGACGCCGCACCCGGACTTCGATTTCGCGATAGGTGCTGGAGGGCGTGGCGGGAGTGGTGTAGCCGAGCGTGTACTGATTGCGCGCTTCTTCCGTGCCCCGGCTGTAGACGGCTTCGATGGCGTCCTGGGAGTACTCGCTGAACACCTGCCCGCCCGTCGCCCGCGCGTAGCGCGGCAGAATGTCGCCGTAGCCCTGGCCGGGAATGCGGATCTTCTGCAGCTCGCGATAGGGGGGAATGCCCAGGTTGCCCACACCCACGGCATACACGGTGATCTCGTTGGACAGCAAAACCTTCAGTACGTCGCTGTAGCTGGCGGCGCTGCGGAGCTCCCGCCCGTCGCTGATGATGAAAATAATCTTGCGATTTGTGCGCGGGCGTTTCGCCAGGTCAAGCGCCGCGGCCAGTACGGCGTCGTTCAGCACCCGCGCCTCGGGGCGGTAGATGGTGCCGCTCTGGCTGGAATTCACCGTGGCGGATCCGCCTGGGTCGGCGGGATGTCCGTTGATCGAGGGACCAGAACCCAGCGGCCCCGCCATGCCGAAAGGCCCGGATTGCTTGCTGCTGGCCGTCTTCTGCACCTTGCGGAAGACGTTGCCGACCTGGTTGCCCGCCGCGGGAATAAAATCCTGCACCATGCGAACCGTGTCGCCGTAGGTGAACAGGCCGACTTCATCGAATTGGCCGAAAGCTCCCACCAGCGCCGGCAGCGTGTCATTCACCTTCTTGACCACCGTGTCCGGCATCCCCAAGTCGAGCACCACTGCGGCGGAGAGCGGGAAGGGGTCACTGGTGAAGAAGGTTGTCTTCTGGAGCTTGCCGTCCTCGTAGATGGTGAAGTCCTTGTTCAGCAGGCCCGCCACCAGGTGCCCGGAGGTGTCCTTCACGGTCACAGGAACCAGGACGAAGTTGACCTCCCTTTTGAGGGTGAACTCCAGGGCGCTGCGGCTATTGGGATCGGGGGCAGTCGAAGCGCTGCCCGGCGGCACGGTCGTGATCTCCGGCGCAGGTGGGACGCCGCCCTCCCCCCCGGGAGCGGTCCCGAGTTGGGGAGTTGGAGCTTCGGGCACCTCGTTTCCCGTTTCGGGTACAGGCGGCACGGTGGGTTTTGGAAACGGGCGCTTGGCGGACGGAGCATCGGGCACTGGCTGCTGCGAGCCAGAGGCATTAGGCGTCTGGCAGATAACCGTAACCGAACCCAATAATAAGAAGAAGAGCAGCGCCGCAGCTATCCTGAACCAGAGCCGGAGTCTGCCGCTACGGGCCATGATTTCCTTTCCGCGGAAGAAAAAACCGGATGAAGGCCAAGACTGGGCCCGACCGTGCATCTAATTTATAGCATTCCCTGAGGCCTGATTTAGAATAACTTCGCCGACCGCGAGGATCCCGGAAACCTATGCGCCGATTCCTCCCCAGTGCCAGTCTTGCACCGCTTTCCGTCCTGCTGCTTGTTTTTTTCTGCAATTCCCTGGGTCTGGCGCAGCAGGACAAGCAGGAGCAGGGCAATGTTCCCACCTTTCGCTCTGAGGTCAACGTCGTAAACCTGTTCTTCAACGTGAAGGACAAGCATGGCGCCCTGATCCCGGATCTGACCAGGGATGATTTCGAAGTCTTTGAAGACAACCAGCCGCAGAAGATTAAGTATTTTGCCGCTGACGCGACTCAGCCCCTGACCCTGGGAATTCTCATCGACAGCAGCGTCAGCCAGGAGCGCGTGCTTCCCATGGAAAAGGAGGTTGGAGCCGCCTTCCTCGGCCGTGTGCTGCGCGATAAGGACATGGCATTCGTGATCAGCTTCGACGTGAATGTCGACCTGCTGCAGGACTTCACCAACGACTCGCACCAATTGAGCCGCGCCCTCGATCGCGCCCGCATCAATGGGGGTGGAGTTTCCGGTGGAATACCCGGTCTGGGCGGAGGTCCGATTCCCACCACGCAGATTCCCAGAGGCACGCTGCTCTACGACGCCGTATATCTGGCGTCCTATGAAAAGCTGGCGCGGGAAGTGGGGCGCAAGGCGATGATCCTGCTCACCGACGGCGAGGACCAGGGCAGCCACGAGCGGATCAAGGATGCGATCGAGGCGGCGCAGAAAGCCGACAGCATCGTCTACGTGCTGCTGATCGCCGACCGCGGCTTCTATGGCGGAGGTTACTCGGGCGACCGCGAGATGAAGAAGCTGTGTGGCGAGACCGGCGGGCGCATGATCGAGGTGGGCAATAAGTACGAGAAGCTGAAGGAAGGCTTTGATCAGATTGCCACTGAGCTGCGCTCGCAGTACAACATCGGCTACACCCCTACCAATTCAAAGCACGACGGAACCTTCCGTCACGTCGAAATCCACACCAAGGCAGGCTTGAAGGTGCAGGCCCGCTCCGGCTACTACGCGCTGGCTGCCGACACCGGCGGAGACTAGGCACGCAGACTTTCAATGATTTCTTGTTGGCCCCGCCACACGCCTGCGGCCGCCCGTGCCTTACTGCCTCGGCGCGAAGTAGCCTTTGCGCGAGCGCACCTGCAGGCTCTTGTGGTTCTGGGCGGTAATGTCGATGCTGCGGAACTTGCCGTTGGCCAGGAAGTCGGCGGGTTTATAGGCGACCGCGTACTGGCTGCGCAGTTCATCCTGGATTTCGGAAAAGGCGTTGCTCACGTCCTGAATCTTGAAGGGGAAGAAGGCGCGCCCGCCCGTCGCATCTGCCAGCCGTTCCAGCACCTTGTCTCCCCGCGTCTTCACTCCGCTCACATTGGTGCTGATGGGATAGATGATCACTTCGGCGCGCTGCGCCATGGCGATGGTCTCTTCGCGCGTGACCCGGCTCTGATTGTCCTCACCATCGGTGAGCAGGATGATGGCACGGCGCGCGGCGACGTTCTGGTCGTTCTTCATCAGCTTGTCGCGGCACGCAAAGTAGATCGCGTCGTAGAGCGCCGTTCCCCCGCCCGGGCGCAGCATGCGCACCCCGCGCGAGAGCGCCTCGCCATTGTCGGTGAAATCCTGGGTAACTTCCGCCGTGGTGTCGAAGCCCAGAACAAACGCGCGGTCGTAACGTGGGCGAACAATCTGACTCAGAAATTCGACCGCCGCCTCCTGCTCAAATCGGAAGCGGTCGCGGATGGAGTTGCTGGCGTCGATGAGCAGGCCCACACGCAGAGGCAAATTGGTTTCGCTGGCGAAATTCGATATCGAGACCGGCGGCTTATTGTCGTCGAGGACACGAAAGTCGTCTTTGCTCAGGTTCTTGACGAAACGCCCGTGCTTGTCGGTAACCGTGAAGACCACGTTGACCTCGTCCACAGTCTTGCGGAACGTGGGCAGGTCATCGGTCGCGGAGGGGTCGGCTGACGGACCGGCTGACGAGCCGGCAGCCAACTTATCCCCTGGCGGGTCCGCAGCCGGCGAAGCCGCCGAGGCCGGAGCAGCGGCAGGGGCCGAAGTTGGAGCGGCAGCGGCCGGGCTCGCCGACGGCAGGGTCGGTTGCTTCGCAGCGGGAGCAGCTTTCTCGGCTGCGCGGCTTGCCGAAGGCGCTGACGGCAGATCCTGCGCCGGAGCGGAACTCTGCCCCAGGGCCACGGCGCCGGTGAGCAGCCCCCACAGCCCCCACAGCCCCCACACACATAAAACCCTGACCACGTACTTCATCCTCACTGCCATTATATGCCGAAGGGAACAGAAGCCAATCCGTCCGTCACACCGCGCCGCTGCTCGTCGTCGGGAAACCGATGTTGGCAAATCGGTGTTTCTGCTGAAAGTTTACCCGAGCCGGGTAAGAAACTCCGCGAGTTCAGCAGGGAGCGCGCTGGAGAACGCAAGCGGTTCGCCGCTGCCCGGATGTTGAAACGAGATCCTGGCGGCATGAAGAAAATTGCGCGCGAGCGAGAGCGATTCCTGCGGCCCGCTGGCGCCGGGCCCGATGGCTAACGATTTCGCCGGGCGGCGAGCGTTGCTTCGCCCAGGTTTCCCCCTGTTTATCCCTCGAGCCAGTGGAGCAATCTCGCGGGGAGCGCCGTAGAGGGTGTCACCCACGACCGGATGTCCGATGGAAGCGAGATGGACTCGGATCTGATGCGAGCGTCCGGTTTCGATCTCGACTTCCAGGAGTGAAAAGCGGCCGAAGGCTGAATCAATCTGCTCCACAACCGTGTAGTGCGATACCGCCTCGCGTCCGCCGGACCGCCGGGTGGTCATGCGGGTGCGGCGCAAACGGTCGCGGCTGATGGCGCTGCGGATGGTGCCCCGGGGTTGCTTGAGCCAGCCGTGCACCAGGGCAACGTAGCTTTTCTTGACCTTGCGCC
>DATHDM010000384.1:0-2779 GCA_035319065.1 Terriglobales bacterium
TCTTCACGCCTAGGGTTTCCAGCACCTGCCGCGTCTGGGCTAGAATCGCGTCCCCATAATAAGGAGCAACCCGGGATTCCAGGCCCAGCTCAATGCCGCCCGAATCGCGAGGTTCGATGGCCACATGCAGGTCGGAGCGGACCTCCTTGCCCCACTGCCCGGCTTCGGCGGATTTCTTGTCGGCAGCCATCCAGAAAGCCTTTCCTGCAAAGAACGCAGAGAGACGGAGTTACTTCATCTTACGGCAACCCTTCCCCTGCGTTTCGTGCCCAGCTTGGTTCCTCAAAGCTTGGCCAGGATCGCGTCCGTCATCTGCGCGGTTGAAGCAGCCCCCTGGCTGATCGACTTCGGTCCCCCCGAGATGCGCATCATGTCGTAGGTGCGCACTTTGCCTTCTTTCACGACCGCAGCGACCGCAGTGCGAATACGCTCTGCCTTGTCCACGTCTCCCACGTGCTCCACCATCATGGCCGCCGAGAGGATCATGGCAATCGGGTTAACGATTGGAGGATTCAGCTCGGCATACTTAGGCGCTGAACCATGCGTCGGCTCGAACACTGACACCTCGTCCCCAATGTTGCCCGAGGCCGCGAAACCCAGCCCGCCCACCAGCCCAGCAAACGCATCTGACAAAATGTCGCCGAACAGGTTCGAGGCCACGATCACGTTGTAGTCCTCGGGATTCTTGTTCAGCCACATGAGCTGCGCGTCGATATTGGTCGACCATAGCTGAATGTCGGGATAGCTCTTCTGCACTTCCTTGGCGACCTCTTCCATCATGCCGCTGGTCTCTCGCACCACGTTTGGCTTCTCGCAGATCGTGACCGCCTTGAACTTCTTTTTTTTTGCATACTCGAAGGCCGCGGTAATGATGCGCCGCGCCGCCGGGCGGGTGATCACGCGGCAGCTCACCGCAATGTCGGGCCCGGGCACGTTCGCGAATGCTTTGAACTTCGGATGCGAGTTGAGCGCGTTCCGCACGACCTCCGGCGGATTGGTCCACTCGATGCCCGCATACATGCCTTCAGTTCCCTGCCGGAAGATGGTCGTATTGATCTGCGGCTCGTCAAACCCGCCGTCGATCCTCTTGCGGATGTAGTTCAGCGGATTCCCGGTGAAGCCGATGCAGGGACGCTGGCAGATGTCGAGATTGAACTTCTGCCGCATGGTCACGATCGGCGAGTAATAGACATATCCCTTGCCCTGTAGCTCGGGCTTGAGTTCGGCCTGTGCGGCCTTGTTTGGCTTCGAAGTGATCGCGCCGAACAGTCCGAGCCTGTGCCTGGCCAGCAACTCGATCGTGCGATCCGGCAGCGCATTCCCCTGGTTGCACCAACAATTCCACCCGATGTCGGCGTGGATGTACTCCGCGTCAACCCCGACCGCCTTGAGCACGCGCAGAGATTCGGGTAAGACCTGGTTGCCGATGCCATCTCCCGGCATGGTGACTACGGTGTATTTCGCCATGAGACCGACTTCTCCTTACGAAGCTGTTTATAAATCCTCATTCCCCGAAGATCTTGCCTTACGGCGCCGAGCGCAGCGGAGGCGAGGAATCTACTGTTGCTTCAGTCCCAACCGCTTCGCTACCAGATTCTCCACTCCTTCCGCAATCACCAGCGACTGCGGCACACTCCCCAACGCCGGAAAGGTAAACTTCTCTCCGCGCCATGCAATCACACTCGCGGTGAAATCAATTTCGATCTCCTCGCCCGGAATGATCGTTTTCTCCTTTACCGCAACCTCGCTGGCGAACTGCTCCCGCAACCGCTTCACCAACTCCGGCACTTCCACGCAAAGGAATCCGTTGTTATAGGCGTTGCGCAGATAGGTCTGCGAAAAGCTGGCCGCAATCACCAGCGGAATACCCTTCGCCTTCAGGCAGGTCACCGCCTGCTCGCGGCTCGAACCCGTACCGAAATTGAACCCGCCGACGATCACATCGCCCCCCGCGGTGCGCGCAGCGAATTGCGGATCGTAATTCTCCATCACGACTTTGGCCATCATCTCCCTGGTCATGTCGTCGCGGTAGGTATAGTCCTTGCCGTAGATAGCGTCGGTGTTCACGTTGTCAGGCGGCATGAACACCAGCCGGCCCTTGACCCGCGCTGGGAAGCCCCGAAGAATCTCGACTTTTTCCGCGCTTCCGCTGCCATCGGTCACGAACTCGAAGTACCGACGTTCCGGCTGCCGAACCGCAAACTCGTGCGGCCCGCGAATGTAACCCGCAACCGCAGAAGCCGCCACGACTTCCGGGCTGGCGAGATAGCACTGCGCATCCCGCGACCCCATCCGTCCCTTGAAATTCCGGTTCGTGGAAGAAATCCCGACCTCGCCCTTCTCCAGCAACCCCACGCCGAGCCCAATGCAAGGCCCGCACCCGGGAGGCAGAACCTCGGCCCCCGCATCCACGAGCGTCTGCCACGTCCCCCTCCTCTCCGCTTCTTCCTGCACCCACTTGCTGGCCGCACTCAGGAAGAACTGCACCCCCGGCGCAACCTTCTCCCTGCGCAAAACTTTCGCCGCCGCCTCCAGATCCTCGAGCCGCGAATTCGCGCACGAAATCAGATACGCCTTCTGGATGGCAACTTTCTTGCGCTCCATCTCGGCCAGCGATTGCATAACCTGCACCGTGTCGGGCCCGGAGACATGCGGAGTCACCTGTGCCAGATCGAGCGTGATCGTCGCCGCGTAGGCAGATCCCGGATCGGGCCGCGGAGGATCGCTTGTCCACTTCTGAATGTCAGCCTCAGTAAACCGCTCGACACCCTGCGCCTGC
>DATHDM010000385.1:0-2063 GCA_035319065.1 Terriglobales bacterium
CCTGAAAATCGGGGATCAGAACTTCAACGCGGCAATCGGGAGTCAGCGCGCGGATCTGGCGGATGGTCTCCGCGAAAATCTTCGCGCCGCCGACGTTGTCATCGTCGCGGTTCACGCTGGTGACGACGGCGTGCTTCAGTCCGAGCGCGGCAACGGCCTCTGCGACGCGCTGCGGTTCGTCCCAATCGATAGCCTCTGGCTTGCCTTTCGGAACCGCGCAGAAGCCGCAGCGCCGGGTGCAGATGTCGCCCAGCAGCATGAAGGTCGCGGTGCGATGGTTCCAGCACTCGCCGATGTTGGGGCACTGCGCTGACTCGCACACCGTGTGCAGTCCTAGGCTGCGGGCTAACTTCTTCAGATTATGGAAGTTATCTCCAACCGGAGCTTTGGCGCGCAGCCACTCGGGTTTGGGCTGACGCACCGGGGGACTGAGTTCGATCTGAATGAGTTGGCTGGCGCCGACCATACGATCATTTGATTTTACATGGGGCAGCCGGGTTCAGTGAAATCAGAGCTGCCGCCGGGGCGGAACGCAGACCGAGTCAAACCAGCGGCTGATGAAGACCTGGGCGTGCGCCTCGCCGCAGAAGTGGCGAGCGGTGGGAGCACCGGCGATCTCGAGGTCCCATTTGTGCACGGCGAGTTTGAGGTCTCCACATTCAATAACAAACCAATGAAGGGGCTGGGCGCTCACGATACCGCAGATCTCGCACTTGAATTCTTTCAACGTCGACATGAGGGGCAGGCTCTCCGCTGACTGCAGGCTGGGTGCCCTCCACGATCTCAGAATTGTGGGCGCCGTGGCAAATCGTGCAGCGGATGTTGGGCAGGTAAATCTTTGGTTACCTGTGAACGACGGATCTTTCTGATATGCTCACCCGACCTGACCTTCTGTTCGATGAGGCTTGGGGGTCGAACAGGTTTCCATGACGAATCAGAAGAAGGATCTCGCGCACGAGGAGTTGTTGTCTGTCCTCCAGACGGCGAAGAATCGCCTGGAACACCTCACGCAAAACGACTGGATGCTCATCGTAGACCGGGCCAAGCGCGTGGCCTTCAAGAAGGACGATGTGCTGATCCAGGTAGGCAAACAGCACAAAGTCGTGTACCTGGTGGTGAAGGGCGCGGCCCGGGTGGAGACGGCCTCGAAGGCATTTCTAGCCCGGCTGGAGCCCGGGGAAGTGTTCGGCGAGATGGCCTTCCTGGAGAATGGCGTGGCGAGCGCAACGGTGGTCGCCGCGGGAGAGCTGGAGGTGTGCGAGATCGAGTGGACCGCGCTCAGCGATCTGTTTGAGCTTTACCCGCACATGGGCTCGCGGTTTTATCGGTCCCTGGCCGTGAACCTGTCGCGGCGTCTGCGCGAAGTGATCGTGGTGAAGCAGGGGACCAAGTCGCCGAGCTGACGCGGTCGTGTCAGTTTTTCTGGCGTGCCACCTCGTGCGATGCGCACTAGGGCGTGTGCGGTGGGGCCATGGTTGGTTCCGCGGGGTGAATGCCGGCGGGATTCTCGCTCATGGTCTCGAGCGCGTAGCGGAAAGCGTTGGGACCGACGTGCACGTCGCCCTGGTACGGCCGATTGATGGAGGCGATGGCCACCAGCATGAGCGAGAGCAGGAAGCTGATCTCAAACACCTGCACCACGTGAAGTTTGAGGCTCTCCACTCCAAACAGGCAGGTTGACCCCACGGTCACAATCCCTCCGACCACGAGCACGGCCCAGAGCAGGGCAGGCAGACGCTGACGACTCTGCAGCAGGCGAATGCGCCGGTGCTCGGTCATTTCGGTCAGTTCCGACAAGGAGTGATCCATTACAGTCTGCTCGCTGGCGTTGTGAGGCTGCACGCTGCTGAGCGCGTGCCACAGTTGCTGCATGATGCGGTGGGCTGCCGGGCTTTGCTTCTGCTGGGCCATCATCGGCCATTCTTCCGACAACATGGCCTGGCAGTAAGCGCGCGCGAGCCCTTGCACTTCGGCGCGCGACTCCGATGGGAGATGATAGGTGAAGCGGAACATGTTCACGAGGTTGTTGGCTTCCTGCTCGGCGTTCAGGCGCGCGCCCTGCA
>DATHDM010000386.1:0-5395 GCA_035319065.1 Terriglobales bacterium
AGAAGCGCCCGTCTGCACCCGCCCGGGTGATCCCGGCTCAGCGCCACTCTGCAACAGCAAGGTGCCGTCGCGCAGGGCAGCGGAGTTTCCCTGATAGCTGACCGAGGTTAGAGCCAGCTCGAGAGCCGCCGATTCCTGCGCCCCGTTGTGAGCGCTGACAACGCGTCCGCTTATTGCCGAACCACTCGGGAATAGCGTTTGGCCGTTGACCACGATGGGCGAGGCCAGGGTGCCGGAGAAGATGTCCCCGGCCTTGGCCGTCTGGCTCGCCAGGGCGCCGTTCATGCGCACGGAAATGCGGGTGCCGGCGGGGATTACCACACCCGAGGATGTCGCCTTGCTGCTGGCAGACGCCAGCAGCATCAGGGACAGAAGCAATGACTGCCGGATGAGTCGCATTGTTTCCCCAAAATTGAGCCGCTTCACGCGGTAGTAATCCTGGGGAAGATGCTAGGGCGGTCGCGCGGGTGCAGCAAGATAACGGTCCACCGCTGTACCACTCCGCGGTGCAGGGCAAAAAGTAATGACAGGAATTGGCAAGGTAACCGGTTACCACGCCTGACTCGAGAACCGGCGGTTAAGGTATGATCTGGAAAATGAGCCAAAAATGGCGGGAATTCCTACCGGTTCTGAAGCGGGCGGCACTGGTATTGTTCGTCTTGTGGCTGGCGATGTCGGCCGTGCTGGCCTATGCCATGCGGAAGCCTCCGGAGACGTTCGGGCGCTTCATGTCGCACATGCCGGTAATCTCGTTCCTGGTGCTGCCCTTCGAGACCCTGTGGACCGATGCCCGCGCCGGGGGTCTGCAGGTCGGAGCTCCGGCCCCCGACTTTGAACTACACACCCTCGACAAGGCTGCGCAAGTGCAGCTCTCGTCGTTTCGTGGGAAGAAGCCCGTGGTGCTGGTGTTCGGCAGCTATACCTGACCGCCCTTCCGGCGGGAGGTTCCTGCCCTCAACAAGCTTTACGATCAGTACCAGGACAAGGTTGCGTTCTACGCGGTGTACATCCAGGAAGCCCACCCCAGCGACGTATGGCAGATGAGGAGCAATATTAAGGATAAGGTGGTCTTCGCCAGCCCGCGAAGTTACGACGAGCGCGAGAACCTTGCCGGCACCTGCGTTCGCAACCTTGGGATCAAGTTTCCGGCGCTGATCGACAGCTTTGAAAACACAACCGAGATTGCCTACACCGGCTGGCCCGACCGCCTGTATTTGATCGATGCAGACGGCAAGATCGCCTACAAGAGCAAGCCTGGGCCGTTTGGCTTCAAACCCGATGCGCTGGGTAAGGCGCTGGAGAAGGTTACGGTATCCCCCTAGGGGCGGGACCAGGTTGCATGCGAATCAGGACAGTAGGTCGTCCGTAGGCCTCAGTCACTGGCCTTGGGGCGGCAGTGAATCGCAGGTTGAGGCTTGATCGGCAGGAACCTCAGCCGGTAGAAGCGGCGGCCGCATCGGCCGCAGCGCGCGGGGCGCAGCAGCAACAGCGGCATGATCCGTCTCTCGAGAACGCTGCGGCTGCGGGAAACGTGAATTTCCCGGCTCTTGCAGCGCGAGCAATTGACTCCCATCCCCACTTCAGCGTCCCTTCGCTCGATCTCCCAGACTTTCTTTTTATCGCGGGCTCGGGCTTGTGGGCATAGAAATTGAATCGTCTTGAACACGAAAGGGGGCCTGCCGCTCGCCCATCAGGGCTTAGACTGCTGGCGAGCGCGAGGCTGCCCAAAGGAATCAAACCTCCCATGATTCGTGCCTCATCCAAACCGCGATCCAGCCCCCGCAGCGGAGGTTCGATCCCGTTTCGCGTCCAACCTATGCTCGCCGTTCTGGCAAGCAAGCCCTTCAATACTCCCGGCTGGGTTTACGAGGAGAAATATGACGGCTACCGCATCCTTGCCTACAAAGAGGGAGAAAAGGTCACTCTGCTCTCCCGCAACGACAAGGACCGTACCGCCACCTACAGCGGCATAGCCAGGCAGGTGGGCGCGCTCACGCCCCGCACCTTGCTGCTGGATGGGGAAGTGGTAGCGCTCGACAAGCACGACGTCTCGCGGTTCGAGCTGCTGCAATCCAGCGCTGCCGAGCCTGGCTACGCGGTATTCGACTGCCTTTACGTGAATGGACGCGACCTGCGCCACCAGCCGCTGCGCGAACGGCGCAGAGTCCTGGAAGACAGCGTTGCCGGGAACGCCAGCCTGTTTCTTTCGCGAAGGCTGGCTGAGGATGGCCTGGCGGCCTTTGAAATCGCCAAAAGGAAAGGCTAAGAGGGCATTGTGGCCAAGGACGAATCTTCTCCCTACGTGGAAGGCCGCTCTTCGAAGTGGCTCAAGGTCAAGGTCCACCAGGAGGAGGAGTTTGTGATTGTGGGTTTCACTCCGCCCGAGGGTTCGCGAGAATTCATTGGCGCGCTGTTGCTAGGCGCTTACGTGGGAAAGGAACTTCACTACGTAGGAAAAGTGGGCACAGGATTTTCGCAGACCACCCTGAAAGCGCTGCACACGCGCTTCAAGCCGCTGATGCGCGCGTCTCCTGATGTAGTGAACCCTCCCCGGGAGCGTGGACTCACGTACCTCTCGCCCAAGCTGGTGGCGCAGGTTGCCTTCCAGGAGTGGACCAAGGATCGCAAGCTTCGCCAGGCCCGATTTCTGGGGCTGCGGGCGGACAAAGCGGCAAAGGAAGTGACGCTGCCGGAACCTGCAGGGTGAATAGTGAAATAGATTCGACGGCTTCTGGGCGCGAGCGCATCAGGCTACAGTTTCCAGAGTGGAGGTGTGGGATGCACAGCGCTCAACTCTGGTGAATCGACGAGGTGCTGCGGGCCTGCAACGGAGTCGTGAAGCTGGCACGGCTCTACGAGTACGGCACCTTCCGCAGCGTGGAAGAGGCAGAGGAGCAGATTCGGGAACTGCTGCGCCAGCCGCGCTTCCGGAATTCTGACCTGGTCGCCTCGGTGGAGAACTGATCCTCCGGGTTCAGCAGAGGTCACCGCGGCCGGGACAGTCGAAATTTTGCGGCACCGCTGGTCCCGTCAGAAGGCACGTCGAAGTGCCGCGCGCGCCGTGAGATGACCAAAGTCCTGCTCCACGACGGTACTTTCCACTCTGCCTTTCGCGCACATGCGTTTGTATAATTGGCTTCCAGGGGGAGCACCTTGACGGCCGGGGTAAGGGGATGGAATACGAGATCAGGCAAGTGGGTGATGTGGCGGTTCTTGACCTGAGCGGGCGCATTACGTTTCACGAGTTGACGCCTCTCGGTCCAGACGGCACCATCCTGCGCAAGGTGGTTCGCGAGCTGCTTGCCGAAGGCCATCGCAAAGTGGTGCTGAACCTTGCGCGGGTAACTCACATCGACAGCTCCGGCGTGAATGAGCTGGTGCGGGCGTCGGCTACGGTGCGCAGCCAGGGAGGGCAGATGAGAGTTGCCAATTCCAGCCTCCCGGTGCGCGAAATCTTTCAGATCACCAAGCTGGACACCATCCTGGATATGAGCCTCGACGAGGCCGCTGCCCTGCAGTCCTTCTGACCTTCTGAAACCCAGCCGGCGTTCCGGTAGGATAGAACCCGGCCGATATCCATGGACGCGCACTCGCTCCCCAAGATCGAACTGCACCTTCACCTCGACTGCTCGCTGAGCTACGAGGCGGTGTCCGCGCTGGAGCCCGGCATCACCCGGGAACAGTACCTTCATGATTACACCGCTCCGGTGCGCTGCACGCTTCCCGACTTCCTGTCTCGCTCCCGCAGAGGGGTCTTGCTGCTGCAGACGAGGGAGGCCCTGCGGCTGGTGACCGAGGACGTAGTTCGGCAGCTCGCGGCCGACGGCGTCATCTACGCCGAGATGCGCTTCGCGCCCCTGCTCCACCTGGAGCGCGGACTGACGGCGGAGCAGGTCGTCGAGGTGGTGGACAGCAGCCTGGAGCAGGTGATACTGGAGACCGGCCTGGAAGCGCGCCTCATCCTGTGCACGCTGCGGCACTACACGGAATCCCAGAGCCTGAGGACGGTGGAGCTGGTGGAGCAATTCCGTGGCAGCCGGGTGGTCGCGCTCGACCTGGCGGGCGATGAGGCGGGCTTCCCCATCGCGGCACACGTAGCTGCCTTCCGCTACGCTCGCGAACGCGGCCTGCACTACACGGCGCACGCCGGTGAAGGCGCGGGAGCGGAGAGCGTCTGGGAGACGCTGCGGGAGCTGGCTCCGCCGCGCATCGGCCATGGAACGCGCAGCGCCGAAGATGCGCGGCTGGTCGAGCACCTGCGGCAGGAGGGCATCCACCTTGAGCTTTGCCCCTCGGCCAACGTTCAGATCATCCCGTCGCTCGGGAGCTGGGAGAACCATCCCATCGACCGTCTCTACCGCGCCGGGGTACCGCTGAACGTGAATAGCGACACGCGCATGCTCACCCCGACCAGTCTGACGCGCGAATACGAGGGCCTGCGGCGGGTCTTCGGCTGGAGAGCAGAAGAGCTGCTGGGCACCAACCTGATGGCGGTGGACGCCGCGTTTATTGATGAAAACCTGAAGCGGCGCCTGCGGAAGCAACTGCGCGATGGATACGAGGAGGCCGCCGATAGCGAGCCGGTCTCGCACGCAACGCAATGACCTTCGACCGGCGATAGATGAGCGGGCAGGCGGAAGCGGATGCAGGTTCAAGTCGCGAGCGCGCGTGCTCGCAGGCGCAGGGTACCAGGTTGCCTCTGATATAATTTTTTCGAGGAACGCGCCCTTAGCTCAGCTGGATAGAGCGTCTGGCTACGAACCAGAAGGTCGGGAGTTCGAATCTCTCAGGGCGCGCCATTCTTATTGGCTTTTGTGGACTTTCTGCTCTGCAGCAACTCTTCGTGCTACCAGTTTGCTACCCAAGAAGGCCGTGTCATCTGGTCTCGACGGACTATTTGGAAAGTCTAGGCCCGCGCGTAGAACCGCGCGGAAGCTCAAAGCCCCGGCGAAAGGGAAGGTAGGGATAGACAAATGAACTATCACGAAGCTAGGAGCCAGCAATTGTCAGAAACATATCCGGTGGTCAGAGAAGGAAAGTGTCGCCGTATCGAGCGAAGCCAACTCACCAGCGAAGAACGGAAGCAGATCATAGCTATCCTGCGAGAGTGTGGAAACCGCCCAAAGATAGTGATCGAAGCGCTCCAGGCTGATGACCGTTGTGGCTGATCTGAAAATAGCCTTAGAACTCCGCGTCAGACGCCAGTCACTTGTGTGACAGGCGATGCACTCTGAACGGGTCAATGAGTGTAATGGCGATGTTTCAACAGCTACGCGGACCGACGTTGACACAGACAGAGCGCGAGGCGAATATCGTGGTCTGTTCTGCTCGGCTCCAATCCTTCCTTAAGGAGTTACCCCATGAAGAACATGAAGGTCGGCACCTTGACTGTGGC
>DATHDM010000387.1:0-7787 GCA_035319065.1 Terriglobales bacterium
CAGATATATCCAACACTTTTAAGAACTACATCGGGTACACGCACAGCAGGATCATATCTCCTCTTGGCCGGGAAGCCCCAAGGGATGCACTGGGTTTCCGTGCCATCAATCTGAGAATATCTTATACCTACTGTAACGGGATAATTACCTTTAGCAGCATAACCATGCCTAATGTGTTGAAAACAATTACTCTTCTCTGACCAGGGTGCTTGCGCAGGACGACAAAAAGAAAAGGCGCGGACACTAGTGTCCGCGCCTCACGGTACAGGATGAGCTGCCGCGGGCAGGGCCGCCCGCGGCACAATGCCCTACTTGGTGGCTCCGGCGTTGGTGCGGTCAGGCTCCTCGGCCACGTTCTTGAGGCTGGCTTTGCGAGCAGTCTCGAACTCGTCGCCGGGCAGCCAGGCCGTCAGCTCGGTTGAAGAAGCGGCCTTCCAGCCCAGTTCAAAGCCAAACCGCGCGATCTCGGCCACGCCGGTGAAATCCCACTCGGCGTGATATTCGTCGCTCGGCTGGTGATAGTTCTGGTCGGTGTATTCCTTCTCCAGCTGGAAGCCGTAATCGATGGGATGCCCCTTGAACTTCATCCCTTCATTGATCGAGAAGGCGGGGATACCCACGCGGGCGAAGCTGAAGTGGTCGGAGCGGTAGTAGTGTCCGGCACCGGGATTGGAGTCCGGCTTGATGTCCAGGCCGAATTCCTTGGCGGTGGCCTTCACCACCGGATAGAAGCTGGTGCGTTCCGCCCCTGAAACCTCGACGTCCTCGGGAATGCCTCGCGGGGCAACGCCGTCGAAGTTGAGGCCAAGAGCGATGTCCCCGGCGGGAACAGGCGGCCTGCGGCCCAGGTACTCGGAACCGCGCAGCCCCTGCTCTTCCGCCGTTACCGCGGCGAAGAGTATGGAGCGCTTGGGCGGCTGCGAGGAATTGGCGAAGGCGTACGCCAGCTCCAGGAGGATGCCACACCCGGTGGCGTTGTCGATGGCGCCGTTATAGATGTTGTCTCCCGCCTGGCCGGGGTGAATTCCCAGGTGATCGTAGTGGGCGCTGTAGATCACCGCCTGCTGCTTGAACTTGGGTTCGGATCCGGGCAGCAGCGCCACCACGTTGCTGGACTCGAAGGGGCGAATCTTGCTGCTGATGGTGGACTCGACCCGCACCGGCAGCGGGATGGGACGGAAGTCGCGCGAGCGCGCCTGCTCCATCAGCGCATCCAGGTCCTTGCCCACCGCCGCCAGAGCGGCCTTGGCGATGTCAAGCTGAACCCAGGCCGCCAGTTTCAGCTTGGGGTCGCCATCGGAACGGAGATAGGAGCGCTCGCCTCCCCAGGAGTTCTTGACCACGTCCCAGCCATAGCTGGCCATATCGGTCTTGTGGATGATGATGGCTCCGACCGCGCCCTTGCGCGCCGCCTCCTCGTACTTGTAGGTCCAGCGGCCGTAGTAGGTGAGAGCCTTGCCCTTGAAAAAGTTGGGATCGTCCGAGGGAGGCTCGTTCACCAGCACCAGCAGGACCTTGCCTGCCACATTGACATCCTTGAAGTCGTTCCAGTTGTACTCCGGGGCATCGATCCCGTAGCCGACAAACACCAGGTCGGAATCGATCTTGGAAGTGGCGTTCTGGGTCTCGTCCATGGCCACGATGTCGTCGCCCAGGCGCAGGGAGAGTGGCTGCCCCCCGCCGGCAGTAAGCGTGACGGTGCTGGGCGCCTCGGTGGCGATTCCGACCATGGGAACTCTTTGGAAGTAGCTGCCGTTGTCTCCCGCAGGCTTCAGGCCGAAAAGAGCGAACTCGGTGGCAATGTAGTCCGCAGCGATGTCACCCCCGCGCTGGCCGGTGCCGCGGCCCTCCAGCAGGTCGCTGGAAAGAAATTTTACGTGGGCACGAATGCGCTCAGGGTTGATCAGCTTCATGGCCGATTGCGCCGCGGCAGGCAGCACGGTGGCGGAATTGTCCACCGGCTTCTTGACGCTGGACTTGGACGAGCCCAGCGCGAGCGAACAAACTAGAAGAGAAGCGGATAGGAGGGCGGTTCTACGCATCTAAGTCTCCAGCAGTAACGTCTGAAACCCATTATTGTACGCTGCACGGAGGGGTTGTGCGCGCCCTGACCGAAGGTTATCGGACACGTCTGCTCTGCTCTGTTAGAGTTTCATCATGGCTTCAGTAGTCGAAGGCTCGGGCACGGTGAACCCCTCCTCGCCGGGAAGGGGCGCAGCGCCGCCGCGCAGCGCGGTCAGTCCCATCACCGGCAGGCCGCTCGCCGGCAGCGCGCACCAGAACTGGCTGCAGGCGGTGCTGCACGGGCTGAGGCGGCAAGCCTGGCCGCTCATCACCTACCTGGCTCGCACCGAGGTGCACACCTTCGCATTCTCGGTGGCCTGCAACGCTATTCTCTCCTTCTTCCCCTTTGTGGTGCTGCTGTTGACCATCAGCCGGCGGGTCTTCCACTCGCAGGCGATGGTGGACGTGATCATCAACCTGCTGCGCGACTACCTGCCTACGGGGCAGGATTTCGTTATCCGCAATGTCAAGGCGTTGGCCAACGCCCGCAATGATGTGCAGCTATTCTCACTGTTCATCCTGCTGTTTACCTCCACCGGAGTTTTTCTGCCGCTGGAGGTGGCGTTGAACCGCGTATGGGATTTCCGCAAGAACCGATCCTACCTGGGGAACCAGGTGATGGCACTGGGGCTGGCCTTCGCCTCGGGCTGCCTGGCGCTGCTCTCGATTGCTGCCACCGCCACCAATCAGGTCTGGCTGCACTATCTTTTTCTGGGGAACGTCAACCTGGTATCGCGCACGGTGGGCTACCTGGTGATGAAGGTGTGCGCGGTTGTGGCCAGCATTGCGATTTTCTTCCTTATTTACTGGCTGCTGCCCAACGGCAAAGTGCCGGCAAGGGCTGTGCTGCCCGCCGCGGTGATCGCCGGACTGCTGCTCGAGCTGGCCAAGTATGGTTATGTCTTCTCGCTGCCCCGGCTTAATTTCCAGGAGATCTACGGGCCGTTCTCGATTTCGGTGACCCTGATTTTCTGGGCCTTTCTGGCGGGCATGATTCTGCTGACCGGCGCCCGCCTCTCCGCCGTCGGCAGAATTGCGGAAAACCAGTAGCCGCTGGTGATCCGATTGCAGAACAGTTCATCGCGGGAACTCGCGTAATCGAAATTCCATCCATTTGTGCGCTCGTTCACTGAGCCCGTTTCTTTCCCTCCCTAAAATCGCGACTCATCTGCGTTGCGTGGTGTTCGGAAAAATGGCTGTCTTTCGAAACTGGCGCAAACTGATTCCTCCTGTGCTGTGGACCATGCTGGATGTACCGGGCCTCTGCAAGTCGGGCCGTAGTAAATCGGGCCTCTGTAAATCCGGAACCGCTTCGGACAGCAAAACAGAAAGGGGCCTGTCCGGGCGGCTCCGGTCCATGGAAATTCGGACCTGGGCTGCAGTCGCGGGTCTGGAAAACGAAAAATTTCGGATCGAACACGAGGTGAGGTTCTGTGGTACGCCGGATGAGCGGGGAAGGAACTCTCCGGTGACGATGCTCCTGCTCGCGGGTGCTGTTCGGGCGGGCGCTGGCGATGCGGGCTCCATGGATGCGCGCCAACTCTTGCGCAAGGCCCCGGCGGCGGCTGAAGAATGAAGCCACGTGGCGGGTGGGGAGCGGCCTTTGCCAAGCTGTGCTGCGCTCTATGGAGCCCCTGGCGCGGGCGCACTCTTGTTTTCTTCCTGGCGATTGCCTTCGCGTTATCCCCTGACTCTGTGGAGGCTGGCGGGCCGGCAAATGTTGCGGGCGTGAGCTGGTTCCAGCCGGGAACGGCGGGCACCCCGATCGTGTGGGCGGGCGGGACCGTCACTTACTACACCGACCGCGGCGATCTCAGCGGTTATCTCAGAGAGGCCGACGCCGATGCGCTGGTGGCCTCCGCTTTCGCCAACTGGACTGCGATTCCCACCGTCGCTTTGAGCGCAACCCGCGGAGGCAAGCTGGATGAGGACGTCAGCGGAGCGAACGTAACTTACGCCGGCGAGCAGGTGGTCCTGCCGCCCGACATCCAGGCGAACTCCGACAAGCCCGTCGCTATCGTTTACGACCGCGATGGCAGCGTTACCGATGCGCTGCTCGGCGCCGGCTCTGGAGCGGTGGGGATGTGCTCGGCGAACTCGGCGTACGGCGGCGTGGATCGTTTCACCACCGACGGGACCGCCGCGCATGCCCTGGTAGTGATCAACGGCAACTGCGTGATCAACGCTGCCGCGATGCCGCCCCTGCGCTACAAGCTGACGCGCCTGCTGGGGCAGATCCTGGGGCTGGGATGGTCGCAAGTGAACGAGAACGTAGGCAGCGGGAGCCCTCCCCCTCGCGCCGACGACTATGCCGGCTATCCCGTCATGCATCCGATGGGGTGGTACTGGATTTGCGGGCAGGGCTCGGGATGCATCTCCGATGCCGATCAACCCAAAATGGACGACCGCGCTGCACTATCGCGCCTCTACCCGGTGATTAGCGCCAATGTTGCGAACTTTCCGGGAAAGACTCTGTTCTTCGACAACAGCGCGCGCATCCGCGGCGTGGTGCGCTTTCCCGCGTGGAATGGAACTTTGGGCCAGGGGATGGAAGGCGTCAACGTAGTGGCGCGGAGGATCGATTCCGCAACCGGATTTGCTTCGCGCAAGTACGTCGCCTCCTCGGTCTCAGGATTTCTTTTTCGCGGCAATGCGGGAAATCCCGTCACCGGCCTGCTGACCGCCGGCGGCGAGCGCTGGGATCGCTTCGGATCGAATGACCTGGCGGTGGAGGGATTCTACGATCTCTCGGGTCTGGAGTTGCCCGACGGCGCCAGCAGCGCAGACTTCCAGCTCACAATCGAACCGGTAACTCCGCTTTATACCGATAGCGTGGCCGTGGGACCGTACAAGACGGTTGGCGTCTCCCCATCCGGCACGGCAACGCCCATCAGCGTCACCGTAAGCCGTGGAGGCGATGTACAGCAGGACATCGTGATGCAGGGCGCGCCAAACCAGCCGCAAGACGAACATCAGCCGCACACCTTCGCCCAGCCTTACCCCGCGCCTGCCAGCGGCGACTGGAAGGGGGTGATCAGTCCGTATGGAGATGTGCAGTACTACTCCCTGGCGGGGCATCCCAACCGTTCGTTCACGCTTCTGATCACGGCCCTGGACGAGCAAGGCTTGCCCACGACTGCGAAACTGCTGCCGGTGCTGGGCGTGTGGTCGCCGGGCAGCAGCGAAGGCTCCGCTCCGGCGGCCCAGGAAAATTACTTCAACACCATGAAGCCGGCGACGTCGCGCATGGAGGCCGCGTTTCTCGGCGAGGGTGCTTTCAAGATTGGCATTGCCGACTATCGCGGAGACGGGCGTCCCGACTTCCGCTACCAGGCGCGCCTGCTGTACGGCGAGAGCGTCACTCCGGCGCGCGCCAGCACCGCGGGCGGGACGGTAGTCTCTATTCGCGGCATCGGCTTCGCCTCCAACACGGCTGTGAAAATTGGCGGCGTAGGCGCGAAGATCGTCAGCGTGGCGGCCGATCAGATTGTCACCGAAGCCCCGGCGGCCTCCGACGGCCCACAGACCATCGAGCTGCAGGATCCGGTCACGGGCGCCATCTCTGATATGACAGATGCACTGCTGTATGGAGCCGCGGGAGGCAAGCTCATCCTGGTGGCGGGATCGAATCCGCAGGTGCCGGTCGGCACGCAGGCGCCGAATCCCATTCGCGTTCGCGTGACCGAGCAGGACGGCGTCACGCCGATTGGCGGAGCGCAGGTTCTGTTTGTCGGACCCGCAAACGCCTTGAGCTTCGTCGAGTGCGGCCTGGCGTCCTGCCTGATGACCACGGATGCAAACGGGGAAACTGCGGTGCACGTGATCGTGAATGCGGTGGGAGCCTCCCTGATCACGGCGTCGTTGACCGGCGGCAATTCGGTCTCGACCACGGTCAGCGGCGTGGCCTCAGCGCTGGACATTTCTCTTCCCGTCTCTCTTCCCGTCCCCACGGCCTGGGTCGCACAGGGCGGTAGTGCGACGCTGAGCCTGTCGGCGGTGGTGGTCTCGAACGGCAGCCCAGCCAGCGGAAAGCTGGTGGATTTTGCGGTGATGGCGGGAACGGCCTCGCTGGGAGCAGCCAGCGCGGTAACCGACGCGGACGGAGTCGCCGGCACCCAGGTTAGGGTAAGCCAGCTGGCGAGTGACGTGATTATCAGCGCCTGTGTGGGCCCCAGCGACGCTCCCTGCCGCAACTTCACCGTTCATCCGGTGGCGGCCACGGCGCTGCGGTTGCACAAGGTCGCCGGCGACGCGCAAACCATCGTCCTGGGCGACAACTTCCAGCCAGTGGGAGTTCAGGTGACCGACGCTTCCAGCCCGCCCAATCCCGTGGCCGGGACAGCGGTCAGATTCCGCGCCGACGTGATGCGCATGGACGACGGGCGCGAGCCGGCTATCTTCGGCGAGCTCATCGTGCGCCGGCATCCCAAAGTCTCGATTCTTGCCAGCAGCGAGGCGGTAGCCAGCGCCGACGTCAACGGTATGGCGAGCTACACCGTGTCCTATCCCAGGCAACGCGGCAGGGTAAAGGCGCTGGTGCGGGCCAGCGTGGCCGGCGGAGCGCAGGATTTTGTCCTGCTTGCGGACTGGGGAAGCCAGTAACGCCAAGCCTACTTCTTCAGATATCCATCGACCCAGTCGTTGATCGTCTTGTACCAGAGCCGGCTGTTTTGAGGCTTCAGTACCCAGTGACCCTCGTCGGGAAAATAGAGCATCTTGGTGGGCACTTTCAGCCGCTGCAGCGTGGTGAACAGCTGGAAACCCTCGGCAACGTCAAGGCGGTAGTCGAGCTGGCCGTGGATGACCAGCGTCGGCGTCTTGAAACGGGTGGCGAAGTTGCTGGGCGACCATTTGTCATACATGGGGCGATTGGTCCAGGGCATGCCCTTGAACTCCCACTCGTTGAACCACAGCTCCTCGGTGCTCCCGTAGGCGGAGATGGAGTTGAACATGCCATCGTGCGAAACCAGGCATTGGAAGCGGTTGGTGTGGCCCAGGATCCAGTTGATCATGTAGCCGCCGTAGCTGGCCCCCAGCGCGCACTCGCGCTGCTTGTCGATGAAAGGATAGGTCCTCTCCGCGTAATCGAGACCCGTCATCAGATCTACGTAGGCGCGGCCCCCCCAGTCTCCATTGATGTCGTCGATGAAGCGTTGCCCATAGCCCGTGGAGCCGCGCGGATTCACCATGATGACCACATAGCCATTCGCCGCAAACAGCTCCGCATTCCAGCGATACGACCAGGAGTCTCCCCAGGCGCCCTGCGGGCCGCCGTGAATAAGGAATTTCACCGGATATTTCTTCGCGGAGTCGAACTCCGGAGGCTTAATGAGGAAACCCTCGACTCTGACACGTTCGGCACCGGTGAAGTGGAAGGGTTCCAGGGGGGACATGGCGATGCGGGAGAGAACGGTGTCGTTGAGATGCGAGATTGCGAGCGCCGAGGGCAAACACGGTTGAGGAGCGAGCTGTGGAGAGGGAGGATTTACCTCTGCGGCCTGAGCGCAATCGACTAGCAGGGCCAACTGCACGCTGCAGATTTCATTCGGCCGCTGCACCGACATGCAATCGAAATAGAGCGTCTTGCCATCAGGACTGATTGCGAGGGAGTCGAACTGGCCGGAGGCGACCTCTTTGACAGCAGCGCCATGGATATCGGTAGTGAAGATCGGCGCCTCGCCCTGGTCCTCGGCTGCGAAGTAAAGATGTTCAGAGTCAGGCGC
>DATHDM010000388.1:0-13866 GCA_035319065.1 Terriglobales bacterium
CTGACCCTGCTTACGACAATCGTGATTCAGATTGCCTGGCCCAGGCTGGTTGAAACGAATCCCCGGTAATTGATGTGTGATAATGAGGTTACCTCGCACACGGGCCCGTAGCTCAGCGGTTAGAGCAGTGGACTCATAATCCATTGGTCCCAGGTTCAAATCCTGGCGGGCCCACCGCTGCTAGACTCTCCAGCCTCAACCGGTTACTGCAATCTGACAGGAGCGGGATGGGACACGCCATTTTCGCTGGTGGCTGTTTTGGTGGCTGTAGCATCAACTAGCTTCTCTACTGCCGCTTGCTGGTGGTCAGGGCTCAGGTGCGGGTAGCGGCACGCAGAGTGTGACTTCAGTCATAGACCTGGCTCAGCGTCAGGTTCACCCTTCCCCGTTGTCGATACTTCCTCGTTGGTGGCGCCGTTGAACGGGCAGCAATATCAGGTCCGAGTCGCAAACCAGCAGTATTGGTGTGAGCAGGTCAAGTGCCAGAATGCCTGTCCGGTTCACACGGATGCCCGCGGATATGTGCGCGCTATCGCCGCCGGCAACTACGAACAGGCCTACCTGATCGCACGCGGGCCGAACCCCCTGGCTTCCATCTGCGGACGTATCTGCGGCGCTCCCTGCGAGGCCGCCTGCCGGCGTGGCAGCATTGACCAGCCCATTTCTATCCGCGCGCTCAAGCGGTTTGTGTGTGAGAAATTCGGCAGTGAATCCCGGACGGATGCGGGTGGCGAGTTGTTTTCCTACCTAAGAAGCCACAGTGCCGAACGTCAGTGCGACGACCTCGATGAACTTCGTCACCTTCTGGATTTTCTGGCCCACGCCGACTTCCCCCAGCCCACCGGGGAGCGCATCGCGATTATCGGATGCGGGCCGGCGGGGCTTGCGGCGGGACACGATTTGGCGGTCATGGGCTTTCGTCCGACGATCTTCGAAATGGATCCAGTGCCTGCCGGGATGTTAGCTACGGGAGTTCCGGGCTACCGTCTGCCGCGCGCATTGATTCAGGCCGAAGTGGCGGTGATCCAGGGCCTGGGGGCGGAGATCCGCTGCAACGTTCAGGTAGGCAAGGATGTGAGATTCGACGATTTGCGGCGTGAGTTTGCGGCGGTTGTGATCGCGTGTGGGGCTAAGCGTTCCCGAGCTCTTCCGATTCCAAATGCAGATGCGATTGGAGTACTGGGTGGGGTTGATTTTCTGCGCGACGTCGCCCTCGGCAAGAAGGTGGAGCTGGGTGAACGGGTGATCGTCATCGGCGGCGGAAATGTCGCCTATGACGTCGCACGCACCGTGCTCCGGCAGGAGGAGTACGACGTCTCGCGCACCGCGGCGCGCATGGCGGGTGTGCGTCAGGTAAATCTGGTCTGCCTCGAATCGCTGGAAGAGATGCCGGCTGACACGGTGGAAATCCTCGAAGGACAGGAGGAGGGCGTGCTTCGGTACAACAGCTGGGGGCCGAAGGAAATCCTGAGCCTGAACGTCAACGGACAGAAGTTCGTACGCGGGGTGCGGTTTGTGCGTTGCACCCGGGTCTACGACGAAAACAAGCGTTTCGCCCCGAGGTTCGACGAAAGCGTCATGACTGAGATTGTGGGCGATACGGTGCTGCTCTCGGTCGGGCAATCCGCGGACCTCACTTTCCTGGATCCTGTGCGCGATGGCATCCAGATGCGCTCGCCGCAGCAAATCGTCAACGACCCCGCGACCTGTGAGACCACGGCCCCCGGCGTATTCGTCGCCGGCGACATCGCTTACGGGCCACGGCTGATGATTCACGCCATCGCCAGCGGCAAGCAGGCGGCTCGCTCCGTTTACAGGCATCTGCGGGGCCGAGAGATCGCGCCGGAGGAAGTGCAGTTCCACGTTCCTCTGGAGTATTACCGCAGAGAAAAGGGCTATGAGCGCCGGACCCGTTTGCCGATCCCCACCCGTTCTTCAGAAGAGCGCCTTAAGAATCCCTTGGCGCTTGTTGAGATCGGCTACAGCGAAGCACAGGCGCGCGCCGAGGCCGGGCGTTGTCTCGATTGCGGCATCAACACCATCTTCGACGGCGAGCGCTGCATTCTCTGTGGAGGGTGCGTCGATGTGTGCCCCACTCTCTGCCTGAAGCTGGTGTCTTTCGACCGCGTTGCACCCACGCCTGAACTGCAGGGGGCCGTGAGAGCGCTGGAAATGGACATGTCCGACCTTTCCGCCATCATTAAAGACGAAGAACGCTGTATCCGCTGTGGCCTATGTGCGCAGCGGTGTCCTACGACCGCCATCACCATGGAGCAATTCAGTTTCGCGAAGGAGTGGAAGCTATGTCCCGTCTCGACCCACCCCGCGTGAGCCGGCGCAGTTTTCTCAGTGTGGCGTCAATAGGCAGCTTTTTTGCCGCAGTCGGCACTGCGGCTGCGGGGTTGTTCCGGCTGCCGAATCCTGCAGTGTTGCCCGGGCCACTGAGGCGCTTCAAATTGGGTGCGCCCGAGGAATTTGCGCCCGGCAGCGAAACCTTGTTTGCCGAGGAGAATCTGGTGTTGTTTCGTGACGACGAAGGCTTCTACGCGATCTCCTCCACCTGCACCCACCTGGGATGCATCGTCTCTCGCACTACGCATGGGTTCGCCTGTCCTTGCCACGGGTCGCGTTTTGACGAGCGTGGAAGAGTGGTGGGTGGTCCGGCGCCCCGCTCCCTGCCTTGGCTGGAAGTAAGCCGCGCTGCCGATGGCCACCTCGTGGTCAATGCCGATAACGAAGTGCCCGCAGGCACGCGTTACCGGGTGTAGGAGGCGACCGATGGCAACTGCGACCCAGGAATTCATTCGCAACCTTCAGGAACTCCCTCACACGGTGAAGGAGGCGTGGTTTCGCCTGGGCAAAAACCCGGAATCGGAGCGCGAAGAGTCACAAGCCACATTTCACAACCTCTTCCTGCACATTCATAGCGTGCGTGTGCACGTTCGTACGCTGGCTCCAACCCTCACGCTCGGCCTGGGGCTGATGGCGGCGGCCAGCTTCGCGATCACGGTGATCACTGGCCTGCTGCTGATGGTCTATTACAAGCCTTCCACCGACCTTGCCTACCAATCGATCAAGGACATTCACTTTACCGTCTACACGGGGCGATTCATCCGCAACATTCATCGTTGGGCGGCACAGTTGATGGTGCTGACCGTGCTATTGCATATGGCCCGGGTGTTCTTCACCGGCAGCTATAAGAAGCCTCGCGAGTTCAACTGGCTGGTCGGACTGGGACTGCTGGTCCTCACTCTGGCCCTCAGTTTCACCGGCTATCTGCTGCCGTGGGACCAGCTTGCTTACTGGGCCATCACCATTGGATCAAATATCGCCAACTCGCCGCGTGAGCTCACCGACGCGCTCGGTATCACGCCCTGGCTCGACCCCGGCGGTTTCCAGAAACGGCTGCTCCTGGGAGCAAACTACGTGGGGCAGGATGCGCTGATCCGCTTCTATGTGCTCCACGTGTTTCTGTTGCCGCTGGCGTTGGTGACTCTGCTCGGCGTGCACTTTTGGCGGATTCGAAAAGACGGCGGCTTGGCGCGCCCCGAAGATCCGATGGGGGGCCCAGCCGAATGGGGCGGGACTCAAGGCACCGTCTTTGAACCTGTTCCCAGCAAAACCTACGGCCTGATGGCATTGGTAAAAGGCAAGCGGCCAACAGTGAATCGCGGACCGGAAAACACGGTCATGAGCTGGCCGCACCTATTCTGGGCAGAGCTGGCCGTGTTCATGGTAACCGTGGCTATGACTCTGGTGCTCTCCTTCTACTGGGATGCGCCGCTGAAGGAGCTGGCCAATCCTGCGATTCCGGAAAACCCGGCCAAGGCACCCTGGTACTTCCTCGGCATCCAGGAACTGGTCTCATATTCGGCATTCACCGGCGGGCTCCTGATCCCACTGATCGTCCTCCTGGGGCTTGCGCTCATTCCATTCCTCGACCGAAGGTTTGGCGGAGAAGGGACGTGGTTTGGCACCCCGGGAGAAAAGTCGGTATTTGGTACCGCAGTGCTGTTCGCGGTATTTGTGACCGTCGGCATGCTGGTCTTTACCGTGAACCTGGGCTGGTTGCGGAACTGGATTCCCGACATACATCAGCTGTGGATCATTTTCTTCAATCCAGGCTCGCTGCTGGTCATGATCTTTGCAGCTTGGTCGCTGCTGGTGCTGAAGCGCAAGGATTCCGTGCGCCTTGCCGCGGTCGCGCTGTTTACGTGTTTTCTGGTGGGTTTCACGATTTTGACCTATTTCGCAACCGTTCACCGAGGGCCGAACTGGCATTTCTATTGGTGGCCGTCGCAATGGCCGGTGCATTAGGAGGGGAATACGATGAAGGACCCCTCACGCATGTATCGCTGGATTCTGCTCGGGGCGAGTATTTTGACCATCGGCTATCTATTGGCCGCCGCTGCCCACGAGAACTACCTGACTCAGTGGAGCGGCGTGCAGCGCCAGTATCGCGAGATCCTGCGACGAAAGGCGACGGATGAGCGGGGCCGCGAACTGCTGGGTAAGTTCCGCATTGAGCTGAAACAGGTGGGTCTGCCGGCGTTGGGAACGGTGGACCGCTGTGTCACCTGCCACAATGGGATCGACGATCCGAGAATGAGTGATGTCCCGTTGCCCCACCGGGTCCACCCCGCGGGCATTCTTGATAGCCATCCTGTCGATCGCTTCGGATGCACCATCTGCCATCACGGTCAGGGCCCAGCGACGACGTTTCTTGACGCCAAAGCCGATGACGCTTATTGGGATTATCCATTACTGCCGCCGGAAATGACCCAGGCCACGTGTGTTACGTGTCATGACGCTGAGAAGCTGCCACACTCCCAGATTCCTTTGCTGCTTACCGGCATGAAACTCTACCAGGAGAAAAGCTGCGGCTCCTGCCACAAACTAGGAGGCCGCGGAGGCCCGCTCGGACCGGCGCTCGATAACGAAGGCGCCAAGACGCGTCACCAACTTACCATGAGCAGTCTCCACCCTCCGCACACAACCTGGCGTTGGCAGGAGGCGCATTTCCGCGATCCTGGAGCTGTCGTTGTCGGCAGCCAGATGCGCAACCCGACTGTCACCCGGCAGGAGGCGCTAGCACTGACGGTATATATGCTTTCGCAGTGGAAGCGCGATGTTCCCGAAAGCTATCTCGCACCGGACAAGATCGAACAGAAGTATCACGCCCTGCATCCGGCGCCGCTAACCGGCGAGCAGGTCTATCAGCAATACTGCGCGGCCTGTCATGGCAACGGAACCTACGGCCGATGGGACAAGACCTTCAAACGCTTCATTCCGGCGATTCGGGGTGTCTCCTTGATCGCAAACGCCAGCCCGGACTATCTGGCCAGCAACATCCAGCATGGCCGACCGGGTACTCAGATGCCTGCCTGGGACAAGCACGCCGGCGGACTTCTGCCAGAAGAGATTGCCGCCGTCATCGCGTACCTGAGAGCCGGTGCGCCCGCAGCCGAAAAAATGCCGATGCTCACGTTGGCGGGTGATTCGAGCCGTGGCCTGACGCTGTTTGTCCGCAACTGCGCCGGTTGTCACGGCATGGATGGCCGTGGCGGAATCGCGCCAGAAATCGGCAATCCTGTCTTCCAGAAGGCAGCGACTGACGACTTCATCGTCCGCACTGTCCGCCAAGGACGTCAGGGCACCGCAATGCCCGCCTTCCAGCGGCCGGATGCGCCAGCATTGACTGACCTGGACATCGCTGACCTTGTGGCCTATGTGCGCACCTTCGGCAAGCACAAGCACGAGAAGGCTCTTGCACAGAACGCACTTCCAGTGTCCGGAGGCAAACCATGAGCGACAAGGGGGATAAGAACCGCTGGTCGCGGCGTAATTTCATCCAGAGCGCGGCCATGACTACGGCGGCGCTTGTGATTCCTGGGTGCTCCCGCAGCGAGAAGCCGACTTTGAGCACCCTGGTGGGCGACTTCGATCCCCTCCGCACCTATCCTTACCGCACTTGGGAGGATTTCTATCGCAAAATCTGGACGTGGGACAAGGTGGTTCGCTCGACACACTCTGCGAATTGCACAGGGTCCTGCTCATGGAAGGTCTTTGTCCGCAACGGGGTCATGGTGCGTGAGGAGCAGGCGGCTGATTATCCCCGCATCAGCCAGGATCTGCCCGACTACAACCCACGCGGATGCCAAAAGGGTGGTTGCTTCGTTGAATATGTGTACAGCCCCCAGAGGCTACGTTACCCACTGATCCGCACCGGGGAGCGAGGTGAAGGTAAGTGGCGGCGCGCCAGCTGGGAGGAAGCTCTCACACTGGTCGCCGAGAAACTGCTCGACAACATCTACAACCACGGGCCGGACACCAACACGTTTTTCAGCGTAATTCCTGCCATGAGCCCGGTGAGCTTCTGCGCCGGGTCACGCCTGGCCCACTACATCGGTGGAGTATTCCTTTCCTTCTATGATTGGTACTGCGACCTGCCGCCAGGCGAGCCGCTTACCTGGGGCGTACAGACCGAGGCCTGCGAATGCGCCGACTGGTTCAACTCCAAATACATCGTGTTGTGGGGTTCGAACATCTCGCAGACACGCATTCCCGACGCCCACTTCGCCTATGAAGCGAGGTACAACGGCGCCAAGATCGTCTGCATCTCGCCTGATTACAATGCCAGCGCCACGCATGCCGATCTCTACTTCCAGATTAATCCAGGCACGGATGGCATTCTCGCCCTCGGCGTCGCCAAGCTGCTGATCGACCAAAAGCTCATCGACGTTCCCTACATAAAGGAGCAGACCGATCTGCCACTGCTGGTGGTCAGAAAAACCAAGCGCTTCCTGCGGCAGTCAGACCTGGAGATCAAAGGTAAAGAAGATGTGTTCTATGTCTGGGATACGCAGCAAAAGCGAGCGGTGCCGACTCCCGGATCCATGGGGTCGGAGCAGAAGACCATCCAGCTCAATGCCGTGGACCCGGCTCTGAGCGGAAGTTTCACGGTTAACCTGGCGGATGGAAAGACGGCCGAGGTCACCACCGTCTTCGAGATGTTGAAGCAGGAGTTATCCCAGTACACGCTGGATAGAGTGGCGGCGCGGACTGGGCTTCCCGCGCAGGAGATCGAGCTGTTTGCCCGAGAATTGGGAACGCGCAAGCCCGCGATGATCATCCACGGCGCAGGGACCAACCACTGGTTCCATAACGATCTGATCAACCGTTCGTTCATCCTTCTGGTCGCGCTGACCGGCAATGTGGGCAAGAACGGCGGCGGGTTCAACCACTATGTAGGCCAGGAACGCATCTGGCCGGAGCATGGATTCCTGCAGCTAGCTTTCCCCGAAGGACGCAAGAAACAGCGTTTCCAGAACACCACCCTCTGGAGTTATGTGCATTCCACAAACAAGGATCCCCACCTCTACAACGGCAAGCCGATTGAGTGGTACATCCAGGAATCGGTGAAGAACGGATGGATGCCGCTATGGCCCAAGGGGGGCCGCAAGCCACGCGCGTTCCTCGTGTGGCGCGCCAATTATCTCAACCAGGCGAAAGGCAACGAGATTCTGGAGTCGTCGCTGTGGCGGGATCTCGACTTGATTGTAGACATCAACTACCGCATGGACACCACAGCGCTCTACTCCGATGTGGTGTTACCCGCAGCCAGCTACTACGAGAAGGTGGACATCAATACCACCGATTGTCACAGCTACATTCACCCTTTTGGCAAGGCGCTCGAGCCATTGTTCGAGAGCAAGACGGATTGGGACATCTTCCACGCCTTGGCCGAGAAGATCGCGGAATCGGCTGCAAAGAGGGGACTGAAGCCCTTTCATGACGACGCGTTCGACTGGAACCGCGATTTCACACAACTAGCGCATAACTGGACAGGCAAAGGAACGATCCTCACTGACGAGCAGGCAGCTAACTTCATCCTGGCCAATGCGGCCGAGACCAAGGGCATGACATACCAGGCGTTGCAGGAAAGACCGTACCGGTTCGTGGCCACCGACCCGGAGGCGTGGAACAGCGACATCGAAGACGGTATTGCCTATACACCGTTCAAGCACCAGGTGGAAAAAAAGCGCCCGTGGCGCACGCTCACGGGGCGGCAGCAGTTCTACATCGACCATCCCTGGTACCTGGAGCTGGGCGAGGCGCTGCCCACCTTCAAAGAACCGCTGCCGGAGAAGTATCCCCTCTACTGGAACACGCCGCATGGGCGATGGTCCATCCACTCCACTTGGCGCGATCACCGCGCAATGCTGCGGTTGCAGCGCGGCGGACCCATCGTCTACATGCATCCCGACGATGCCCGGAAACGGGGTCTGAAAGATAACGACTGGGTGCGCATCTATAACAACGTCGGCCACTGCGTGTGCCGCTTGCAGATCTTGCCAGGAGAAAAGCCAGGCCGCGTCACCATGTATCACGGTTGGGAAAAATATCTTGGTTTTCAGCAGGGTGGCTGGCAGTCACTCACCTACATCAAGATCAAGCCCACGCAGCTCATCGGCAAATATGGGCACGTCAACTTTCGGCTGAACTATTGGGGGCCAACGGGCAACAATCGCGACATCAAAGTGGAAATCGAAAAGGCCAAGGCGTAAGGGGGCAGCCATGCCAAAACAAAAATACGCAATGGTGATGGATCTGAACAAGTGCCTGGGCTGCCAGACCTGCACCATCGCCTGCAAGAAGCTATGGACCGATCGCGACGGCACCGGCTACATGTACTGGAACAACGTGGAGACGCGTCCTGGCATGGGTTACCCGCGCCAGTGGGACCGCATCGGCGGGGGGTGGAGAGACGGTCAGCTGCAACCTAGCCCCCTTCCCACCATGAGTGACTACGGCCATGCCTGGGAATTCGATTACGAGCAGCGGCTCTACGAAGGCAAGAGAAAGCCGGTTATGCCATCTCCCGCCCCGCAATCGGGTGTCAATTGGGACGAGGACGTAGGTGGCATGAATGGCGAAGAGAATTACTTTTTCTATCTGCCGCGCATCTGCAACCACTGCACTTATCCGGCGTGTCTGGAAGCGTGCCCGCGCAAGGCGATCTACAAGCGCGAGGAAAACGGCATCGTGGTCATCGATCAGGACCGCTGTCAGGGTTACCGCTACTGCGTCAAGGCCTGCCCTTATAAGAAGATCTACTACAACGAGGTGACCGGCAAATCGGAGAAGTGCATTTTCTGTTATCCGCGCCTGGAAAAGGGGGAAGTAAACGCTTGCGCCGCCCAATGCCCGGGGCGCTTGCGCTTCGTCGGCTTGCTGGATGATCCCGAATCGCCGGTGCACAAACTTGTGCTTGTGCATCGCGCGGCTCTGCCATTGTTTCCGGAGAAGGGCACACAACCGAACGTCTTCTACGTCCCACCCTTCAATCCGCCAAAACGTGGTAAGGGTGACAAAAGTATCCTGGAAGATCCGCGGCTACCACTGGACTACCTCATCTATCTGTTCGGTTCCGATGTGAGGGAGGTGATTGCCCGCTTGGAGTCGGAGCTGAAGAAGGCTCAAGCGGGTGGCCGCAGTGAACTTCTGCAGCTCCTCATCGGGCGCGATGCAGAAGCGCGGTATCGCATCAAGCCTGAGCTGGTGCAGATCACGATTTAGGAGATGGCCATGCAAAGCCAGCGACTTGCCTTCCTATTCGTCACGGTGCTGGTTGTGACAGGGATCGCCAGCTCACAGGGGGGCAAGACGCCTCCGAGCCAGACTCTGGACGCGACATCGTTACCAGTACCAGCCGAGGCGCTTCTCAAAGACTCGCGTATTTGGGATCAAGTTCCTGCCCACAAGGTCAGCCTAAATCGAACGCCCCCGTTGTATGACACGGATGAGCCGGCATCGCTGGAAATTCCGGTCCTGGACGCGCGCGTCGCACGCACCGGCGACAGAGTCCTGGTACAGATGTCCTGGGTCGATGCAACCCAAGACTCTGCCGTACTGGCGGAACTGCCGAAGACCCCGCCGGAGACGCGGTTCCTGAAGCTGCCTACGGAAGCCAATGACCGCTTCTTCGACGCCGCCGCAGTGATGTTTCCGGAAAAGAGGGGGGCAATTGCGCCCTCGTTGCAGATGGGAGATCCCGAGGATCCAGTTCAGATCTACTACTGGAGTGCGGCGCGTGGACCGATGGTAATGCAGGCTGCCGGCCGCGGCACTACTCATCGTAGCGGAGCCACGTTCACGGTACGCAGCGCCTACGAAAAAGGCCGGTGGACAGTTGTTTTTGAGCTGCCTGAACTTCCGGCAGGCACCCCGCTAGCGTTCGCTGTTTGGAATGGCAGCCAGAAGGACCGGGACGGCCGAAAGTACTTCTCTGTGTGGCAGATATTGAAGTGAGGGTTTCATGGCGGTAGCTTGCGAACTCTGCGGTTCTGCGAAACTTGATTGGGACGACCTCGACCTATACAGGTTCTTCGCCTTCGCGTTGGGATCGCCATCCCAGGAGCGGTTCGACATACTGGCGCGGCCAGGCTTGAAAAATGCGCTCACTGAACTGTGGCAGCAGTTAGGCTGCAGGGGAGAGGATCCAAATTTTGTCTGGTTCGCGGACTACGAGGAGTATGAGGCTACCTACATCGCACTGTTCGATGTTGGTATTCCGGAACCGCCGGTTCCCCTTTTTGAGTCAGCACACAACAAGAGCAAGCCGGCACAGGAGATTGCACTAGAAAACACCTTGTTCTATGAGGCGCTCGGTCTCAAGTGGGATTCAAGCTGCGCCGTTCCCGACTATTTGATCACGCAGCTGGAGTTTCTGGCCGCCGTGCACTATACGCTGGAGCATGCGGAGGATACGACCAGCGGAAATCTTGCCCGACTAGAGACCGATTTCCTTGACCGCCATGCGCTGAATTGGGTTCCATCGGCGAGCGCCAAACTGGCGCGAGTTGCTCCGTGCAATTTCGGCCCATTAATGACCATGCTTGCGACGTTCCTGCAGAACCGCCGAGAAGAGGTCAACAAGATCGGTCGAGAATCGGCTAACCTTCCTGTTGACCAAGTCATGTTACCTCCACTCTGAGAAACTCAGGCCCAAGTTCTGTTCATCTACTTCTGTTCGACATCGGAAGCAGGATTGGATCGAAGATTGAGACTTGCTGCCAGCCGAAGGCGGCATAGCGTTTCACCTCGATTACGTAGCCGGCGATGGTCTGAGAGGCACAAAATAGAAAGGCTAGGGTCGTTTCTACTGTCAGAACTAGCAGACGAAGTTCATGACCGCGTAACTGTTGATAACAGATGAGATGAGAAGGCCGGTCTCCGAACGGGATGCGGTACGCTCCCAAGTGATCGACGCGCTCGAAGTGCAAGAGATAAAGGAGACCAGCCATGAAGAAGGGTAGCACCGCAGCGGCACAGCCGCTCAGCCAATTTTCCCGGCAGAAGCTGACCATGGGTTTGGATCTAGGGGATCGCTTCAGCTACTACTGCGTTCTGGATGAAAACGGAGAGTTGGTGCGGCAGCAAAAAGATCCCCACCACAGCGAAGGGTTTGCAAGTGCATACGTCTACGGCTTTAGGATTGACGGTATCCCTGCCACATTGCGGAGAAGTCAAAAATCGTATTCCCTCTCGCACTCACCAATTTCCAGGTTGGGGAGCTGAAGGGCGTGCAATTCGCGGATCACTTGTTCGCGACAACGGACCTTGATGTGAACGGCTACTACGTGGACTCCCGCTGGCATCTTAGCAACCTCGCGGCCGAACATTTTGGGCGTCATGTGAAGGGATGCTTCAGCTAAGCGCACTTGGGAATCTGGGAAACTCGCTTCCAAGAAGACGGCTCGAAGAGAGGTGGTCTGGTGCGCGACTTCCCACAACCGTTGGGTTGGTCCCGAATCTCCGCCAAAGATAACTGCACTTTCTCCGTTACTGACTACGTACGCAAAAGTCGGGACCATGTGGTTGACCGGCACAGGCGTGATCCGGAGGCCATCGGCATCCACGGGCATCTCGGCTTGAAGTGTGGAGAGATACAGATAAGGCGGCATAGTCTTCGACAGTGCGACGAAGTCAGGCCACATGACATCATTGAAGATGTGCCTTTGCACGCTATCAAGAGTTTCGGGGCTTCCATAAACGTGCGGGCAATTTCCTGCGGGAGTCCAAGCATTCTCAAGGAAAATCGGCAGAGTAGCTGTGTGGTCGGCGTGAGAGTGAGTGAGAAACACATGGCGGATGGCTTGCTGGTCCTGAGGAGTGCCGTAAAATCCCAAGCCTCCGGCATCAACAGCCACCGTTCCGTTGATCAGATAACTGCTGACGTATTGGCGCCGCGCGGTGTCTCGCACCGACGATCCCAAAAGCCGTATTCTCACTTGGCCACCTTGGCGGCGTGCAACTGGCCGTGTAGCAGCCAGGTTTCGATCTCCCCTTTTCCTTTCACCTGGACAAGGCCTCGGCTTTCGAAGTCGAAGCTGTTCTTCAAGCGCTCGTAAACGCTTCGCGTGACTTGAATCTCCCCTGGCACACCTGTCGATTCCATGCGACTCGCCAGGTTCACGGTATCGCCCCACAGATCGTAAATGAATTTGGTCACGCCGATGACCCCGGCCACTACTGGACCGGAGTTAAGCCCAATGCGCAACCGCAGGTTCAGACCCTTCTCCAGGCCGTATTGCCGAGTTGCTTCCACCATGCGGAGCGCCATTTGCGCCATTCTGTCAGCGTGGTCAGAGCAAGGCTTGGGCAAGCCGCAGACAGCCATGTAACAGTCACCGATCGTTTTGATTTTCTCGATGCCCAGTTCACCAGCCGCTTGGTCAAACCGGCTGAACAGGCCATTTAACATCTCGACGATGTCCGGTGCAGATGTCCTGCTGGACAGCGCCGTAAATCCGACGATATCACCGAACAAAACGGTGACGTCCGCGAAGCTGTCGGCAATCTCGTGTTCGCCTCCTTTTAGGCGGGCCGCAATTTCTCCCGGAAGGATATTAAGGAGCAGCGCTTCATTCTCGCGGTTCTTCTGTTCAATCAACTCGGTCTTCTCTCGAATACTCTTGGTCATCGAGTTAAACGTGTCGGAGAGCACTCCGAGTTCATCCTTCCACTTCCACTCGACCTGCGCGGTCAGGTCGCCGGCTGCGACTTTCCGTGCGGCACTCACCAGAGCATTCACCGGACGCAGAATCTCGCGTGTCGTGAGCCACGCTGCCAACGCGGTAAGCAGGAGCAAGCCCACGCCCCACCAACTGAATACCCACAGCAATTCTCTGATTGGCCGAAAGGCTTCACTCGAAGTCATGCGGGCTACAAGAGCCCAATGAAGGCCTTCGATCTGCAGAGGGGTGTAGGACACGAGTGTAGGGACCCCCCGTTCACTAAACCCAATGCGGGTTCCTTGTTTGCCTTGAAGAGCCAGGTCAACGGAAGGATCGTTCAGAAACATCTGCAAGATGGTTGTCTTGAACGTGCGGATTCGGTTCAACGTCTCTTCGGACACGCCCGCGTCCCTTTGCTCAGCAACATATCCGTCCGGATCCTCCAAGTACTTTCGGGCATCGGAGCGCGCCAGGTGATCCTGCCCGACAATGAGTGCCTCCCCTGTCTTTCCGAGCCCCTCCCTTGCCCATCCGCGGTCGCCAGTCAGGACTCTATCGATGGCATCGGTCGAGAGCTGGAATGCAAGAACCCCAAGACGTTCCTTTCCATCGAAAATAGGGCTCGCGACATACTGAGTGGGCTCTCCGCGTGAAGCCTCGTAAGGTTCAAAGTCGGAGAAAAAGACATCGTCCGGATTGTTGGTAGCCAGGCACTGCCTTACAACCTTGGCGAGATTGCTGGCGCGGTAGGGCCCGTCTTGGAGGCTAGTGGCAAAGTCACGGTCCTTAGCGACGTCATATACTTGGCGCCCCGTTTCGTAGTCGATCAGATAGAGATCGTAGTAGC
>DATHDM010000389.1:0-4114 GCA_035319065.1 Terriglobales bacterium
GGATTTCGCTGCAGCGGTGCCCGTTTTCGATCGGCCGGAAAACCGAAAATGACCTGGTGATTCCGGATCCGCGGGTCTCGCGCGAGCATGCTCTGATCCAGTGGGACAGCGATGGCTTCTACGTGGTGGATCAGGGCAGCAAGCACGGCACCTATGTGAACGGGCTGAGGATAGACCGCCATCGCCTGCAGCGCAACGACCGCGTGGAGTTCGGAGTACGCGGCGAAGCGTTCCTGCTATTCGATCCCGACCGCGCCAACCAGAGCCAGGCGCGCCAGTTCCTCAGCCAGCTCTCGGTCTGGAAACCTTCCACCAGCGGCACGTCGGATCTGGAAACGCTGACCCTGTTTCTGGAAGCGGCGCGGAAGCTGAACACCACCTCGGTTCTGGACGAAATCCTGGTGACCTTGATCGACGCCACGCTGCGGCTGACGCGGGCAGAGCGGGGCTACGTCTTTCTGCGCGAGCCCGATGGAAGCCTGAAGCTGGCGGTAGGCAGGAACTCCAAGGGCGAGCCGCTGATGGACGACAACACGATTTCCCGCTCAGTGCTGAACGAGGCGGCGAGCACCAACAAGGAATTCCTGCTTACCGATACCGAGGCGTTCGGCAAGATCTCGGCGCGGGAAAGCATTGTGGCGCATAACCTGCGCACCATCATCTGTATCCCACTGCGCAAAGCCCAGGTGCAGGAGAAGTCGGCGCCGGGGAGCGAAGCGGAACTGCGAGGAGTGCTCTACCTGGACAGCAAGTTTCTGGCCGGCAAGCTGTCTGCGGTCAGTAATGACATCTTGCGCACCATCGCCAGCGAAGCGGCGGGACTGCTGGAGAACGCTTACCTGGTGCAGGCGGAAGAAGCCGCCAAGCGGTATCAGCAGGAGCTGGGAATTGCCGCCTCGATCCAGCAGAGGCTAATGCGCGTGACCATTCCCGAGGTTTCCTACGCGCGTGTCGAAGCCAAGAACATCCCCTCCAAGGATGTGGGAGGTGACTTCTTCGACGTCATCCGCACCGACGAAGCCCTGTCGGTGGTGGTGGCGGACGTGAGCGGCAAGGGAATTTCGGCGGCGCTGCTGGCCTCGATTCTGCAAGGCATGCTCTATGCCCAGCTGATGCAGAACATCCCGCTCAAGGACCTGGTGACCGCGGCCAACCGCTTTATCTGCGACAAGATCATGGGCGAGAAGTATGCGACGCTGTTTATCGCGCGCATCAAGAGCGGGGGAGGGATGGAATACATCAATTGCGGGCACGTCCGTCCGCTGCTAATGTCCGGCCACAACACCAGCGAGCTGCCGAACTCGAACCTGCCTGTGGGCCTGGTGGAGTTCGCGGCGTTCGAGAGCGCCAGCGCGCAGCTGCGGCTTGGGGACCGACTGGTGGTGGTGACCGATGGAGTGACGGAGGCGGAAAATCCCGCCGGCGATTTCTTCACCAGCGACCGGCTGGTGGGTCTGTTTCCCAAATCGCAGGGTGTGGAAGATGTACTGGCCTCGCTCACGGAGTTCTGCGCCGGCGTGCCGTTGAATGACGATTGCACGGTGCTGCAGCTCTCGTATTTCGGCGGAGATGACGCGGAAGCCGGCGACGAGACTTCTTCGGGCACCATGTAGCGGATAGGGCTGCAGGCTGGGCTGCGAATGCGGCCGCCGGCATTCTGCGCAACAGTCTGGCCTACCTGGTGTCTCCGGCTTTGAATTCCGTCCACGGACCGGCCTTCAGATCGATGAGGACCGGCTTCTGCCAGGCGAATTCGGGATGCTGCTTCAAGAATTCTCCCGCCAGGAAATCTTCTCCACAGGGATGGCCGCGACGAGCCGTGAAGCTCATGTTCCTGGCCATGTCGGCATCCATGGCTTTCCCCTGCACGGCGCCACCGGGGTGGTAGGCCTCCCACTCCCACTCCGGAACCCCACGCGGGGAACTCTCGCTATGCCCGCAGAGAGTGCGTTCGTTGGCTTCCTCCTTCTTTTCGAAGGTGTCGTGGTGATCGGAGAGGAATTGCTGGGCGAGGGGAACATCGATCTTGCCCTTGTGCCGGGAAAGGAGTTCTTCCCAGCGGGCCTTGCGGGCGTTGGGCGAGCTGGCCGGGTTATCGGGATCGAAATTGGTCTCGTCTTTAATGAGCTCGGGGTCGCGGGCCCAGTTGGAACCCGCAAAATAACCATCCTTGGTGCGCCAAAGCTTCCAATGCTTCAGACCCAGCTCCAGTTGCGCGATCTCGCCGGTCTTGCGGTCGGCGATCAGCCAATCGTTGGCATAGCCGCCGTTGTTGCCATCCACCATGATCTTGCTGTATTCGTCGATGGAGCTGGCATACTGCAGCGCTTTGCGTGAGCGCATGAATTCGGGCTTGCCCGCCGGATCCCAGCCATTGAATTGGGTGATGGTGGTTTCGGTGATCATGATGCCGGCAGAATTGACGCCGAAGTCGTCGTCACTGGTGATCACGCCGGGGAAGCCATCCATGAGAATGTGGTAGCCCTTGCTGGGAACGATGTCGAAGACGATGCGCCAGCGGGCGCCGGTGACCATTCCGGTCCAGTTGTTGTGCGCCATCACAATCTGCCCGTTGCGGGTGTAGCTGCCAGTGGCAACGAATGCGCTGCAATTCCCCGGGCTTGCCAGGCGTGGGGCATGGGCGACTTTTTCTTTGCGATTGAGCCAGGGAATGTAGTAGTCGGGAATCTCTTCGAACGCGTTGAGCGCAACCACGTCCCAAACATCCATGGGGACGCTGCGGGCCTTGAGGCCGGCGGCGATCGCGGTCAGCTCATCCTGATATTCGCTGTCGATATGTGGCCACAGCATGTCTTCCGCGGTGTGGCGAAAGAACTTCCAGTCACGCTTGGTGCGGTAAGTGTCCTCATATTTTACCGCCTCAAAGGCCTCCTGAATTTCGGGGGCCAGGAGAAAACCGTGCTGAAACCCGAGCTGCTGGGGCGAGCCCTCGAGGTGCAGGTAGATCCAACCGTCACGCTCAAAGCGGTAGGCCTTGCCCAGGCGCGGATCGGGGGCAGTTTTCGAATGGGCGGCCGCGGCGGCCGGACCAGCGGCAGAAAGCAGGCACAACGCGATTCCCAGCACCATCACGGATGCCAGGAGAAGGGTGAAACGGACGGTTGCAAGCATCAAAACGCATCCCCCTGAAGGAAGCGAGAGTGTAGCCGAACTGGAAGTGCGAATCAAAGCAGTGAAGAAGCAATTATCTGCCTGACGGTTGACCGTGCAGAGTCTCCACCAGGCTAAGGAATTCCTCCCGCGAGCGAAAGACCCATGAGCTTCCCAGTAGCGCCAGAGCGGCATTCAGATCTTCCAGCGACATGGGCTGAACGGTCTTCTGCAGGCGCTCCAGCTCTTTGCGCAACGCACGGAGCTGCGATGCGTCGGCATCGTCGCGGAAGGCAACAGCTGCCGCAGCCGGGCCTCCGTACGTGGGCAATACATCCTGATTCAGGTAGCCGCGCAGGAACTGGCGCAGATGGGGATAGGCGGCTGCGGGCAGAGCGGGCAACCCCGATGCAGCTTGCTTGCGCTTGGGCGTCATGAGCGGCACTCCGGATAGCTGGTCAAGACATAGGAATCATCGGGACCTGCCCACTTCAGCACCACCACAGCATGGGAGCAGGGAACAGCGGCGGCAGCCCCACGGTTGAGGACACGCCCGAGGGGATGCTGGGAGTCCCCGTCATAATCGAGTACGAGGTTGGGGTGGCCGCCAGCCCGGTGAAGCCAGCGGTCGATGCGGTCACGATTGAGGGCCAGGGCCTCCCCGACAGCCAACTCGGCGGAGGCGCGGTTGGTGTAGGTGGAAGCGGCGGTGATCGGCTCGTGAGCCAGGCGGTCGCGAAGTTCGTCGTCGGTGCGGCCGACATGGCGCTTGAGGGTATGGCCACCGCGCGCCTCGTCGAGACTGAGATCGCGACGGTTGCGCGAGACGGAGGGCTTGGCAGTGCCGAATGGCATCCACGTCGAGTGATCGCCTGTAAGACTCGAGGGCGGCTTATTGCAGCCCAGTCCAATTAGCACAACCAGCACAAAGGCTTGAAGGCGCTGGCGATCCGGCATGGGAATAATTTACAGGAGAGTCGGCGATGTGAAATCCGAAATAGCC
>DATHDM010000390.1:0-34211 GCA_035319065.1 Terriglobales bacterium
CCAGCGACCGGCACCAGCGCGTGCATGAGTACAAGACGAAGAAAGTGGTGGTGGCTACCGGGTATTACGATCTGCCCAACTACCTGAATGCGCCCGGGGAAGATCTGCCCAAGGTGTTCCACTACTACCGTGAGCCGCATCCCTTTTACGACACCGACGTGCTGGTGGTCGGGGGAAAGAACTCAGCCGCCATCGCCGCCCTGGAGCTGTACCGTCACGGAGCCCGGGTCACGCTGGTTCACCGCCGCGAGGCCATGCACGCTCACGTGAAGTACTGGATCAAGCCGGACATCGATAACCGGATCAAGAGCGGGGAGATTCCCGCCTATTTCAACAGCACGGTGCGGGAGATCACGCCCGATGCCGTGCTGCTGAAGACCCCCAAGGGACTGGTCAGCCTGCATAATGACTTCGTCTTTGCCCTCACCGGCTATCACCCCGACTATACGTTCCTGCGCATGTTAGGAATCGAGCTGACCACCGACCAGTGCCGGCCGGTGTGCGATCCGGAGACCCTGGAGAGCAATGTGTCCGGCATCTACGTGTCCGGGGTGATCGTGGCAGGAGCGCGCTCCAACGAGATCTTCATCGAGAACGGCCGCTTTCACGGGCGTTTGATTGCCGCCGACATCGCCGCCAAGCTGGAGCGGGGCGACTCCGGCTATTCCGACGCGACGTAATAAGCCATCGGCAGTCTGCAATCAGTGGTCGCGCAAACTCCCTGACGCCTAAAGACTCACCGCTTCCTCGCCCAGTTGCTGGTTGATCAGGCGCATGACCAGGGGCTTGAGGGCCTCGCCGGTTTTCTCCAGCACAAAGCTGTTCCTGGACTCCGACCAGTCGAGCTTGAAGCTGGTGGAGAGCGCCGAGATCCATATCTGGCGGACTGGCGCATTGGGGGAGATTACGAACCGGCCGGGCGGAGCCTCGAAGCCGATGTGCAGCGCGCCCGCCTGGTCCTCCACCTCGATGTCGGCCGAATCCTCGGCGGCAATCAGGGTCTGCTTCAGCTCGCCGAGGGCGGCGTCGGCGTGGCGGCGGAATTCCTGCTCGTCCATCATGGGGCGCAATCTGGGCTCTCCCGCGTGGGGAGCGCGCACACAGTGTAGCGCAAGGAAACCTGCCAGGCGGGTAAGCGGGATCAGGAAGGAGGAGCCGCTACCGCCTGGGGCTTCTTCTCGCAGTCACAGGCCATATTCTTGCGCATGCGGATCTCCGAACCGCCTGCTTCGAAGCGGACCTCATCCATCAGCGAGCGGATGATGTAGATGCCGCGCCCGGCGCTGGCAACGAGCCCGGTGCCGTGGGTGGGATCGTGGAGCTTCCTGGGATCGAAGCCCGGGCCAGGGTCGCGCACCGTGATGGAGACTCCGGAGGGATCGCGCACCACGTCGCAGACTACGGTGAGGGAAGAATTCTGGCGGCAGCCGTGCACAACAGCGTTGACCAGCGCCTCCTGCAGCACCAGGCGCAGGTCGAACTCCTCACCCGCGGTCAGACAGCCGTGGTCGCTCAAAAAGGCCAGCACCCGGTCCCGGACTGGAGCAACGGCCTCAACATCGCCGGGAAGGACGAAGCGCTGATGCACGTTCTGTTGGCACATGGACGCTGAGTGAAGCCATGGCCGGGGAGCAGCCTGCGATGGAGTCTAACGACGGATTGTTGCGGGAGTGTGAATTGAGCAGAAGAACAAAGAAACACAGAGACCCAAGAAGAAAAATCTTTGACTGCGAATGCAAGGAGGGTGAGGTTTACTTTTTGCAGTCGAATCCGGGAAGATCAGAGGGGTGGTGCTCGCCGACCATATGAAGAGCCTGGACTGGCGAGCACGACGGGCACGCCGGGCGGGCAGAGCGCAAGCAGCGGTTACAGAAACGCTTCGCAAGCGCTTGGCGCGGTCTGCTGATTGGCGGAATCGCGGTGAATCAGCGTTCCGGCCACGTCCAAGTCGGGTTTACCAATCAGAACGGAATATCGTCGTCCGTAATCTGAGTGCCGGCATCGTTGGAGGGACCGCGCTGATCGAAGTTGTTGCCCCCGCGGGCGCGCGCGCCGACCTCCTCTCCCTCGTGTTGCTCGCGTCCCGCGCCCGGGCCGCCCAGCAGCACTAGGTCATTCACGATGATCTCGGTGCGGTATTTCTTCTGCCCGCTCTCCTTGTCGTCCCAGGAGCTGGTGCGCAGGCTACCCTCTACGTAGCAGGTGCGGCCTTTCTTCAGGTATTCGCCCACGATTTCAGCGGTGCGTCCGAAGGCCACCAGGTTGTGCCATTCGGTACGGTCCTGCCACTGGCCTTCTTTGTCCTTGGTGCGCTCGTTGGTGGCGAGGGTGAATTTACCCACGGCGGTGCCGCTGGGGGTGTAGCGAATCTCCGGGTCTTTGCCGAGATTGCCGATCAGGATTACTTTGTTGACGCTCTTTGCCATGGAGACTCCTCAGGCGAGACCAGCCGTGCAAGCGGGAGATTCGCCGCAAGTGGATTCAAACCAGAAACTATAGCAGCTTCGGATCGGAAGCAGGGTGCGTCCGCGCTCAATTTTTGCAATCCGCGAAGAGAAGTCTCGTCTTTTTGGAACCGATTCCTGTAGCTTAGAGCCGCGCACGTATGCACATGGGGAACTCAGTCCTGCTCTTCTTCGCTGCGGTGCTGGGCGGGGCCCTCAATTCCGTGGCCGGGGGAGGCAGCTTCATCGGCTTTCCCGCTCTGTTGGTGAGCGGCATCCCTCCCATCCAGGCCAACGCCACGAATACGGTGGCGCTGTGGCCGGGGTCGCTGGCCAGTGCGGGGGCATTCCGGCGGGAGCTCTCGGCTCACAAAGACCATCTATTCTGGCCCTTCATCATTACCAGCATTGTGGGCGGAGCCACTGGTGCACTACTTCTGCTGCACACTCCGCAGGCAACCTTTACCCGCATGATCCCCTGGCTGCTCCTGCTGGCGACGGTGATCTTCACCTTCGGCGGGCAGATCACCCGCAAGCTGCGGCAGGGCAAACCGGAGGGGCACCTGCTGAGCACGCCAGTCGTCCTCGGCCTGCAGTTGCTGACGGCGATCTACGGCGGCTTTTTTGGAGCAGGGATTGGGATCCTGATGCTGGCCACGCTGGCGGTGACCGGGATGGAGAACATCCACCAGATGAATGCTTACAAGAACATCCTGGCGACCTGCATCAACGGCGTGGCAGTGGTAGCCTTCATCGTAGCCCGGGTGGTGGTCTGGCCCCAGGCCGCGCTCATGATTGTGGGGGCGATCCTGGGCGGCTACGGCACCGCATCGTTTGTGCGGCGCATCGATCCCCGCTACGTGCGCGCGTTCGTAATCCTGGTGGCTTGTAGCATGACGGCGTACTTCTTTCATAAGTATTAGGCGCCACGGGCGGCGTCAGCCCCAAATCGCAGCCTTAGGACACTGGCTCTCCCCTTGGTATCCTAAGGACATGCAGGTGCGGGTGCTGTTCTTCGGGTCACTGCGCGATATGGCAGGAAAGACGCAGGCCGCCGTCCGCCTGCCCGAGGGCGCCACGCTGAAGGACTTGCTGGCGCATTTTCAGGAGGAGTTGCCGCGGCTGGGCGACCTCCTGCCCTCGATTGCCCTCTCGGTGAACCAGGAATATGCGCGGAATGAGACCCTCCTGCATGATCAAGACGAGGTAGCTCTGCTACCGCCGGTTAGCGGCGGTCGGCAAGGCGAAGAAAGTGGCAGGCATTCGCGCCTGGTGCGCGAGGCGATCGACGTGAGGGCCGAAGTCGAGCCCCTGAAGCACCCCGAGGATGGGGCAGTGGCGGTATTTGAAGGCATCGTCCGCAATAACAGCCGGAGGCGGGAGACCCTGTTCCTCGACTACACCGCCTACGAGGGGATGGCTATCAGGCAAATGGACGCGCTGGTGGAGGAGAGCCTGCGCAGGTATTCCATTCGGGCGGCCCGCATCGTGCACCGGCTTGGGCGCCTAGAGATTGGCGAGACGAGCGTACTGATCGCCGTCAACTCCGCCCATCGTGCGGCAGCCTTCGACGCCTGCCGCTGGCTGATTGACACGCTAAAGCGGACCGTGCCCATCTGGAAGCAGGAACATTTCCGCGACGGTGCGGTCTGGGCCGAAGGCGAGCCCTTTCCCCCGGAAATTGCCATTCGGCCCTTGCCACCGGCGACTCGGCCCGCATCCAAGTGAGCGGAAGACATTTCATGACCAGGTTGCCAGTATGGATCGCGGCGCTCTGGGTCGCCGGGGCGGGGGCGTCCGCCCACGCGCAGCAGCCGAAGTATCCCCGTCCGCCGCTCCCCTCTGCCCAGTCTGCGCCAGGCGCCAGCGCGAGCAATTCGGAGCCGAGCCGGGGAAAAGACGACCAGATTCCGACCTTCAAGGCAGAGGTCAAGCTGGTAAACGTGTTCGTGACTGTGCAGGACCGCAACGGCGCCCCCGTCGCCAGCCTCGCCAAGGAGGATTTCCGCATCCTGGAGGACGGCGTACCCCAGAGCATCGCGGTGTTCAGCCGGGAGTCGGAGCTGCCGCTATCGATTGTGGTCGCGATTGACACCAGCCTGAGCACGAAGAAGGACCTAAGGCTCGAACTGGAGTCGGCGCGCAAGTTCGCCCACGCCATCCTGCGCCCGGTGGACAGCATGGCGCTCTACCAGTTTTGCGAGAAGGTGTACCAGTTGGTGCCCTTCACCTCCGATCTGGGGCGCATCGATAGCGGTCTGGGACGCGTGCAGCAGGGGTCGGCGACAGCCTTGTACGACGCCATTTACCTTGGATCGCACGCGCTAACCAGACGCGACGGTCGCAAGGTGATGGTGGTGATCACCGATGGCGGCGACACCATGAGCCAGGTGAATTACCAGGAAGCGCTGCGCTCGGCGCAGGTGGCTGAGGCGATCGTGTACAGCGTGATCATCGTTCCCATCGAGGAGAGCGCCGGACGCGATACGGGGGGAGAGCACGCGCTGATTCAGATGTCGCTCGATACCGGCGGCAAATACTATTACGCCAGCGGGCTGAGCGCATTGGACCACGCCTTCCGGCAGATTTCCGACGAGCTGCGGACGCAATACCTGCTGGCCTACTATCCGGCGCAGCGGCCTGAGGCCAGGGACTTCCGCCGTATCGAGGTAAAGATCCGCGACGGCGCGGCGAGCGACACAGGGGAACTGAGGGCGCGCCATCGGGCGGGCTACTACACCTCCAAGGATGAGTAGTGAAATGCGCGGCCGCAGTCGAACCCTGACTACCGTGTAGAATGGCAGGCATGTCATTCCGTGGCCCTGGGAACAGCCATTCCAAGAAGCCGAAGTCGCCTCCTCCAGACGAAACCAACGAAGAAGCCGCCTATCTGAAGTCGCTGGGGGAGAAACAGAAGATTGTGAGCGTGAAGCTGCGGGGCGGCGAAGTCGTCAGAGGCTGGGTCGAATACTACGACAAGAATATGATCCGGCTCACGCGTGAAGGCGAGCCCAATCTGTTCATCTTCAAGCACGAGATCATGTACATCGCGGAAGACTCCGGCCCGTCCAAGAAGTGAAGCCGGGATGGCAAGAGCGATCTCGAGCCCGAGAGCGCGAGCCGCCCGGAAATCCACCGAAAGCCTCAATGAGCCAAGAACGCGAATATCTGCCCGCCATGGAGGAGATCGCGCGGGAAGCAGGGGCGCTGCTAATGGAGCGCTTCCGCCAGCGCATTGGCTTTGAGTACAAGGGGGATGTGGACCTGGTCACCGAGGCCGACCGCTCGGCGGAAAAGCTGATCACTCGCCAGCTGGAGACGCGCTGGCCGGGCCACGATCTCTACGGGGAGGAGGGCACGCGCAAGCATCGCGGCAGTGACTATTGCTGGTATATCGATCCCCTCGACGGAACCACCAACTTCGCTCACGGCTTTCCGGTGTTTTGCGTCTCTCTGGCACTGGATTACAAGGGCGAAAGGGTTGCCGGGGTGCTCTACGACCCTACGCGGGATGAGCTGTTCGCCGCTGAGAAGGGAAGCGGCGCGTGCCTGAATGGGAAACCGATTCACGTCTCGCGCGTCAGCCGGATGGCGGAGGCGCTGACGGGGACTGGATTCCCCAGCCACAAGCGGCACAAGAATCCGAACATCTACTTCTACCATGTGATTACGTTGCGCACCCACGGGGTGCGGCGGGCGGGCTCGGCGGCGTTGGATCTGGCATCAGTTGCCGCGGGGCGGCTGGACGCCTTCTGGGAATTCAACCTGAATTCCTGGGATACCGCCGCCGGGGAGCTGCTGGTGCGCGAAGCCGGAGGCACGGTCACGCGCTTCGATGGCACGCCCTGGCGCCTGGACAGCAAGGAGACCCTGGCGACCAACGGGCTGCTGCACCAGGAGTTTCTCCACCTGTTTCGCGACATCCTCTCGGGTCAGGCGATGGAGGAACTGCCCAGCCCGACCGAATACGCGCGTACGCGGAAATAACCTTCCTCGACTCATGCCATGCGGGGGCAGCGGGGCGATTTTTCCCGCTCCAGCGCGGCGTGTGCATGCGAGCAGTAAAATAGAACCAGAGATGGATGTGGGCGAACAAACCAGAGCTTCCCTCCGATCTCTGCATTTAGGGCATCGTCCGCTGCAGGCCGGCAGACATGCGAGAGTTACAACGTGATCAAATCCCTTCTGGAACGTGACATTGCAAAACGCCCGGCGTTCGTTCACTTGCGCGGACGCATATTGTTTCTCACTGAAGATCCCGAGCTGATCAAGAGGCAGCTCGAGGGCTGGGACCTGCCCTGGGACACGCGGGAACCGGCGAGGAACCCCAAGCTGCGCGACGACATCTCGACCGACGAGATCACCCCGGCGCACATCTGTTTCTACTTCGATGAGACCTTGGGAGAGTTTCCCTACACCGGGTTGAAGTGCGGCAACGAGCTTCCCATCAAGCGCGGCGACGTCAAGCGCGGGGGCTTTGTGGCCTCGGTGAGCGGCAAGCGGCGCGGAAAAGGTTCCAGCCGCGAGCAGTCACCTTACGCTGAGCGCGCGGCTGGCATCCAGGTGGTGATCGCGGAGAACATCGAGCGCATCTACAAGCAGAATTGTCAAAACCTGGGCGTGCTCACCTCAAGCGATTTCAGCCTGATCGACAAAATTCGCAGCGGCGCCCCAATTCCGATCTCCCAATTCACCGAGGGCGAGGACCCGATCACGCAGGAGGTGATCGAGCACGGCGGACTATTCACCTTCAATGTTGCCCGCCTGCGGAAGAGCGTTTCGCTGCCTGCCATCGAGACCGCGCCGCGTCCCATGACCCTAGCGGAAAAAATCTTTGCCAGGCACATGATCAGGCCGGATGGCGGAATGGGCGTACCCGCGGTGAAGCCGGGAGACACGGGCTTCACGCACGTCGATCTGCGTTTCAGCCACGAGTATGTCACGCCCATGGCAGCCATTTTCTACGAGCAACTGGTGGGCAAGGATGTTCCGGTCAACGACGCCTCCACGATCCGGTTCTTCCGCGATCACCTCACCTTTCTCGACGAGGTACTCTCGGAGGAGAAGCGCAAGATGGGCCTGCTGGACCTGGCCACGCAACTGAAACTCAAGCAGCACGACTTTGCCAGGGCGCAAGGCATCAAGCTGCATGGCGAGCTGCAGGACCGCAAGGGCTCGGAGGGCATCTGTCATTCCGTGATGCTGGAGACCTACGCTTTGCCGGGGCAGGTTAATGTGGGCTCGGACTCGCACACGCCGCACGTGGGCGCAATCGGCTGCGTCGCCTTTGGCATCGGCACGACCGACGTCTTCAATTCCTGGATCACCAAGGATATTCGGGTGAAGATTCCCGAGTCGGTGAAGGTAGTGATTGGCGGTAAGAAGCGGCCCAACGTGACTGCGAAGGACTTCATTCTCAAGATTCTTTCCCTGGAATACGTTCGCAGCGGCAAGGCCCTGGCCAAGGTGATCGAATACGCAGGGGAGGCGATCGAGGACCTGAGCGTCGATGAGCGCGCCACTATGACCAATATGGCGGCGGAGATCGGCGGGTTCACGGGAATTGTCGCGCCCGATGAAAAAGTTGTGGCCTTCCTGGTGGAGCGCCGGGGGATGGATGGGGCCAAGGCCAGAATGTTGATTGAGGGGCTGAATAGCGATGCCGGCGCGCACTATGCGCACATCATCGAATTGAACGCGGATGAGATCCATCCCATGGTGGCGACCCCCGGCGACCCCGGCAACGGAGTCTTCATCTCCGAGCTGGGAAGCAAGCCGATTGCGGTCGAAATCGCCTATGGCGGAACCTGCACCGCGGGCAAGAACGAAGATATGGATATGTACGCCGAGGTGCTGGCCGATGCCTTGAAGCAGGGAAGACGGGTTGCCGACTCGGTGAGGTTCTACATCCAGTTCGGTTCGCAGGAGACGCGGGACTACTGTTTGCGCAAGGGCTATCTGGAGATCTTCCGCAGAGCGGGCGCGCACGTGATCGAACCCAGTTGCGGGGCGTGCATCAATGCCGGTCCTGGAGTTTCGACGCGGGCCGACCAGGTGGTGATCAGCGCGCAGAACCGCAACTTCCCGGGGCGCAGTGGACCGGGACAGATGTATCTGGCAAGTCCGCTGACAGTGGCCGCCAGCGCGGTGGCTGGGCACATTGTCGAATATCAGCCGGCGGAGCAGCGCGAAACGGTCGTCGTGTGACGTCTTGAGCGAAGTCCGACCTGCAGGGTCGGAATTGATGCCGCGATCGGGACCGGGTCGGCGATTACGGAGCCCGCGTTTGCTAGAATACGCGGTTGGCCAGATCGCAGCGACTGGTCACGCTACCTTCGAGAAGGGGAGAACAGGGAGAACTAAACGTTATGGCATACGTTATTGCAGAACCGTGCATTGGGACGAAGGACACGGCTTGCGTCGATGCCTGCCCCGTGGACTGCATCCATCCCAAGAAGGATGAGCCAGCCTACGCGACCAGCGAGATGCTGTACATCGACCCGGTGGAGTGCATTGACTGCGGGGCATGCGTTCCGGTCTGCCCGGTTTCCGCCATCTTCGCCCTGGACGACCTGCCGGAGAAGTGGAAGGCCTTTACGGCCAAGAACGCGGAGTACTACGGAAGATAGCTGCAGAGAGTTTCATGGGAATGGACAGGCGCGCCTGGGTGCGCGCCTGTCTTGCTTCCGCCAGCCGGCGGCGCAGCTTTCCATCGCCTACCATGCTCATTTAGAATCGAACGTGGTTGCCCGGCGCCTTTGTCGGCCAGGACAGCGCCAGGATTTCTCTGGTCCGTACCGTTTGAGCCGCTGAACTCCCGAATAACCACGGGTTGAAAATGTCCTTGAAGCAGTCGGAGGCGGTGGTCTTACGCACGTATCCGCTGCATGAGGCGGACCTGCTGGTCACGTTTTTCACCCGCACGGAGGGCAAGGTTCGCGGAGTCGCCAAGGCAGCAAAGCGGTCGAAGCGGCGTTTCGGCGGCGCTTTAGAGCCGCTGACCTGTGTGCGGGTGTACTACGAGGATCGTGAGCGACAGGAGCTGTCGCGAATCGATTCCTGCGATGTGCTGGAGTCCCCGCTGGCGACGCGGGTGGATTACCCGCGAGCCGCAGCCCTGGGACACATCGCGGAAGTGCTGGACGAGTTGTTGCCCGATCGTGAGGTCAACGACGCGCTGTTTCGGCTCACCGTTGCGGTGCTCAGCAATTTGCGGGCGGGCGCGATCTGGATGCCGCTGACGTATTTTGACCTGTGGCTGGTCCGCCTGATGGGGTATCTGCCCGACATGAGCGCGTGCATCGCCTGTGGGCAGACGCTGAACGGCGGCCGGGCATATTTTCACGCGCTGGCCGACGGCCTGCGATGCACCCGGGATAAGCGGCTGGCGTCGTCGGAGCTGTCAGTGGAATCGCGGGCCCTGGCAGCGGAAATGTTCCACACGTCGGTGGACGCGTTGGCCGGTGCACCGTGGCCCAAGGAGCGCGGCCGCGATCTGCGCAAGTACCTGATACAGATTCTGGAGCGGCACATCGAGAAGAAGCTGGTTACGGCCGCAATGCTGGAGAAGGTGGGATAGAAATTCGGAGGGGAGAACAACGCAACCCTGTATCCCGTGCGAGGCGTGGCAGAGAAATGGCAAACAAGGCCGCAAAAGATGTAATCATGTTTCAAGATCTGATTCTGCGCCTCCAGAGCTTCTGGGCGGAACGCGGCTGCGTCCTGCAACAGCCGCTGGACCTGGAAGTGGGCGCCGGAACCATGGCCCCCGAGACCTTTCTGCGGGTGCTGGGTCCGCAAGCCTACAACGTCGCCTACGTGCAGCCTTCACGCCGGCCCGCGGATGGCCGCTACGGGGAGAATCCCAACCGCCTGTACAAGCACACCCAGCTGCAGGTGATCCTCAAGCCGCCGCCGCAAGATGTTCAGGAGTTGTATCTGGAATCGCTGCGTGCCATCGGAATCGACCTGCGCAAGCACGACATCAAGTTCGAAGAGGACAACTGGGAGTCGCCAACGCTGGGCGCCTGGGGCATCGGCTGGCAAGTGATGCTCGACGGCCTGGAGATCACGCAGTTCACCTACTTCCAGCAGTGCGGAGGCGTGGACCTGGATCCGATTTCCGCCGAGCTGACCTACGGCCTGGAGCGCATTGCCGCGTTCCTGCAGGACGTCGACAGTATCTACGACATTGCGTGGGCGCGCGATCCCGCGAGCGGCGAAGTTCGGACCTACGGCGACGTGCGCCTGGCCGACGAACTGCAGATGTCGGTCTACAACTTTGAAGCCGCGGATGTAGAAAAAGCCTGGAAGCACCTGGAGCTCTACGAAAGCGAGTGCAAGGCATTGCTCGAGCAGTGGGCGGCGGAGGCGGCAGGCTGTGATGCTGCGACCAAGAGCCGATTTCCCCTGCTGGGCGCGTTTGATCTCTGCCTGAAGTGCTCGCACCTATTCAACATTCTCGATGCGCGAGGCGCAATCTCGGTCACGGAGCGGGTTGGCGTGATCGCGCGGATTCGCCAGTTGGCGGTTGGAGTCGCCAAGGCCTGGGTGGCGCAGCAGCAAGCGGAGGTAACGCCGGCGGTCGAGGCTGCGCAAACCGCGGACTGAACCCAGGATAGCTGTGACGAGGCTCACACCCTGCGGGGCAGGGTATCCGCTAAAATTCTGAGGATTTACGGTTCGATGCCAGACTTCCTGCTAGAGATCGGTTGCGAAGAGATTCCCGCGCGGATGATCGATAGCGCTCGCGACGAGTTGCAGCGCCGCATGTCGGAGGTGGTGGTGCGGGAACGGCTGGCTACGAATCCGGTGGTGGAACCGTTTTCCACTCCTCGGCGCATTGCCGTGGTAGCACGGGGAATCGCCGGCTCGCAGCCGGATCTGGACGAGCAGATATTGGGGCCCTCGTATAAGGTCGCATACAAGGACGGGGAACCCACGCCCGCTGCACACGCGTTCGCCAAGAAGGCGGGAGTCGATCTCGCGCAACTGGAAAGAGTGACCACGCCCAAAGGTGAGTACCTGGGGGCGCGGGTGGTCAAGAAAGGCCGGCCGGCGGCGGAGATCCTGGCGGAGCTTCTGCCGAAGGAGATCGCGGGGCTCTATTGGCCCAAGAATATGTACTGGCGGCCGGGAGACGCGAGTTTGCGATTCGTTCGCCCCATACGCTGGCTGGTGGCGATGCTCGATGGCGATGTGGTGCCGCTGGAGTTTGCCGGTGTCAAGGCAGGGAACAGGTCTGAGGGGCATCGCTTTCTAAGCCAAGGCGGCGCGAGTTTCTCATCGCCTGCACAGTACGCGCCCGCCTTGGAGAAGATGGCCGTGATCGCCCGTCCGGCGGAGCGCGAAGCACGCGTTCGCAAGGCGCTCGATGCGGCCACCCGCGCGGTCCCGGGCGCGCGCTGGTGCGAAGACAAAGAGTTGCTGAATACGGTGGTCAATCTGACCGAGTTTCCCTCGGTGATTCTCGGCAACTTCGATCAGGAGTTCCTGTCGCTGCCCGAGGAAGTTTTGGTCACGGTGATGCGCGATCATCAGAAGTACTTCGCCGTAGAGGACGCGCAGGGCAAGCTGGCGCCGCATTTTCTGGCGGTCCTGAATACCGACGGCGACCCGGAGGGTTTGATCCGGCACGGCAACGAGCGCGTGCTGCGGGCTCGCTTCAACGACGCGCGCTTTTTCTGGGACACCGATCAGAAGCAGCCGCTTCGCGATCGGGTGACCCTGCTGAAGAAGGTCACCTTTCAGAAAGATCTGGGAAGTTACTACGACAAGACGCGCCGCATGCAGCGGCTGGCGAGTCTGGTCTCGGAAGCGCTGCGCGGCGCGGAAATTCAGGTTCGGCCCGGAGTGGTGCACAAAGCCGCTCTGCTGGCCAAGGCCGATCTGACCACCGAACTGGTGAAGGAATTCACCGAGCTGCAGGGAATCGTCGGTGGGCTGTATGCCCGCGTACAGCAGCTGGATCCGTTGCTTCCGGAAGCGACGCGGTTTGCAGTCGCGGATGCGATCTACGATCAGTACAAGCCGGAATCGATGGAAGATACCGTGCCGAGAACGCTGGAGGGCGCCGTCGTCTCCCTGGTCGATAAGGCGGACAGCATCGCGGGCATGTTTGCGCTGGGAGTAATTCCCAGCGGATCCAAGGACCCTTTCGCGCTCCGGCGCCAGGCCAATGGGATGGTAAAGATTATCGCCGAGCACAAGCTGCCGCTGAGTCTGCGCGGGCTGTTTAAGGATGCACGCGAGGGCTATATTGGATCCGAGGCCGAGCCCAGGTTCAAGACGATTGGCTACACCAGCGAACTGGCCGACTTCTTTCGCGAGCGCCTGGAATTCTATCTGCGCGACGTCCGCGGATTTGCCTACGACGTGGTCAACGCGGTGCTAGCCGCAGACACTGACGATGTGGCGGACGCGGTCGCCCGGGCGGAGGCAGTGGCGCGCGTCCGTCCGTCGGAGGATTTTGAGTCGATCTCCGTCGCCTTCAAGCGAATGAAGAACATTCTTCGCCAGGCCCGGGAAAGCGGGAGGGAACCCGCCGCGGCAATCGATGCGACCGCTCTGGGCGAAGAGCCGGAGCAGGCTCTGGCCGCCGCAGTTCCGGCGGCAGCGGAGAAGGTCCGGAAACTCGGCGCAGAAAAGAACTACCAGGCAGCCCTGATGGAGATTGCCAGGCTGCGACCCGTGATCGACAGATTCTTCGACAAGGTTATGGTCATGGTGGAGGACGAGCGGGTGCGAGCCAACCGGCTGGCGCTGCTGCAGGCTATGCTCAACGGCTTCTCCAGCATTGCCGATTTCTCCGAAATCGTGACAGAAAGAAAGTAGGATTCGCCTCAGGCGAACCTGCTGTGTTTCAATAAGTTTCAACGAGTTTCATCAAGAAGAGGATTACATGGCGACGACAACGCTCCCCGAAACCACTACCCGCAAACCTTCCACCCAGCCATCCAGCGCGATCCAGTATGTCTATTTCTTCGGCGGCGGCAAAGCCGAGGGCGACGGCAAGATGAAAGACGTGCTCGGCGGCAAAGGCGCGGGCCTGGCCGAGATGACCAACGCCGGGCTGCCGGTGCCCCCCGGATTCACCATCCAGACCGAATCCTGCCGCGAATACATGCGCACGGCCAAGACCTCCGACGAGGTAAACCGGCTGACCGATCAGGCGCTGAGCCGCCTGGAGCAACTGCAGGGGCAGAAGCTGGGGATTGGGGAGAATCCGCTGCTGGTGAGCGTGCGTTCGGGCGCAAAGTTTTCCATGCCCGGGATGATGGACACGATCCTGAACCTGGGACTCAACGACCAGAGCGTCGAAGCGCTGGCGCGGCGCAGCAACAATCCCCGCTTTGCCTACGACTCGTATCGGCGTCTGATCCAGATGTTCGGCAATGTGGTGCTGGACATTCCCAAGCACGCGTTTGATGAAGTCTTTGACCACAAGAAGAAGCAGAAGAAAGCCAAGCTGGACACCGACCTGGATGCCAAGGCGCTGAAAGAGGTCGTGGAGGAATACAAGAAAGTAGTCAAGAAGAATGCCAAGCGCGACTTCCCGCAGGACCCCCACGAACAGCTGTTCATGGCGCGCGATGCCGTATTCCGCTCGTGGAACAACGATCGCGCCAAGCACTACCGCCGGATCAACAACATTTCCGACGACCTGGGCACCGCCGTCAACGTTCAGGCGATGGTGTTTGGCAACCTGGGCGAAACCAGCGGCACCGGTGTGGGCTTTACCCGCAATCCCGCTACCGGCGGCAAGGAGTTCTATGGCGAATTTCTGATGAATGCCCAGGGAGAGGATGTGGTGGCGGGAATTCGCACCCCAGTGCACATCTCCGAGTTGGAAAAGATCATGCCCAGCGTCTACAACCAGCTGCGCGACATTACCTCCCGGCTGGAGAAGCACTACCGCGATATGCAGGATTTCGAATTCACCATCCAGGACGGCCGCCTGTACATGCTGCAGACGCGCAACGGAAAGCGCACCGGGCTGGCGGCGGTGAGGGTAGCACTGGACATGGTGAGCGAGGGGTTGATCACCAAGGACGAAGCTTTCATGCGCGTGGAACCCAATCAACTCTATGACTTCCTGGTTCCCCGGCTGGACGAAAAGAGCACCAAGGTCGAAGTGCTGACCACCGGCCTGCCGGCATCCCCCGGCGCTGCCGTGGGGCAAATTGTCTTCACGGCCGACGAAGCCGTGGCCAAGGCCGGGCACGGCAAGAAGGTTGCCGTAATCCTGGTGCGGGGGGAGACAACCCCGGAAGACATTCACGGGATGGAAGTAGCCGTGGGTATTCTCACTTCCCGGGGCGGCATGACCTCGCATGCGGCGGTCGTGACGCGCGGCATGGGCAAGTGCTGTGTGGCTGGAGCTGGCGAGATCGAAGTAAACGAAAAATTGAAAGAGATGCGCGTCAAGGGCCAGGTGTTCAAGGAGGGAGACTGGCTCTCTCTCGATGGCACCACCGGCCGGGTGATCAAGGGCAAGCTTAATACCCTGCCGGCCTCGCCGGACGATCCGCAACTGCAGTTGCTGCTCAGCTGGGCGGAGCCGCATCGCAAGATGGGGGTTCGCGCCAACGCTGACATTCCCCGCGACGCCATCCAGGCGCGGGCCTTCGGAGCGGAAGGGATCGGACTGTGCCGCACCGAGCACATGTTCTTCGCCGAAGATCGCATTGCCCACATGCGGGCCATGATTCTGGCGACCAACGAAAAAGACCGCCGCCAGGCGCTGCGCAAGTTGCTGCCCATGCAGCGCTCGGACTTTATCGGCGTCTTCCGCGCCATGGATGGGTTCCCGGTGACCATCCGCACGCTGGATCCTCCGCTGCACGAGTTCCTTCCCAGCCGGGAGGAGTTGATGGTGGAAATCGGCGTGCTGGAAGCCACCAAGCCGAAGTCACCCAAGCTGAAAGAGCTGAAGAGCCTGCTGCGGCGGGTCAACGAACTGCATGAGATCAATCCCATGCTGGGACATCGTGGCTGCCGCCTGGGAATCACCTATCCGGAAATCACCGAGATGCAGGCCCGGGCCATCATCGAAGCAGCGGTGCAGGTGGCCAAGGAAGGGGTAAAGGTGATTCCGGAGATCATGATTCCCCTGACCGCGACCCTCAAGGAACTGGCCAACCAGACAGCCATCGTGCGACGCGTAGCGGAAGAGGTCTTCGCCGAGAAGGAGCGTCGAGTGGACTACCTGGTTGGCACCATGATCGAGTTGCCGCGCGCCGCCCTGGTCGCGGATGAGATCGCCAAGGAGGCGGAATTCTTCTCCTACGGCACCAACGATCTCACCCAGACCACGTTCGGCTTCTCCCGCGACGACATCAACAAGTTCCTGCCCATCTACCTTGCCGAAGGGCTGTTGAAGCAAGATCCGTTTGCGGTAATCGACCGCGAGGGAGTGGGGCAACTGGTGCGCATGGGTACGGAGCGCGGCCGCAAAACGCGTCCCAAGCTGAAGGTGGGAATTTGCGGCGAGCACGGCGGCGAGCCCTCTTCGGTGGAGTTCTGCTATCAGGTGGGCATGAACTACGTTTCGTGTTCGCCGTATCGCGTCTTGACCGCGCGTCTAGCGGCGGCGCAGGCAGCGTACGCACAGGAGCACTCCGGAGCCGAGGCAGGAAGGACCAAGTAAGCGAGGATCGTGAGCACAACGCAAAGGCCCGGGCGCCATCGCCCGGGCCTGTTGCTTCCAAGCCTGGCCTTACTGGACCTTTTGCAGGCGCGCGATCAGTTTTTGCGCCAGGTTTTCTTCCGACTCCGACCACAGAACCCGTCCGCTGATGCCGCAATTCTTCTCCACTGACTGCGTGAACTGCACCAGCTTCTGCACATTGGAGCGCACCCGCGACTCGTCGGCCTCACTGAGGTCCATATCTTCATAGAGGAACGGCGTATCCAGTCCGAAGTCCACCTGGATGTGGCCATTCTGCTGGAAGCTCTCATCGTCGAAGCGCTTGCCGTTGGCGATGAACTTGACCAACCGGGGTTCAAGCGACCACTCCTCCGACTCTTCGCTGGGAGCCCACAGGTCCCAGCTCGCCTCAAAGACGTAGGCATAATCCTCGTGCAGCAGGTCGCCCGCCATGGCCACCGCCTGCTCGGGGTCCAGTCCGGGGCGAAAGCGCCGCTCCAGGATGGTGGGCTCGCTCCAGGACACGGGCTGGACATAGACGTAGGTGATCCCCGGTCGCTCGGAGGAGAAGGGGAACTCCCGCATCACCGAGACCATGCGTCGCATCATGTCCGCTTCCTCAAACTTGGGGAACCAGACGCTCAGATAAAGGGGGTCGGCCATGTCCTGTTTTCGATGCTGATTCCTCGTAGAACGCTTTCCCAAAACGAACCAGCGCTGGCCGGGAAACAGCAGGGGCATTGTAGGAGCATTGGTGATGGATTGCCACCACAGGAACGGAGTTTTCCACAGCTGTTTAGCTGGGCTCTCTCAGAGCCCTCGCGCGGCCTGCGGCGCGCTGCAATTGGCGTGCAGTTGGCGGTGTTTCGCGCCTTCGACGCGAGGCCGCATCGAGTGCGACCAAATCGAAACGTCGCCGCCCTCACGCCGGACCGGCGCAACCGTCGCCCACCTAGTCCCTCAGCTTAACCCTGTTGTGTAGTCACCCTGTCTAATTAGCTTGGGTAATTGCGGACGTACAGTGCCACCTGCGATCTTCTGTGCAGTTGTACCTCTCTCTGGTTACCTGGTTGTTGGTTACCCAAGAAGAAGTTGGCCACTTGACAGGAAGTCGGTCCCAGCTGTCGAACCCATGGCAACACAAGAGTAAAAGCTAAAGGAGGAATCACAGCGTGAGAAAGGCAATTGCAGCCGCAAGTCTGCTGCTTATGCTACTTGGCCTGGCGTCGTTGGCATCGGCGCAGGTCAACGATGTTTATTGGGTCAACTACTATTCCAATCGCCAGCCGAGCAGGACGGCGTACGATCAGACAGTCAGGGTCATCAATCCTGGAGAACAGGGAACACCACTAAGCGGCTCCCATGGAACGGTCTGCGCCGACATTTATGTTTTCGACGCGACCCAGGAGATGACCGAATGCTGCGCATGCCCGATTACCGCAAACGGGCTGCTCATTCTCTCCGTCAACAACGACTTGACCTGGAACCCCTTGCAGGGGTGGCCGCCAGCGCCGGATGGCGTGATCAAGATCGTTTCCGACAACCATGCAAATTGCGATGCTACCAGCCCGGTTCCCACACCGGATCTGCGCGCCTGGGCGACTCACCTGCAGTGGCCCGGCGGCCAGAATCTGGTAACAACCGAGGATGAGTTCCAGCCTGCAGCCCTGCAGCAGGATGAACTCTCCTTCCTGGGTCAGGCCTGCTCTTTTGTGCAGTTCCTGGGCAGCGGCAAGGGTGTTTGCAGCTGCGGAAACGAAACCTAAGATTCATCTTCCGAGGGACCATTCATCCCGCGATGAATGGTCCTTTTTCTTTTCGGTAGCTTTGTACCGGCAGGCTTCTCTCGCCAGTCCCCTGCTTCATCCACGCAGATTCCCGCCAGCGCCGAGTGCTTAGTGGGCAGCCGCGGGCCCTCGACCGGGTTTGTTCTTGCGCATCAGAAACACGAGTGGAACCAGGCATAGGCAAATCACGGCCAGCAGCTTGATGGTGTCGATGTAGGCGAGAACCGAGGCTTGCTGGCCCAGTAGAGCATAGATGCGGCCATAGGCCTGCTGCGTGGCCTCCGAGGGAATGACGCCGCGGGTGGAGAGCTGCTGCGTGAATCCATCCACCATGCTCCGGAACGACGGGTTCGACGCATAGGTGTTGGCAACCAGGTTGTTCTGGTGCAACTGGGCGCGTCGCGCCAGCAGCGTGGTTACCAGCGAGATGCCGACGCTGCCCCCCAGATTGCGGGAAAGATTCATCAGGCCGGAGACCTGATTGTTCTGATCGGGAGGGACGCCGACGTACGAAATCGTGTTGATGGGCACGAAGAGAAACGCGAGCCCAGCAGCCTGGTACATGCGAAACAACATGGCGGTGCGAAAATCGATGCCCAGGTATAGGTTGGTCATGTGCAGCAGCGCGAGAGCGGTTGCCAAGAAGCCAAGGGCGATCAGATAGCGCGCGTCCACCTTGGAAACCAGCCACCCCACCAGCGGCATGAGGAAGACGATTACCACCGCCCCAGGGGAGAGCACTTCTCCCGCCTTCTGCGCGGTGTAGCCCATGAGGGTTTGCAGATATAAGGGAATGAGGACGGTGGTACCGAAGAGCACGATCCCCAGCAGGAACATCAGGAAATTGGCCATGGCGAAGGTACGAAGCCGGAACAGGCGGAGATTGACGATGGGATGCTGCTGCTGCGACTCCCAGATAACGAAGGCCACCAGCGCGACCACGGTGACGATGGTAAAGGCGGTGATGAAATGGGAGCCAAACCAATCGTCTTCCTGGCCCTTGTCCAGCACAACCTGCAGGCAGCCCAGGCCAACCGCCACCAGTCCCAGTCCGATATAGTCGATCGGAATGAAGCGCGATTTCTGCCGCACCTCCCGCATGCGGGGCGGGTCTTGAACGATCGTGTGGGTAAGCACGAGCGACAAAATGCCGACCGGTATGTTGATGTAAAAAATCCAGCGCCAGCTGAAGTTATCGGTGATATAGCCGCCCAGGGTGGGCCCCACGGCTGGAGCCAGCACCACCGCCATTCCGTATACGGCGAACGCCATGCCCCGTTTCTTCGGCGGGAAAGTATCGGCCAGAATGGCCTGTTCGCTGGGGGCGAGCCCGCCGCCCCCGGCCCCCTGAAGCACGCGAAAGAAAATCAGCAGCGGCAGGGTGGGAGCGAAGCCGCAAAGAAACGAGCTGATGGTGAACAGGAACACGCAACTCATGTAGAAGCGCTTCCGCCCGATGCGATCCGAAATCCACCCTGAAACCGGGAGCACCACCGCATTGGAGACCAGGTAGCTGGTGAGCACCCAAGTGCTCTCATCCTGGCTGGCCGAGAGCCCTCCGGCAATATGTGGCAGGGACACGTTGGCGATCGACGTATCCAGGACTTCCATGAATGTGGCCAGGGTAACGGTGAGCGCAATGGCCCAGGGATTATGTGTGGGCCTCTGGTGGATAACCGGCATGGCGCGGGTCGCAGTCGCCAAGCTATTTCTCCCCGCCCATGGATGGAGTCATGCAGCGATCAGCGAGGCAAATTGGCGGTAACTGCACGCGCTGATGAATCAAGGTCCAATCACCCCAATTTCAGCATTGCTTGTTTGGAGAGGGATGGCGGTGAAGGTGATGCAAAAAAATGTCTTCCTCCTACGAGTGCAATGAATCCTGAGCCGGGTGTGGGGCGCGCCTGGGTGCGTGATTGGCGGCCGCGGGCCGATGTCAGAGCCCTGAGAACCTGGTGTAGAATCGATGCCGGTCGCAAGTGGGGGAGGTTTCGATGGCGATATCTGCGGTGTCGGTCGATGTTAAGCCCTGTCCAATTCTGATCGACGGGAAGCGCCAAACGTCGCGGGGAAGGACCGAGGTTCAGACGAATCCGGCCACCGGCCAGCCCGCGGCGCTGGTGCCGTACTGCACCGCGGAGGAGATTTCCGCGGCGGTGGCGGCGGCGCAGCGCGCGTTTCCCGCCTGGAGCACAACTCCCGTGCTGCAGCGAGCCCGTGTGCTGTTCCGCTATCGTCAGATTCTGGAGGCTCACGCGGACGAGTTGATCTCGTTGGTCACGGAAGAAAACGGCAAGACTCGCGAGGAAGCCAAAGGATCCTTCCAGCGAGGCTTGGAGTGCGTGGAGTTCGCTTCCGGGGTTCCGAGCCTGATGATGGGCGAGACCTTGGCGCGGGTGGCGGCCGATGTAGATACAGCGTCAACACGAGAGCCCATCGGAGTGTGCGTGGGAATCACGCCCTTCAACTTCCCCTTAATGGTGCCGCTGTGGATGTTTCCCATAGCAATTGCCTGCGGAAACACCTTCGTGCTGAAGCCCTCGGATCGCGTGCCCCGCTCCGCGGTGCGCGCTGCGGAACTGTTGTACGAAGCCGGGCTGCCTGCGGGCGTGATGAATGTGGTGCATGGAGCCAAGGAAACGGTGGATGCACTGCTGGCGGATCCGCGAGTCAAGGCGGTCTCTTTCGTGGGTTCCAGTCCGGTGGCCAGGTACATCTACACCACCGCGGCGGCCAACGGAAAACGGGTTCAGGCCCTGGGTGGCGCCAAGAACCACTCCGTGGTGATGCCGGACTGCAACCTGAAGACCACCGTCGAATCGGTGATGGCATCTTCGTTCGGCTGCGCCGGAGAACGGTGTGTGGCCACCAGCGTGGTGGTGGCGGTGGGAGAGATCGGCGACAAGCTAGTGGAAGAGCTAAAGAAAGTTGCCGACAGCATGCGCCTGCGCCCGGGTTGGGAACCGGACGCAACGATGGGCCCGGTCATCAATCCCGATGCCCGCGAGCGTATTCTCAAGTACATCGATATCGGCGAGAAGGAAGGCGCGAAATTGGTCCGCGACGGGCGTAAGGACGCTGCCACCCGCGACGATGGGTACTTCCTTGGAGCCAGTATCTTTGACAGCGTCAAGCCGGAGATGCGTATCGCCAAGGAAGAGATCTTCGGACCGGTGCTTTCGGTGATTCGCGCCCGCGATCTTAACGAGGCGCTGGACATTGTGAACCGCTCCGAACACGGAAATGCTGCCTCGATCTATACCCGCTCCGGGGAAGTGGCGCGGCGTTTTGCAGCCGGAGTGCAAACCGGGATGGTTGGCGTGAACCTGGGAGTTCCCGCGCCCGTGGCCTTTTTCCCATTTTCCGGTTGGAAGAACTCGTTCTTTGGCGACGCGCACGCGCTGGGCAAGGATGCGGTCCGTTTCTACACGGAAACCAAGGTGGTCACTTCCCGCTGGCCGGAATAGGCAGTGCATCCAGAAGGCTTTGGAGGTTCGATGCCGCGAATGGTGCGATGCGGTCTGATACAGGCTAAGAACGCGCTTGCGACGGATCGCCCATTGGCAGAAATCAAGAAGGCGATGATCGACAAGCACGTGAAGATGATCGAGCAGGCCGCAAAGAAGAAGGTTCAGATCCTCTGCCTGCAGGAGTTGTTCTACGGACCGTATTTCTGCGCCGAGCAGGATGCGCGCTGGTACGAACTCACCGAGCGCGTGCCCGAAGGTCCGACGGTGAGGCAATTCCAGAAGCTGGCGGCGCGGCATCACATGGTGATGGTGCTCCCGGTCTATGAGGAGGAGATGACCGGCCTGTACTACAACACCGCGGCCGTCCTCGACGCCGATGGCACTTACCTGGGAAAGTACCGCAAGAATCACATTCCGCACTGCCATCCTGGATTCTGGGAGAAGTTCTACTTCACGCCGGGCGATCTCGGCTATCCCGTCTTTGAAACGCGCTTTGCCAAGGTGGGGGTGTACATCTGCTACGACCGCCATTTTCCCGAAGGGGCGCGGATCCTGGGACTGAATGGCGCGGAAATCGTCTTCAATCCTTCCGCCACTGTCGCCGGGTTATCGGAATACCTGTGGGAACTGGAGCAGCCTGCTCATGCCGTGGCCAACGGATACTTCGTTGGCGCGATCAATCGGGTGGGCGAGGAGAAGCCCTGGAGCATCGGCGAATTTTACGGGAAGAGTTACTTCTGCAATCCGCGAGGCAAGATCGTTGCGCAAGCCAGCCGCGATTCCGACGAGGTGCTGGTAGCGGATCTCGACCTGGAAATGATCGAGGAAGTGCGGCGGGTCTGGCAGTTCTTCCGCGACCGGCGTCCGGAGACCTACCACAAGCTCACGGCGCAGTCCGGCCGCGGGCAGATGGCCGCGGCTGCCGATTGAAGGGTTCTGCTTCCAGGCTTTCCTGACAGCCAGCCAGTCACAACTTATGGCGGAGATGAAACAGCCGAAGGCTGCAATGCAGGCAGCTGAGCTGCCCCGCAATATCGAAGACAGCGCTCTCTATAACCCTGACCTTGCGCCGGTGGAGGCCGATCGCCGCACCTGGGGAACTTACAACTACGCCGCCCTTTGGGTGTCGATGTCGGTCAACATCCTCACCTATATGCTGGCGGCGAGCCTGATCCAGGGAGGCATGGACTGGAAGCAGGCAGTGCTCACCGTGTTCGTGGGCAACAGCATCGTGCTGGCGCCTATGCTGCTGAACTCCCACCCCGGGGCCCGCTATGGAATTCCGTTTCCGGTGCTGGCGCGGGCGTCGTTCGGAGTTCTGGGTGCCAACATCGCAGCCGTGCTGCGCGGGCTGGTGGCGTGCGGGTGGTTCGGCATTCAGAGCTGGATCGGAGGCGAGGCCATCAACTCGCTGCTCGCCACGCTGTGGCCGGGCTGGAAGCAGCTGCCCAACAGCACCGCGATTTGCTTCCTGGTGTTCTGGGCGATCAACCTGGCGGTGATCCTCAAGGGGATCGAGTACATTCGCTTCCTGCAGGGCATCAGCGCTCCCATCCTGCTGCTGGTGGGCTTGCTGCTGCTGGGCTGGGCCTACCGCAACGCCGGCGGATTCGGGCCCATGCTCTCTGCGCGCTCGCAGTTCAGCACCGTCTCTGACTTTCTGAAGTTCCTGATACCGGCGCTGAATGGCACGGTGGGATTCTGGGCCACCGTCTCGTTGAACGTGCCGGATTTCACGCGCTTCGCCAAGGATCAGAAGGCGCAGGCGATCGGGCAGGCGATCGCGCTGCCTACAACTATGACGCTGTATTCGTTCATCGGCATCGCGGTCACCTCCGCCACGGTTGTGATCTATGGCAGCGCGATCTGGGACCCGGTGCAGTTGCTCAGCCGCATGCATTCGCCGATTGCCGTGGTCATCGCGCTGCTGGCGATTCTGCTGGCGACGCTGAACGTCAACATCGGCGCCAACGTAGTTTCGCCGGCCAACGACTTTTCCAATCTGTGGCCGAAGCGGATCAGTTTCAAGACTGGCGGCGTGATCACCTGCATCCTGGGGGTGGCCATGATGCCCTGGAAGCTACTGGCCAATCACCGCACCTTCATCTTCGGCTGGCTGGGAGGCTATGCCGCCTTGCTGGGCCCGGTAGCGGGAATCATGATCTGCGACTACTGGATCATCCGCCGGCGCATGCTGGTGGTTCCGGACCTGTATTTGCGCGGTGGAGAGTACGAATATGCGGGCGGCTTCAATGGCAAAGCGCTGCTCGCACTCTTGACCGGAGCAGGGATGGCGCTGGTCGGGCTGGTCATACCCTGGCTGCGGGTTCTTTACGACTATTCCTGGTTTGTGGGCTTCGCGTCATCGTTCGCCACGTACTATGCCTTGATGCGCTCGGTGCCGCTCAGGGTGGGCAATCTGGCATCACCGGATTGATTGGGCGGAGAATGACCACAGCTCAGGATCGAGCCCCGGCCATCTTTCCCTGGAACTGCGGTATTACCTCTCGGCGATAAGTTTCCAGGGTATCTTCCTCATCTCCGCACATGAGATAAATGTTGAACTGCGTCACCCCTGCCCGCGCCAGCACTCTCAGCTTTTCCACGTGTGCTGCGGCCGGACCCAGCAGACAGAAGCGATCCACCACTTCATCGCTGACGAAGTCTGAGTTGCCGCTGCCCACTTCGCAGTGATGCTGGTAGTCGTAGTGCCCGCGATGCTGCACGTAGCTGGTCAAGGCCGCGGGAAGCTCTTCCTCCTTGTAGCGCGACAGCAGATCGATAACGTGGTTGGAGACCAGGGCAGGGAACCAGCGCACATGTTCGCGGCCAATCGTCAGATCATCGGAAACCCAAACCGGCGCAGCCGCCATGATCTCGATGGCCGTCGGATTGCGGCCGGCGTCGCGCGCCCCTTTGCGTACGAACGACACGCACCACTCGATCAGATCGGGATCGGCGAATTGCAGAATTACTCCGTCGGCGATCTTTCCCCCCATCGCCAGGACCTTCGGACCGTAGCCGGCGATCCAGACCGGGGGCGAACCGCTGGCCCAGGAGAGCTGCGTGGGAACACCCTCGTACTGAATGGTCCGGGCGCTGGTAAGAGCGCGGAAATCGGCGATGGAGCGCTCCAACTCGGAGGGGGTGACGGGCTTTTTTCCCAGAACCCGCCGCGAGCTGTCGCCGCGCCCGATGCCCAGCTGCATGCGATGGCCGGAGATCAGGTCCAGAGTCGCGAAGAGGCTGGCCATCACCGTGATGTCGCGCACGGCCGGATTGGTGACACAGGGTCCGAGCTTCATGCGGCTGGAATTGGCGGCCATCAGGGTGAGCAGAGGAAAGGGTTCTTTCCAAAGTACGTGGGAATCAAAAATCCAGCCGTATTCAAAGCCCGCCTCCTCGGCCTGGCGCGTCAGACTTACCACCCGCTCGACGCGGATATCCGGCTTGAGGGTAAACCCGAACCGCATGCCTTCCTCCCAGTGTGCCGCACCAACAAAGTGGCGGGATTCTAGCATACAATTCCACGCACACCGCGTTCGGAAAGGGCTTGGGACATGGGATTCGACATCGTTGTGGCCAATGGCACGGTAGCGACAGCTACCGACACCTTCAAGGCGGATGTAGGTATCAGCGGGGAGAAGGTGGTGGCGCTGGCACAGTCTCTGCCACGCGACAATGCAACTCGCGTCATCGATGCCGGCGGCAATTACGTGCTGCCGGGAGGAATCGATGTGCATACGCACCTGGACATGCCGTTTGGAGGTACCACCAGTTCCGACGACTTCGAGACGGGAACGCGCGCGGCGCTGTTTGGCGGAACCACAACCCTGATCGACTTCGCCATCCAATACAAGGGTCAGAGCCTGCGCACTGCTTTCGACGCCTGGATGGAGAAGGCTTCCCGCAAAGCCATCGGGGATTACGGATTTCACTGCATCATTACCGATCTGCCGGATGCACGGCTGGAGGAGATGAACCAGCTGGTGCGCGAGGGCGTCACCAGCTTCAAGCTGTTTATGGCGTATCCGGGCGTATTCATGCTGGACGACGCCACCATCTTCAAAGCGCTGCGCACCACCGGCAGAAACGGGGCCATGGTCTGCATGCACGCGGAGAACGGAGGGGCTATCGATGTGATCGTGCGGCAGGCGCTGGCGGAAGGGAAGACCGCACCCAAGTATCACGCCTTGACCCGCCCTACAACCGCGGAGGCAGAAGCGACGGCGCGCGCCATCGCTCTGGCAGAAATGGCCGGCTCGCCGCTCTACATCGTCCATCTGAGCTGCAACGATGCGCTGGAGAAGGTGCGCGAAGCGCGCGACCGCGGGCTTCCCATCTATGCTGAAACCTGCCCCCAGTATCTGTACCTCTCGCTGGAAAACTTCGACGTGCCGGGATTCGAGGGAGCAAAGTATGTGTTCACCCCGCCACTGCGCGAGAAGTGGCACCAGGAAAAGCTGTGGCAGGGGCTCCAGCACGATCACCTGCAGGTGGTCTCGACCGATCACTGCCCCTTCTGCTTTAAAGAACAGAAAGAGCTCGGCAAGGACGATTTCACCAAGATCCCGAACGGCGGACCTGGAATCGAGCACCGCATGAGCCTGGTATATTCCGGCGGCGTTGCCGGCGGACGGTTCAACGTCAACCGCTTTGTGGAGATCGTTTCTACCACCCCGGCCAAGCTCTTCGGTCTTTACCCGCGCAAGGGCACGCTGGCCGTGGGGAGCGATGCTGACCTGGTGGTGTTCAATCCCAAGCGGCAGCACACCATCAGCGCCCGGACACATCACATGCGGGTGGACTACAGCATGTTCGAGGGAATTACCGTCACCGGGATGCCGGAGGTTGTGCTCTCGCGGGGTCGTGTCCTGGTTGAAGGAGAGGCGTTCCACGGCAAGCCAGGAACCGGCAACTTCCTTAAGCGGGCGACGTATTCCGGCGTCTAGGGGCCGTCCTTCGTGAGGGAGCGCGAGGCCTGCGAAGACGTCCGGAAACAACAATTACCATCCTGACGCCATCCAAGGACGGTCTGATTGCACGAAGCTACTATCGAGTTTCAGGACGTTTCCTATGTGGTGGATCACCATCGCACGCTGCTTTCCTCCCTGAGTCTCGCGGTCCACAAGGGCGAAATCGTGATGTTCCTGGGCCGAAGCGGCTCCGGCAAGACCACCCTGCTGAAACTGATCAACGGTCTATTGCAACCCAGCCGCGGTGAAGTGCGGGTGCAAGGCAAACCTACCTCGGAGTGGAATCTGATTCAGCTGCGCAGGCACATCGGATACGCCATCCAGGAGGTGGGGCTGTTTCCTCACTACACCGTCCGCCAGAATGTGACCCTGGTGCCGAACCTGCAGGGCTGGGAGAAAGAGCGAGTGGAGGCCCGCTTGCGTGAATCGATGAGGCTGGTGGGGCTCAGCCTGGAGGAATTCGGGTCGCGATACCCTCACCAGCTGTCCGGAGGCCAGCAGCAGAGAGTCGGGCTCGCCCGGGCGCTGGCCGCCGATCCTCCCATCCTGCTCATGGATGAGCCCTTCGGAGCCTCGGATCCGCTTACGCGAGGGGAATTGCAGGAGGAATTCCGATTACTGCAGAAAAGCCTGGGCAAGACGGTGGTGTTTGTCACGCACGATGTAAGCGAGGCGTTGCTGTTGGGCGATCGGATCGCTCTGATCGACGGAGGCAGATTGCAAGGCGTTTTCACGCCCCACGAGTTCCTGAATTCGGACATCCCGGTAGCCAAGTCTTACGCAGAGTCGTTCCGCGCCATGCAGAAGATCTTTGAGAGCTGAACGGGGATGGGCATGAACTTTATTCGTTTCCTCTCGAACCACCGTCAGGAGGTGCTTACTCTCACCGGCGAGCACTTGTGGCTGGTGGCAGCGTCGATGTTCCTGGCGGTGGTAATTGGGGTGCCGCTGGGCATTCTTTTGACGCGTCGGCCAAAGTGGACGCCGGCGGTGCTGGGCTTCAATAACGTGATGCAGACCGTTCCCAGCTTGGCCCTGTTCGGCCTGCTGATGCCGGTTCCGTGGCTGGGATTGCGGGCAGGACGGTTGGCAATTGTCGCCTTGACGCTCTATGCCCTCCTGCCCGTGGTTCGCAACACCTACACCGGCATTACCGGCGTTGATCCCGGGGTGAGGTACGCGGCCAATGCCATGGGCTTGACCAGCGCCCAGTTGCTTTGGCGAGTGGAGTTGCCCCTCTCAGGGCCAGTGATTATTGCTGGCATCCGGGTAGCCACGGTAATTGCGGTGGGGGTGGCCACCATCGCGGCGGCGGTCGGCGCCGGCGGCCTGGGAGAATTCATCTTTCGCGGGCTTTCCATGGTGGACAATAACGTGATCCTGGCCGGGGCCATCCCGGCTGCGTTGCTGGCCCTGCTGGCCGATGCAGCGCTCGGGGGATTGCAGCGTGTCCTGCTTCGCCATCGCCACGGGCGCCAATGACGCGGCGGGCCCTTCTGGCGGCGCTGTCGTTGTTTTTCGCTGGCTGCCGGCCGCGTTCCCGGCAGGTCACAATTGGTTCCAAGAACTTCACCGAACAGCTGATCCTCGGCGAGTTGCTGGCACAATACCTGGAGAAGGCCGCCAGCCTGCCGGTCGAGCGGCGCTTCTATCTGGCGGGCACGTACATCTGCCATCAAGCCTTGCTGGCGCGAAGAATCGATCTCTACGTGGAATACACAGGCACCGCCCTGACTGCGATCTTGAAATCGGCGCAGCGCGGCGATTCGCAAGCCGTGTATCAGGCGGTCAAGTCGGAGTATCAACGCCGTTGGCGGCTCGAGGTCATGCCGCCGCTGGGCTTCAACAACAGCTTCGCCATCGTGATGCGGGGTCCTGAGGCCCGGCAAATGAATGTGAAAACGCTCTCCGACGTCGCGCCCCACGCTCCCCAGCTACGAATGGGCATTGGCTACGAATTTCTGGAGCGTGAGGACGGCTACCCGGGCCTGGTAGCGGCGTATGGTCTGCGATTCGCTGAAGCCCCGCGGGTGATGGATCTCGGACTGCTCTATCGAGCTCTGGAAAACCGCCAGGTGGATGTTGTGGCCGGATCGAACACCGATGGCCTGATCGCTGCTCTCGACCTGGTCGTGTTGCAGGATGACCGCCGCTATTTTCCGCCCTACGATGCCGTGCCTATCGTGCGGCCGGAGACCCTGCAGCTCTTTCCTCCGATAAAGAGGTGCCTGCAGGGAATGGCAGGACAGATTACTGCCGAAGAAATGCGCCGGCTGAACTACGCCGTTGATGGCCGCAAGGTGGACCCGGTCACGGTCGCGAGAGAGTTCCTTGAGAAGAAGCAGTACTTTCAATCCCCCGCTTAGGCCAAGAGGACCAGGGCGACGCGCTAGTCCTGCCTAAGCCACGGAAGTACTTGGCTGGCTTGCCCTGGCGAAAGCCCGCAAGGCAGACGCTTCGTCCTCGCTGATGTCGAGGATGGTAAATAACTTCGTGATCTGAAAGAGCTCCCGGACCTGGGGGCTGGGACTGGTGAGCCTGAGTTCCCCTCCTTGATTGCGGGTGGAGGTAAAGGCGCTGATGATATCGCCCACGCCCGAGCTGTCGATGTAGGTGACGTCCTTCAAGTTCAAGAGAATCTTTCGTTTGCCCTCTCTCAGCAGATTGGGCACGACATCTCGGAGCGAGGTGCCGCTGCCGGGACCGAACGCGATGGCCTCGCCCAGGCTGACGCGTCCGCCGAGGTCCAGGATCGTTACACCGTTACTCTCTCTCACTTTGTATTCCATCTTCTGCCTCCACCGTGCCGAGGGCCGGCCTGCGGGGGGAAATCATAGGCCCACAAGGCGCTCAAGTCAAAGGTGGCGGGTAGGAACACAATCAGGCTGGCCGGGAGCATTCGCCTCTCCAGAAGCCAGTTTTGGGCGAGAGTTTCCGTGGAATATCTCTTGACAAGAGCCCTGTGCAAGCATATCTGAAGCTACGCAATGCATGCGGTTTAGCACGGTGGTGGGTTACCTGGCAGTCGAATCGCTGTTCTCGTCAGGAGGAGCAATGACTTGGACCCAGGTGTACGACCCTTTCGGACATTGGTGGCTATCCACCCTGGTAGCTGCGCTACCTATTATTGTTCTGTTTACCATGCTGGCCGGTTTGCGCATACGCCCGCATTGGTGCGCGATGGCGGGCGCGCTCACCGCCATCCTGGTGGCGATGATCTTCTTTCACATGCCTCTGGCGCTGGCGGGCATGAGTTTCTTCTACGGCGTCGCCTTCGGGGTGCTCAAGATCGCGTGGATCGTGCTGGCGGCGGTCTACCTCTACGACATATCCGTACACACCGGGCAGTTTGAGATCATGAAGGAGTCGGTGGCGGGAATCACCGCGGACCGCCGCCTGCAGCTGCTGCTGGTGGCGTTCTGTTTCGGCGCCTTCATTGAAGGAGCCGCCGGATTTGGCGCCCCCGTGGCCATTGCCGGCGCATTCATGATCGGGCTTGGCTTCAAGCCGTTTCACTCCGCCGCGCTGAACCTGATCGCCAACACCGCCCCGGTTGCCTGGGGCGCCATTGGCACTCCCGTGCACACACTGGCCGCGGTCACCGCGCTGCCGGAATCCGATCTGAACGCGATGATCGGACGCATCCTGCCCTTCACCGCAGTAATCGTGCCGTTCTGGCTGGTGCGGGCGATGGTGGGCTGGTCGGAAACCTTTGAAGTGCTGCCAGCAATTCTGGTCGTGGGTATCTCATTCGCCCTGACACAATTCTTCTGGTCCAACCACGTGGACAGCAACCTGGTGGACATTGCGGGTGGCGTGGTCTCGCTGGTTGCCACCGTTGTCTTCCTGCATTTCTGGAAACCGAAACGCATCTGGCGATTCGACCATGATGATGGCGGCCCCGGCGCTCCCGATAAGGAAATCAAGGACGATGAAGGGCCGACCTGGGAGGTCCCGGGAACGCCTGCCAAGATTCACCACTACAGCGGAGGGCAGATAGCCAAGGCCTGGATGCCCTTTGCCATACTCTCTTTGTTCGTACTGCTGTGGGGGCTCCCCCGCATCAAGCTGGCCATGAACAAGGCGACCACGCCGGCCTTCACCGTCATGCTTCCCGATGGAAAGAAACGGCCTGGCCCGCCGGGATGGAACGTGCCGTACCTGCATGGCGCTGTCTCGCGCGCGGCTCCCGTGGTGAGCAAGCCGACGCCCGAGGCGGCGCGCTACGATTTCAACTGGCTTTCGGCGACGGGAACAGGTTGCTTCCTGGCGGCCATCGTATCCGGGCTGCTGCTGGGTCTGGGGCCGGGCGAGTTGGTGAAGATCTTCTGGACCACCCTCAAGCGCATGAAGCTGGCGGTGGTTGCCATCTCGTTCATGCTGGGTTTGGGCTTTGTTACCCGCTACTCGGGCCTGGATGCGGTTCTGGGCCTGGCCTTCACCCGGACGGGTTGGTTCTTTCCTTTCTTCGGCACGTTCCTCGGGTGGCTGGGCGTGGCGTTGACGGGAAGCGATACCTCGTCCAACGCGCTGTTTGGCAGCTTGCAGGTAATTACCGCCAAGCAGCTCAATCTCGATCCCGTGCTGATGGCGGCGGCCAACAGCGCCGGCGGCGTGATGGGAAAAATGGTGGACGCGCAATCGATCGTGGTAGCCACCTCCGCTACCAACCAGGTGGGCAACGAGGGCGTGATCTTCCGCTTCGTGGTCTGGCACTCGATTGCGCTGGGTGCGATCGTCGGCGTGATCGTGATGGCCTATGCTTACGTAGTGCCACATCTCGTACCGCACGGCCTGACGTTTGTGAAGTAATGAAAACTCGAGGACGGGTTGAGGTGACCTTAAACGGCCGACAACACTAAGAGTCGGGAGTCAGGACAGGTCAAAACGGGAATGCGTCGACCGGACAAAGCCAAAGCTGCGGCCGCCGGCTGCGCTACGATGTATTGTTTGCGCTGCCTGCCGCGAGAGCGGCGGTAGTTTTCCAGGAGGACCAGCCATGATCCAGGCCGAAGTGCTGCAGCAGTTCTCCGAGCTGTTTGGCAAGAAGAGAGTCAACGGCCGCGAAGTGAGCGTCGAGGATACGATCGCGACCCTCACCCGGGAGCTGCGCGGGGACATTGCGGAGGTGCTCAGCGCGCGACGGGAGCTGCTGGCGGCGCCGGCGCCGGTGCGCCTCAAGTATGCCTGGCCGAAATGGGAGGAGTCTTACGACGATCCTGTTACCGGCAAGCCGTGGACCTTCCGGCAGGTGGTGCAGGGCATGATCGACAACTTCCTAGGACGGGAAAGCCAATACCGGTGGCGTTTGAATGACGAAGTGCCGATTCCGGCCGATGCGGATCCCCTGCAAAATCCCGGACTGGAGCTGACAGGCCCTTGGGCGCCGCTCGATATGGCGTTCAACGCGCTGAACAGTCCCGCGGCGGTCAACATGCCCGACTGGGAAGATGCTTCGCCCCCGCACTTCCGCCCCAACGGCGCGCCCGAAGATCAGCCGATCGGGGTGTACGCGGCACTGCAGAATGCGCTGGAAATCCACCAGGGCCACTGGCAGGACCGGCCGTATGAAGTCGCGAAAAAAGGTCAGAAACGCACATACCGGATCAACAAGCCTCCGGCGCAATGGCCGACCCGATTCAACCGGCCGCCGGGCATGCACGTCAAGTACGATCAGATTGAAGTGGACGGACAACCGGTGCCGGGCATGATCGCGGTGACAGTGCTGTGGACGTTCCTTCTTTACGACGCGCTGAAGCGCAGCGGTCGCGGCGTGTACTTCTACATTCCCAAACTGCAGACACCGCGCGAAGCGTTCGTGTTGGAGAAGCTGCTCTCACGGATCGAATCCATCGTCGGCCTGGCGCTCGGGACGCTGAAGATCAAGGTTCTTTATGAAGAGGGAAATGCCGGGCGCAGACTTCCGGCGATCGCTTGGACGCTGCGGCGGCGGCTTCTGGGAACCAATGTCGGCCGCTGGGATTACCTGGGTAGCGTTATCGAGATGTGGAAGGGCGATCCCCAGGGCGTGTTCCCCGACCCGCAGACGGTCGGCATGGCCACGCCGACTATGATCGCCTACCAGCGCTACAACTCGCTGATGATGCTGATGGCGGGCATGAAGCAGGGCGAGTTAACCCAGGCGGCGCCTATAGGCGGCATGGCAGCGGTGATGATTTACCAACCCAGCGATCCCTATGGCCGCTCGCGCTATAACCCGCTGGCGCTACGCGCCGTGGTGATTGACAAGCTGCGCGAGCGCCTGCTGGGACTGACGTTCGTTCCGGAAGGGGCGCACCTCGGGCAGCCGACACTGGAAGAGATTCTCGCCGGCAAAGCCAAGGGCCGTCTGTATGACGCTTACAGGCAGAGCTGGGTGGCGAGTCCGGAGCCGGCGTATGTGGCGGCCGGCAATGAGCCGATGCGACTCTCGGTGGCGCAACTTCAGGGGCGCCTGGAGGCAAAGCTGGAGACCGCGGACGTGAAAGGCAAGCCGGTGCCGACGGTGTTGAGCGGGCTCAGTGACGCCGAGCACAGCCTCCTGCAGTCGCGCGGGCTGCTGAACGCGCAAGGGAAGATCACGCCAACTGTGGTCAGCAAGGAAATGATAGACACCCCGGAAAAAATCTTTTCGCCACAACGTTGGGACGAGATTTACAGCGTGCCGAAAGGCGATGTGACGATCGAACACATCCAGCACGCCTTCTACATGGCTGCCAATTACGGCTTCCAGATTTTGAACGGCAACTTCGCAGCTGCCATAGACGACTACGAGCTGAAACTGCGTTTCATGAATGATTTGGCAACGTACCGCATTAATGTCTCCTGGCTGTGGCAACTGGCGGCGCACCAGGCAGCCATCACCAAGGATGGCGTGTTCAAGCGCTCCACCCTCACCGAAGACGGGGTCGAGCTGGCGAAGGACGCTGAACCGGTGAAGGCGGGCACCCCGTTCACCCGCGAGATGTTCGACCGGGTGTGGAATTACCACAACGAGTGGACCGCGGAATTTTTCGCCGAAATGGACCGGCGTCACGATCCTGGGCGCTTCGACCGCTCCAAAGCTCCGGTGATCATGGAGCTGCTGCAGCGGCAGTTGCTCTCGCCGCGTTACATCCAGCACAGCGCGCGCGTGCTGTTCGAGGTGGGCAAGGCGAACGCACCGGAGCGCGCGCAGATCCTTGACGCAGTATTTGATCTGTCGCGGGAAGAGGTCGTGCAGCGCGTGCAGGCTGGAAAAATGTCCAAGGTAGCGCTCGAGGCGCACGATTACATTTTCGACATTTTCCCCGCGGTGAAGGAGGCTGCTCCATTGCAGATAAGCGCGGATTGAGGAGCAGCGCTGGAAACTGGTGACGAGGAAGACAAGCGTAAGCCGACTGTTGTTTAGGGAGTCGAGAACCAATTCCCGGAATGTGATCCATGAACCCCCCAATCCTCAGCGAGCTCAGGCGGGTGGTGGGCGACGAGGGCCTCATCACCGAGCCGGAGCAGTTGCGCACCTATGAATGCGACGGGCTCACGAACTTCCGGGTGATGCCGGCGGCAGTGGTCTTGCCTACCTCGGCCGAGCAGGTGCAAGCCGTCGTACGTCTGTGCCAGAAAGAGAAGATTCCCTTTGTCGCCCGGGGTTCGGGAACCGGCCTGTCCGGCGGTGCGCTGCCCATTGAAAACGGCATCGTGATCAGCCTGGCGCGGATGACACGCATCCTCGAGGTGGATTACCCAAACGCCCGGGTGGTGGTCGAACCCGGCGTCATCAATAGCAGCGTCTCCCAGGAGGTAGCCACCGCCGGCTTCTTTTACGCGCCCGATCCCTCCTCGCAGCAAGTGTGCAGCATTGGGGGAAATGTGGCGGAAAATTCAGGTGGCGCACACTGCCTCAA
>DATHDM010000391.1:0-44037 GCA_035319065.1 Terriglobales bacterium
GAGCGCCACAGTCAGCGCCAGCGGATTCTCGACGTACTCCTCGCCGCCCGCGGGGCCGAGGTCCCAAGCGTGGCGCTATCCCGGATCAGCTTGCACTACAGCGCCCGCGTGAAGGAGCTTCGCGAGTTGGGGTTCAGGATCGTTAACCGCACGGAACGCCACGACGGACAAGTCCATGGCTTCTTTCGGCTGGAGCTGGGAGCGCCGGAGTTGCCGACACTGGCTACCCCGAGCCCTTCGCAGGCGCCGCTGCTCCCAACCGCTTCGATTCGCCGCTGGTCAGATCCAGAAGAGGGGACTTGGTGATGGCCCATCAGCCGTGGTTCAAGTTTTATGCAGGCGATTACCTCTTAGACGCTGGGGTGGACAATATGGCGCCAGAAGCGGAAGGCTTGCTCGTTCGCATGTGGGCCATCTGCCACCTTGAGGGATCCTGCCCGGACAACCCGGAAGAGCTAGCCAGGAAGATACGCCGCCCGTTGCAGTACGTCTTGCAGTGCAAACCGCACTGCCAACCGCTATTCGAGTTGCAGGACGGAAGACTCTACAGCCGCCGCATGCAGGAAGAAAAACTGCGATCCGAGCAGGCCAGAAAGAACGCAAACCAGCGTTACAACCAAAAGACTTGCGCGAGTGGCAGTGCAAACGGCACTGCCAATGGCACTGCTAATGGCATTGCTCAGAGTCAGAGTCAGAGTCAGGGTCAGGGTCAGAAAACTACTCCCCCTAACCCCCTCAAAGAGGGGGAAGCAGGCGGAGTTAGGTCTCGCAAGCGGAAAAGGCGAAACCGGACGGAGATTCTTGCGCCATACCCTACCGAGGTGGGAGAGATCGTGAACTCCCTAATTTTCATGTGGCCAGAGCGCCAGCCAGGTGACAAGAGGCTGATCACGGTGGATGTGCCGATGCTGGCTGCGCGGATTGATGCACTGCTCCGAGAAGAGAATGTGACGCGGGAAATGATCGAGGAGTCGGCCAAGCTCTACCTGTCAGTACAAAGGCAATACTACAAGGCGCCGCAGTTCTTTTACGGCATCGGCAACGGGGAGTCGGCCCATTGGTCGGCATATGCGCGAATGTGGAACCACGAAAGCAATAAGCAGCAGGCGGGTGTTCAGTGAAGGATCACTTTGATATGGGACTTCCGGCTTCTGTCGATACAGAGAGAGCTGTGCTGGGGGCGATGCTGTTGAATAACGCCTTCATCGCCCAAGCGGAATCACTAACCCCGGATCACTTTACACTGGACTCCCACCGCAAGATCTATCGTTGCATGCTGGAGCTGTGGGCGGACGGTGTGGCGGCGGATTTTATTACGGTCGGGGAGCTTCTCCGTACTCGGCGCCAACTAGACGCGATAGGAGGCGCTGGTTATGTGGCTTCCCTGACGGAAGGTGTACCAGTACGGACGAGCATTGATCACCACATCCGGATCCTCCACGAGAAGAAACAGCTACGCGACATCATCGCATCCGGGAACAAAGCCGTTTCTAGAGCTTACAACCAGGGTGAAAAACCTAGCGACATTCTGAAAGACCTCGAAACTTCGGCCATATCGATTGCTGCTGATACCGCGGTACGCGATCAGGACATTTTCTTGAACGTCACACAGTTCATGAACCAGTACCAGGAGCAAATCGAGTGGCGTGTGGATGGGGTGATCGAAGTTGGAACCAACGGGATAATGGTCGCACTGCCAAAAGCCGGCAAAAGTTTCGTGTCTGTGGGATTAGCGGTGAGTCTGGCGGTCGGCGTGCCGTGGCTCGGCTTTCCCGTGAAGCGGACCCGCACGGCTGTGGTGAGCCGTGAAGATTATGCTGGCACCACCGCGCGGCGTATCCGCCGCTACATCGCAGGCAACGGGCTTTCTGAGGAAGACGTGAAGCAATGGCTGTGGGTGTCATCGCGGTCAGAGATTAAGAACTTGCTACTCGATTCACCCTCAGACTTGCGTTTGCTGATCAACAACCTAAAGCGACACAAGACTGAGTTCTGCATTTTGGATGTGCTGAACGTCCTGCACGCCAAGGACGAGAACGACAATTCAGAGATGCGGCAGGTGTTGAAGTGCGTCGATCACATCCGCAACGAAGTCGGCTGTCAGGTTTTGGTGATCCACCACGCGAAAAAACAGTGGGAGGAGGCCATGACCCTGTCGGAATGGGCTCGCGGCAGCACGGCGATAGGTGGGTTTGCCGAGTTCTTGATCGGAGTGCGTTTGGTTGACGAAGAGAGCCAGGTCCGGCAAATGAAATTTGAAACCAAAGCAGCTGACCCGGTACGGCCGATCTACTGGAAGATTCAGGACCAGCCAAACGGCGGAGTCACGCTGGAGCGAACAGAATGGGCGCCAACGAAAGGCATGGGACAAAAGCGTGCAATGGCAGTATGAAGAGCCGGGGAGTATGACTGGCGACGAGCCCGGTGGCAAGTGGGGAAACCGACCGAATGAGTGACAGAGACAATAACGGGCGGCCGCGAGAACACAGCGGTCGAGAGCGAGATACAGCGAGAGCAGCGCCTGTATCAATATCGGGAGTTGTTGACGCGATCCTCGAGATTGGCCGTCAGCGCATGGTCGTGCTAGACAATTTGCGAGCGGCATTACAATCGGGCGACAGCGACAGAGCGTTGGGACTTGCACGGCACTTGTGTGGACTCTATGAAGAAGGCAATCGAACTGATTCGCGTATCAACTGAAGGCCAGGCAGCGGATGACCGTGCCTCAATCCCGGCACAGCACGCCGTCAACGAGCGCACCTGTGCGCACTATGGCCTCGAAATCGTCAAGTCAATCGAAATCTCCGACGTGTCAGGTGCCTCCGTCCTGCTGGCGCCTGAAATGCAGCAACTGATTCAATTCATTCAATCTCCCGATATTGATGGGGTCGTCACACGCGAATTTTCGCGGCTAATGCGGCCGGAGAATTTTTCCGACTACGCCTTGCTCCAGGCGTTCGTAGATTCCAACACGGTCCTGTATTTGCCCGAGGGACCACTTGACCTGACGAGCAAGACGGGACGACTGATGGGAACGATCCGGGCTGCCATTGCGGGCCTGGAGCGCACAGAGATCCTCGAACGCATCTGGACGGCAAAGGAAGCGAAGCGACGCCGAGGAGAATTGGCTCAAAGTCAAATCGTGTTGCCATACGGAGTGGGCTACGCGGAAGGCACGGGCTTCTACTACAAACCAGAAGCTGAGCGAATACGGGAAGCTTTTCGCCAGTTTCTCGCTGGTAACCAGAGCTATTCTCAATTGGCAAAACTCGTGGGTGTGACTCCCAGAGGAGCGCACCTTGTTCTGCGTAATCCCATCTGGACAGGCTGGCGCGTGATCGACAAAAAGCGTGATACGTCAACCGCAGGGCGGTATGCCAGCGTCAACGGACGGCAGGCAGATCGCCGGAAGATCTACCGCTCAGCCGAAGAGGTAATCCGGGTCAAAGTGATTGCCGAACCGCTGGTCTCAGAAGAGGAATTTCAGGCGGTCCAGCGAATCATGGACCTGAAACAGGCAAAGCACTGGAGGTCCCGAAACGATTACGAACACCGCTTTACGTATAACGGCTTCCTGACCTGTTCCGCATGTGGCGAACCTGTGCACACGGCACTGGCGCGGCGCGATTACTACACGTGTCGAGGGCGGAGGAGCCGCCACAACTGCCGAACGAAATACATGGCTCGCGAAAGATTAGAACCCACACTAGACCTCCTTTTTGCCAGCGAGCTGACGAATCCAAAATTTGTAAGACGATGCGTTGAGGAGTTAAAGCGCCGCAACGAGGAAAACGTCTCCGCCTCCCGCGTGCAAAGGCTCACTTTGGATATACGCACACTACGTGAAAAGCGTGCGCGTGTGATCGATGGTTTCGTTGAGGGGCTGATAAACAGGGAAGGGCGTGACCTCCGTCTGTCTGCTATTGACCACGATATTGGGGTTGCCCAAGACCTTCTGGCGCGGGAGAGCCCGCCTGCTTCGTTAGACGTTCGCAAGCTGATCAAGGCGTTCGCGCCGCTAGTGGAATGGAGATACTGGACCCGCGAGCAGAAGCGTCAGATACTCTCTGCAATGGTCCCTGAAATTCGCGTCGCCGACTATCGCGTTGAGAGCCTTGGGATTAGTCTCCTCAGCAACGAAGATACCCGCGGCCCTGCGGTTATTTCAACGACCGCTCCCGCGAATGTCACTGCACCCCGCCGATGATCCAGCGCTACGTCTCCAAGATCTCCGGCCCACTGCTGGACCGCATCGACATCCACATCGACGTTCCCGCTGTGAAGTACAAGGAACTGCGATCCGGGGCCAGTCCGGAAGATTCGGAGCAGATTCGCCGGCGCGTCATGCAAGCGCGGGAGATCCAGCTCGACCGCTTCGCCAAAGCCGGGGAGCGTATCTACAGCAACGCCCAGATGGGGCCGCGCCAGATCCGCGCCTATTGCGACCTCACCACTGACTGTGAACGTCTCCTGGAGCGGGCCATCACCCAGCAAGGACTCAGCGCGCGCGCTCACGACCGCATCCTGAAGGTTGCGCGCACCGTGGCCGACCTCGAACAGGCTGCCCAGATCGATCCCAAGCACATCGCCGAGGCGATCTAGTACCGGACCCTTGACCGCACCTACTGGGCATAGGCGCGGACGGCCCAAGGAGCCGCCCAAGCTTTTCCCCCATCCAATCCGCCTTCCGCCACGTGGTATCTGGAGACCCGGAGCGCCCGATTGGGCCGTTGCCCGGCAACCGCGCTTTGGCATGACCCCTGGAGTTGGGCACCGAGGTAACCACCTCTAAACCCTTGCTATTACTCAGCCGATTACTAAAGCGATGTTTACTCCGCCATGCCGTCGTCCTAGATTGCACACGGAAGGTCGTAGAGGGAATTGAACCGTAGTACCGCTCCCTCCGAACGCCGGTGCCAAGCGGAGTAACCCTCTCGCAATCTCAAACAGGGGAGAGCAACGATGTGGCGCTCGCTTTATGTTGCGCTCGGCATTCTGGTAGCCCGCTGGGTGTACCACCGCACAACCAAGCCGGTGGATACCCTCACCAGGCTGCGCCAGGGAGGCCTCTAAGACCGACCAGGGCCACAGGGTCCAAGGGCCATGCAGTAGAAAAATGCGCTGTCCACGACCGGCTCGGCTGACGAAGGTCAGCACTTCACTTCGTCAGCCGGGCGGGTTCCTCCCAAACCCTGGCTAAACCCCTGAAGTCTCCCCTTTAGACGCGTTCTAGCGTGTCACTTTAGGCACTTCTTCGGTTTGACACTCCGCTCGACCCGCTGATATCAATCCATGATCACCAATCCTCGCATCTGGAGCTGAACTTGCTCTCTTGCCGGCTGGCCCGAATCGCATTTCTTCTGCTCTCGTCTTTCGTCCTTATTTCCCCTTCTCCGGCTTTCGCCTGGGGCGACGAAGGCCACACGGCCATCAACAGAACCGCCGCCCTCAAGGTCCCACCCAACATGCCGCTGTTTTTACGCAGGTCGGCAGACCGCATCGCCTACCTCGGCCCCGAGCCCGACCGCTGGCGCGAGAAGAGTGAATACGCACTTAAGAATTCCCAAGAACCGGACCACTTCATCGATCTCGAGCGCGTCGACGATCTCCAGGAATTTTCGTCGGGCCGATACGAGTTTTACCAGTGGCTCTATGCCAAGCGCGCCCGCCTGGCTGAGCACTCTGACGACTACCTGCCGGAGAGAGTCGGCTTGCAGCCCTACATCACCATGGAGATCTATGGCCGCCTGAAGGCTGCGTTCCGCGAGTACCGTCGGCTCCGGCAGGAACACAAGCCCACTGCCATCGTGGAGCAGAACATCGTCTTCTACGCAGGCTGGCTGGGACACTATGTCGCTGACGCCTCCAATCCCCTGCACACCACCATTCATTTCAACGGCTGGATCGGAGACAATCCCAACGGCTACACCACCGCCAAAGATATTCACTGGAAGTTCGAAGGCACTTTTGTCGCCGCCCATCTCGCGCGATTGAAGTTCGCTGACCTGGTTGCGCGTCCCGCCATGCTTCAAGATCCCTTTCACGACTACATTCGCTACCTGCGCGACTCTCACCGATTGGTGGAGCAGGTCTATCAGATCGAAAAGAATCACGGCTTGGAAGGCGAAGGATCACCTGAAGCCATTGACTTTATCCGCCATCGCCTGGCGGCTGGCAGCCAGATGCTCTTGAATCTCTGGTACACCGCCTGGCAGGAGAGCGCCGAACCCGCTCCATCGCAGGTGAAAAAGGTTCCCTAGCGCTGAGGAAACAACCGACGATGGGAATGTGCCGTCGCCGCGATCCCAAAATCACTCGATCACGAATATTCGCAGGCCCCACAGGGCTGCACCTTATCGTCCGTACTTGCCCATCAGCTGCGCCTGCGCCAGAACACGCACCTGCTTCAGGGCCGCATCCACTTCTTTACGGGTTGCCCCCGCCTTCAGGCCCAAGGGCGCATCCACGGCGAACAGCTTGAAGTAGTAGCGATGAGGCTTCCCCGGCGGCGGACAGGGTCCGTTATACCCGATCTTGCGAAAGTCGTTCTGTCCCTGGTGGCCCCCGCCTGCCACGTCCCGGTCCTTCGTGAAGCCTTGCTGCAGTTGGCGCAATGTGGCCGGCAGGTCGTACACCAGCCAGTGCGTCCACAGACCGACCGGCGCATCCGGATCGTCAGCGATTAGTATCAGGGAGCGAGTTCCGCTCGGAGGCTCGCTCCAGGAAAGGCCGGGAGAGATGTCCGCCCCGTCGCATGTGTAATGCCTGGGGATCACGCCGTCCGGCGAGAAGGCGGCAGTAGAGATTTGCAGGTTCATCGCTGCTCCTCCTTTCGGTTGGGATAATTGAGCCGAAGCTGCCAAGGAAAAGCCTTGCCCTCCTAGCCAGGCGGCTAGAAGGCAGGTAGCCGGGAGAAAGACGCCTACGGCCAGCGGCAATCTGGCAAGACAAATGAGTTTAGTCACCGTGACCTATTGTGCTGCGTCATTTCAGCAAATTCCAGAGGCCACTTGCGGAAGCCCTGATCCTGGCACGTTGGAGGCGCACTCCCTAACTTCCCGAAACGGAGGGGGCCATCCCGCATTGGATCAGCGATTTACGAATTCCGCGTCGGCGGTCCGGTAACCGGCTGACGCCGTGCTCACAGCTAGTTGTGAGATTGGTCACAGCCATCCCCTTGGGGCGGGCAGACACTACCCTCGTGATACTGATCACAACCGGGTCGGCCGAGTGCAGGCGTGGTGTGCCCGTCGACCCCGGAAATATGGCGAAGCCCGTTCTCCCGCGTGCGGTCAAAGGACCTGCGGGGTCTTCTTTGGGGACGCATCGTCCATGTCGGGCATTAGTGTCACAGGAGGTTGTGCCGTGCTATCACCTTACGGGCTGGATATCATAGAGAGTTGCTTTACTTGCAAGCTGCGCGCCGACCGCTTGTTCTGCGATTTGCCCACCGCGGCCCTGCAATCCTTCGAGACCATAAAGTACGCGACCGCCTATCCGCGGGGGGCCGTGCTCTTCGTGGAGGGCCAGGCGCCGCGCGGCATCTACGTGCTCTGCAAGGGCCGGGTCAAGTTGTCCATCTGCTCCACCGACGGCAAGACTCTAATCCTCAAAGTCGCCGAGCCGGGTGAGGTTCTCGGCCTGAGCGCCTGCGTCTCAGGCAAAGCCTATGAATTGACCGCCGAGACACTAGATCCCTGCCAGGTGAATTTCGTGAAGCGCGAAGATTTTCTCCGCTTCCTGCGTGAGCACGCCGACGCCTGCTTCCGCGTCGCCGAGCAGCTCAGCGACAAGTACAACGCCGCTTGCCACGAGATTCGCTCCCTCGGCCTCTCGCACTCCGCGGCGGAGAAACTGGCCAAGCTGCTCCTGGATTGGAGCTCCAAGAACGGCGAGCAGAACAAGCTGGAACCTCGCCTCAAGCTGTCCCTGACGCACGAGGAGATTGCGCAGATGATCGGTACCTCACGCGAGACCGTGACCCGGCTGTTTGCTGATCTCAAGAAGCGGCAGATCGTGCAGTCGAAGGGTTCAACCCTGCTCATCCGCAACAAGGGAGCTTTGAAAGCGCTGGCGAGCAATTCCTGAGTGGCTTCTCGAAGGGACCGGAAATCTCCCCTCGCCGGTCCTTTTTTCCCATCACGAAAAATAGTGACTCGAGTCACTGTGTGATAACCCCCGTGGGAGCTATCTACAGGGCATGGAAAGCGCTAATCATCCCAGCTGTCTTGGATGCGAACTGCGGCCGCGGGTATTTTGCGATCTTCCTCCCCAAGCCTTGCGGCTTTTCGATCAGATCAAGAGCATCAGTGAATATGCCCGGGGTGCAACCCTGTTCCGTGAGGGCCATCCCACGCGGGGGATTTACATTCTCTGCCGCGGCCGGGTCAGGCTCTCCGTATCCTCCGACCACGGTCGGCGCCTGCTGCTGCGCATTGCCCACCCCGGAGAGATCCTGGGCATGAGCGCCTGCCTGTCAGGCTCGAGTTACGAACTTACCGCCGAGGCTCTGGATCCGCTCCAGGTCGCCTTCATCCGGCGCAAGGAACTGCTCGCTTTCCTGCGTGCGCATCGCGAGGCCTGCATGCAGGTCATCAACCTCCTCAGCCAGGATCTGCATTCCGCCTACGAGCGGGTCCGGACCCTCGGATGGAGCCGAAGTCGCGCCTGCACTCCTTCCCAGAGCACGCGTGTGCAATAGCCCGCTACGGACGAGTTGCTGGCAGACAGATGGGGAAGGGCTGTTCCTCCGTTCTTCGCAAGCCAGCTACGAACCTTCAAGCCCGGAACTTCGGGGGATTAACCAGTTCGATACTGTTTCCCGAAGATGGACAATCCCTGTCAGTTGTGTGACGCAAATCACAAGAATCTAAGCAGCTTTTGTCGGAAACTCTCCCGTGCATTTTGCCAACTAGGCGCCATCGGCTCGCAGGCAGCTGCAAGCAAGATCAATCGGGCCCGCACGGATTCGGATCACGACCTTGGCTCGGCCCAGAGTGCCTTCCTTCTCAACCTGGGTTGGGACCTCGAAAGGAGGTCAGGTTAAGCCGTATGACTTGGATACGAGCAATCCTTACTGTTGCCGCGCTGGGTGTCGCCGTCACTGCGACGTGGGCCCAGTCCAGTTCAGCCCCGCGGGAATTCTCCCTGACGGGCCCGAATGCAAACCTCAACCAGGAGAAGGCGGTCGCGCCACCGCAGGCGGCCAAAGGCGCGCCCACGAAGGCGGACGGCGACTACGTCGGCAGCGATACCTGCGTAGCCTGCCACGACGATCAGAACCGCCGCTTCAGGAATACGGTAATGGGCAAGGTGATGGCGCACCCCCGCACGCCGGATGAAGCGCACGGCTGCGAGTCCTGCCACGGTCCGGGTAAAGCCCACGTCGAGGCCGGAGGCGGCAAGGACACCATTCCCGTCCGCTTCACCAGCGATTCCCACAACACGGTGGCGGAAAAGAATGCCGCTTGCGTGCAGTGCCACGCCCGCGGCAACCAGTTGTTCTGGAAGGGCAGCCCCCACGATTCCCGCGCCATGGCTTGTGTGGACTGCCACCAGGCACATCAGGAAGTTCATCAGACTTTGACCCAGGAGGCGCGCTTCAATGCCCCGCTCACGGAGAACCGGGGCGTGAAGAAGACGCAGCCGGAGCTGTGCCTGCAGTGCCACCAGATGCGGCGCGCGCAACTGCAGCGCTCCTCCCACATGCCATACCGCGAAGGTAAAGTGACCTGCACCAGTTGCCACAATCCACACGGCTCGCCCAATCCCAGCCAACTTCGGCAGAGCACCGTGAACGAGAACTGCCTGAGTTGCCACACCGAGCGGCGTGGTCCTTTCCTGTGGGAGCATCCGCCAGTGATGGAAAACTGCATCAACTGTCATGAGGCACACGGCACCAACAACCCCCAATTACTGAAGATGCGCATGCCACGGGTGTGCGACTCTTGCCACGATTCCAGTCGCCACCCAACGACCCCGATCCTGCTCAATTCGATCCGCGACTTCAATCGCGGCTGTACCAACTGCCACTCCGCCATCCACGGGTCCAATAACCCGTCGGGAAACGCGTTTCTGCGCTGAGGGAGGGAGAACGACATGAAAATCCGGAGATCAAGTCAATCTGAGAAATTGGCCGTATTCGTTCTCCTGCTCTTCTCGCTGGCTGTCTTCGCGGAGGACAAGCCCGCCGAGGAGAAGCCCGCCGACCACGGTATGATCGAATTTGGCGTACGCTACACTTGGGGCGACGTATATGGACGGCCGGATCTCCTGCTCGGTCCCAGCGGCCCCGCGGCAACAGGCAATCCGTCGCTGGTTCCCGGCTGCCTGGGATGCGGTACTTCGCTCGATCCCCTGTTGCGCAATTCAAAGTACGAGGAATATCGCGATCTGCGTAACGGCTTTTTCGTCCGCAAGCTTAACGCCACTTTCGATAACCTGCTCAACACCAAGAACTACGTAAGCCTGCAATCGCAAAAAACCCTATACCGCGATCAGAGCTATCTGGCAACTTTCGGCCAGTACGGTAAGTTCAGGATTCAGTTTCGCTACGACGAAATTCCTCACGTTTACAGCAGCACAACCCGCACGCTTCTTTCGGCAACCGCACCGGGCGTTTGGAGCTTTCCTGCAGCCGTGCGCTCCACGCTGCAGGCCAGCACGGCTGCCAATCTCCCCTCGCTCATCGCCGGTACCGGCGCCAACGCGTCGCAAGGCGTAGTAACAAACTTCAGCGTTATCACACCCAGCATCATGCGCAAGGCGGGCACAATTTCGGCTGACTACGACTACACCCCGGCTCTGCGATTCAGCGGGTCATTCTGGCGTGAGAGCGAGAACGGCTACCGGCCCATCGGCCTGATCATGAACTCCAGCCCCAGCGCCAGCGCCACCTCCGGCTTTGGCGTTGAGCTCCCCGAGACCATCAGTTACTACAACAATCTGGTGCGGGCGGGCGCCGAATACGGCAAGCGCGAGTGGGCCGTTCAGGCTGCCTATGTGGGTTCCTACTTTGAAGAGAACATTCCCTCCATGACCTGGGACAATCCCTTCCTGCTGACTCAGCCGGCGGGTAGCGCGGGCGTCAGCAATCCCATCAGTGGACGCATGACGTTGTATCCCAACAATCACGCTGACTACTTGAATTTCGCCGGCGCCACCGATGTGGGCAAGTACCTCCGCCTGATGGCCAGCATCAGCCCCGGCTGGCTGCGCCAGAATGAGCCATTCTTTCCCTACACCACCAACGGGGCAATCACCGGCTGTGGCGGAACTGCGGGAGCATCCTGCGTCACTACGGCTTCCTTGCCGGTGTCCAGCCTGGATGGCAGCAAGCAAACCCTGGCCATGAACTACACCCTGGTCACCCTGCCATGGAAGATGTTCCAGGTAAAGGCCACTTATCGCCATTATGACTACAACAACAACACCCCTGTGCATACTTTCACCCCGACTGAAGGCGATGCCGCCGCGCCCGTTGTCCCAGGCGTGGAAAACACTCCTTTCGGCTTCAACCGCAAGAATTTCGATTTGACTGGGAATTTGTACTTCGCCAAGAAGAGTTCGGTGAAGCTTGGCTATCAGGCGGAATGGATGGACCGCTCGCACCGCGACGTGGAGCATTCACTGGAGAACTCGTTCGTGGGCGCAGTGGACGTGGGGTATTGGAAAAACCTGCTGTTCCGGCTTTCTTATCGGCATTCAAGCCGAACGCCGGATGAGTACCAGGATGATAATGCCAGTGATCCCGCTACCGGAGCCCCCATCAGTTGCACCAGCACTAGTGTAGTGTTTACAGGGGACCAACGCTGCAGCCGCAGATTCGACGAAGCCCACAGAGTTCGCAACCGCGGCGACGGACTGATCGAGTACACTCCCCTGAGTTCGCTAACCCTCTCCGCCTTCGGCGGGACCATCCAGGACGATTACAATCAGCGCGGCAATACCAATAGCCCCACGGCCCTGAATTTCCTCACGGCAGGCGCCGCCACCACGAGCCCCTATTACCTATATGGGATCTTGAAGGATATCTCCTACAACTATGGCTTCGGTGCGGACTACGCCTTTTCGCCACGGCTTTCCCTGTTCGCTGAGTATTCTCACGAGCACTACTACAGAAGGCTGATCTCGCGTTACCGCACGCCAACCAGTGGCACTCAGACTATTCTGACCTGTACGGGCTGCGATACCCCCAACAATGACTGGGAAAGCACCACTCCGGAAAAAGTAGACATCTGGACGGTGGGTACCGATACCAACCTCAGCAAGAAGGCCTATTTCTCGACCTACTATTCGCTGTCGGCAGGACTGGCTAATACCTTCTCCCGTTTCCTGGGCGATCCGAGCATCACCACTGGTCCGAACGCGTTCCTGCTCGTTGGTACCAGTGCCGCTACCAACTACCCGGAGAGTGTTAGCCGGCAGCACGAGGTGGTCGCCATTTTCAAGTACAAGCTGACCAAGAACCTCATGCCCAAGTTCGAGTTCCGCTACCAGCAATACGATAACAAGGATTTCCAGACGTCACCCATGTCGCAATACATGGGCTGCGGCAGCGCTGCCGCTCCAGCTGCGGCCGTTCCTGGCTGTCCGATTCGGATGGTCAGCAGCGGATCGGTGGCCAATCCAGTCCTGAGCCCCAACGGCGCCATCGGCTTCTACCCATACTTCCAGGTGGTGGATACCTCGGCGGCGCGCTACTTGTTCCTGGGCGTGGACCAGCCGTCGTATCACGCGTATTACGTCTCTGCGACGCTGGAGTTCCACTTCTAACTTCGCTTCCGTCCTTTGGACAGCGGGAGTCGGCAGACCGCCGCCTCCCGTTAAATTTCCCCGGCAACCTTCTCTTCCATTTCAAGTGAAGGGGGTCATTCACTCGTCCGCTGCCGCCCTTCGCCCGCACCTACCTCCCGCAAGCCCAGTTGACGACGACGGGTCCCTTGGTTGTGGGTCACATCGGCCCGTGCGGCCATTCACAGCCCCCTGAGACCCAAATCTGCGATGAATAGAGCGACGGGACGGCTCGCGGTTTGTTTCATAATTGGACTATTTTTCAATGCTGCGGGCGGCTCTGGGTCCTGCTGGACAGAGGCAGGGAATGAAGAATTTCATCTGTGTCCTCATAACTTTAGTGTTTTTCGCAGGTGCGGCTTTTGCGGCCAAGAAACCCGCGCCTCCCGATAAGAATGCGGAGTGTCTGGCCTGCCACAGCGACGCAAACCTGGTCAAGGAGGTGAACGGCAAGAACGTCAGCCTTCGCGTCGATGTGCAGAAATTCAGGAACTCGATTCACGGCAGCATGTTTGGGTGTACCGACTGCCACACCGATGTAAAGGGCTTTCCGCACGATCCCGCTCCCGCCAGGGTGACCTGCCAGACCTGCCATGCCGACCAAGTCGCGCAATACGAGAACAGCCTGCATGCGCAAGCGCGGAAGCATGGGGACACCAAGGCGGCTACCTGTCTCGATTGTCATGGCAACCCACACGAGATCGTAGCCGCCGGCGATCCCAGCTCGCCAGTTAATCATGTCAACATCCCCAAGACTTGCGGAAGCTGCCACGGGCAAAGGTTTGTAATGGAAGCCAGCGGGCACAGCGCTGTTCAGTTCCTCTCTTATCAGGAGAGTGTCCACGGCAAGGCGGTGGCCGCTGGTTCGGAGAAGGCTGCCGTGTGCACCGATTGCCATGGGGCGCACGAAATCCTGGCGGCCGGCGATCCCAAGTCGCCAATTTTCAAATTCAACGTTCCCAACACCTGCGCCAAGTGTCACAGCGGAGTGAAGCAGGAATTCATGGGCAGCATTCATGGCCAGGCGGTCGGTCGCGGAAACTGGCAGGCCCCGGTCTGTACCGATTGTCATGGCATTCACGCCATCAAATCGCACATCGACCCCAATTCCTCGGTTTCCGCCCAGGCGCTGGCACGTACGACTTGCGCCCGCTGCCACGAAGGTGTGAGGCTGTCGCAGGAATTCGGTGTGGCCGGGCGGCGTACCACCACCTACATGGCCAGCTATCATGGTCTGGCGTCGAAACTGGGGTCGAATGTGGTGGCCAATTGCGCCAGTTGTCATGGCGTGCACAACATCCTGCCCTCTTCCGATCCCAAGTCGATGATTAGCCAGGCCAACCTGGTAAAGACCTGCGGGCAGTGCCATCCCGGGGCCAGCGAGAATTTTGCCCGCGGCAAGATCCACATTGACGCGCCGCTTTCCGCTGATGTAGGCAGCATCGCCGTGCGCTGGATCCGGCGCTTCTACCTGGGGATGATCTTTGCCGTGATCAGCGGCATGCTGCTGCACAATTTCCTGATCTGGAGAAGGAAGGCCGTCGAGCGGCGCCGCGACGGACGGCGGACGGTCACACGCATGGATAAGAGCCAACGCATACAGCACTTCCTGCTGCTGCTTTCCTTTTTCGTGCTGGTCGTAACCGGCTTTGCCTTAAAGTATCCCGATTCCTGGTTCGCCGCCATGCTGGGCATGGGGGAGAGGGTGCGGGGCATTGTGCACCGGGCAGCTGGGGTGGTTTTAATTGCGGTTTCTCTCTACCACCTGGCTTACCTGATTGCGAGCCGCAAGGGTCGGCGTCTGATAAGCGATATGCTGCCTGAGCCAAAGGATGCCTGGGACGTGGTTGGCGTGCTGCGTTACTATCTTGGCTTGGGCACGCGCAAGCCCGAGTTCAAACGCTTTACCTACGCCGAGAAGGCGGAATACTGGGCCCTGGTCTGGGGCATGATAGTAATGGCTACCACGGGACTGATGTTATGGTTCAAACTGACCGTGGGCCACGCTTTGCCACGCTGGTGGCTGGACATCGCCACCGCCATCCATTTCTATGAAGCCGTGCTGGCCACGCTGGCGATCCTGGTCTGGCATTTCTACCAGGTCATTTTCGATCCCGATATCTATCCAATGAACTGGGCCTGGTACGACGGCAGAATGTCGGTGGAGCACTATTCCGAAGAGCACAACTTGGACCAGCAAACGCTTACTGATGCCATCAAGACCGAGGCGGCCCAGCATCAGGCCGAAGAAGTGCCGGATCCGGCGAAGGCAGATGCGGCTGACGAGTCAGTCTCGAACTCAGCCAAGTAGCATCCCAAGGACCCAAGACCGGCGAAAGAGTGGGGAGCAACGTTCGCACAGGAGATGGGAATGAGTGATCACGTACCCCCGCAAGCGGGCGGAGGGGATGCCAGTCCCTCCTCGCCGCCTACCCCAGCTACGACCGGCTTGTTTCGCAATCCCACCAGCCTGATTGGCGCCGCCATTGCAGTAGTGGCAGCAGCCAATATCGCTTTTCTGGTGCTTATCGACCTGATGTCGGGACATCCCAGTCCCTACATCGGGATCCTGGGATACATGATTGCGCCAGCCTTTCTGGTACTTGGCCTCGTGCTGATCCCTATCGGCATATTCCACGAGCGCAGCCGCAGGCGCAAAGGGGCCGCCGCCGGAGTCCCTCGTTACCCGCGGATCGATCTCAACAACCCTGCGCAACGAAGCGCCTTCGCTTTTTTTGTAACCTTCACCCTGATGTTTGTGGCCATCAGCGCCGCCGGAAGCTACAAAGCCTACCAATTTACCGACTCGGTGCAGTTCTGCGGGCAGCTCTGCCATAGCGTAATGCACCCGGAATTTGCCGCCTATCGCCAGTCGCCGCATGCCAGGGTCGCTTGCGTCGATTGCCATGTGGGGCCAGGCGCCGGCTGGTATGTGCGATCAAAACTATCCGGTGCTTACCAGGTCTACGCGGTGACCTTTCATAAGTATCCGCGCCCTATCCCCACTCCCGTGGAGAACCTGCGCCCGGCGCAGGAGACCTGCGAGCAATGCCACTGGCCCAAGAAGTTTTATGGCGCTCAATTGAAGGTCTTCACTCATTTCGGGACCGATGAAAAGAACACGCCGCGGCAGATTCGCATGCTTATCAATACCGGCGGCGGGGATCCCAACACTGGTTTCCCGGCGGGTATCCACTGGCACATGAACATTTCCAACGAAATCACCTACATTGCCACCGACAAGCAGCGCCAGACCATTCCGTGGGTGCAGGCCAAAGACCCCCAGGGGCGGATCACGGTTTACAAAGTCAAGGACGGTGGCTTGACTCCGGAAGAGGTCCAGAAAGCATCCCACCGCCGGATGGATTGCGTGGACTGCCACAATCGCCCTACCCACATTTACGTGCCTCCCGATCGCTCTGTGGATGACTCCATACTGGCGCGCAGGATCGATGCATCCCTGCCTTATATCAAGCAGCAGGCCGTCAACACACTGACTGGGGAATACACCACGACGGAACAGGCCCGGGAGGCCATCGCCACCGGGTTACAGAAGTTCTATCAGACCAAGTATCCGGATATTTATTCTTCCCGCCAGGCGGAGATCCATAACGCTATCTCCGAGGTCCAGCGCATCTATGCGGCAACCATCTTCCCCGAAATGAAGGTTGACTGGCGCGTACACCCCAACAACATCGGCCACTTCTATTCCCTGGGCTGTTTCCGCTGCCACGATGGCAATCACGTCAGCCAGGAGGGCAAGGTCCTTAGCAAAGAGTGCAACATCTGCCATACCGTGATCGCCCAGGTAGAGAGTGGACAGCCTCTGATCGGCAGCGCCCAGGGAATCGCCTTCAAGCATCCCGTGGACCTCGGGGACATGACGGCCATCAACTGCACCGACTGTCACACCGGCGGCGCCGGACCGTAGCCCTGACGGCCGGACGGCTTCCTCCGTCCCGGGGACGGTGAATCGCGGAACTCGCTGGGTGCCTTGCCTCACACCCAAAAGTGACGTGTGTCACGGCCCCATGTTTTGCACTCCCGTAGCCTTCTGCATACGGGGAGCCCCAAGCGGAGCGGAGCCGCCGAGGAGGTTGGCATGAATTCCGTCAGCACTCATAACGCACCTGAATTGAAGCCGCGCCTGGTCTTCTGGGAGGTAACCAAGGGTTGCAACCTTCGCTGCATCCATTGCCGCGCCACGGCAACCGAGCTGAGCTCGCCCACGGACCTTCCCACGGCACGGGCGCTTGAGATCATCGACCAGATCGCCAACTTCGCGAATCCCATCCTGGTTCTCAGCGGGGGAGAGCCCCTCTACCGGGCCGACATTTTTGACCTGGCCTCGGCCGGCGCCCGGCGAGGCTTACGCGTAGCGCTGGCGACCAACGGCACGCTGGTCACGAAAGACGTGGCCAAGCGCATCGTCGAAGCCGGCATCAAACGGGTCTCCATCAGCCTGGATGGCGCCAACTCTCTTACGCACGATACGTTCCGCGGCATCCCGGGCGCTTTTGACGCCGCCGTGTACGGTCTGCGCAACCTTAAGGCGCTGGGCATGTCGGTACAGATCAACATGACCATTGCCCGCCACAACGCGCGCCAGTTGCCGCAGGTTCTGGACCTGGCACGAGATCTCGGAGCGGACGCGCTGCACACCTTCCTGCTGGTTCCGGTAGGCTGCGGGGTGGATATCGCTGCCGAACAGATGGTTCCTCCCGAAGAGTACGAGGAGATGCTCAACTGGTTTTACGATCGCTCCAAGGAGGGCGAGATCGAATTGAAGGCGACCTGCGCACCACACTACTTCCGCGTGGTGCGGCAGCGTCGCGCCGAGGAGCGCCGGGCCGCGATGGCCTCCGGCGCCAGCTATCAGCAGGCCGCGAACCCCAACGCGATCGGCCCCGACGAGATGAGTATGCCGGGCACAAATGCGGTCGTGTTCCGGCCCAAAGGCAATCACACCGGCCACCCCGGTGGACACCAGGATGGCATGAATACCATGACCAAGGGCTGCCTTGCCGGCACCGGTGTATGCTTTATCTCGCATCAAGGAGAAGTGTTCCCCTGCGGTTATCTGCCCGTCCTGGCGGGTGACCTGCGCAGGAAATCGTTTGCGGAAATCTGGACGGAATCGCAGGTTTTCGAACAGCTGCGCGATACCAACAATCTGAAGGGCAAGTGCGGCTGCTGCGAGTTTCGCAACGTCTGCATGGGGTGCCGCGCCCGCGCCTTTGCTGCCAGCGGGGATTACATGGATGAGGAGCCATTCTGCGTGTATGAACCCAAGATGGCCAACCTCAAGACACAAAAACTCGAAGCAGCGCGTTAGATTGGCTTGATCCTTGCAGCCCGCCACGCCGGAGTGCGCATCCTCCTCGCGGATTCCGGCGTCGGCGTTTTTTCCACGCCGGTGCGGCCGCAAGATCGTAGGCGATGGTCCTCGTGGACTCTCCCTGCGGCAGACGTAATTTTTTGGCGGTGAGTCTGTCTTGAACATCGCGCCCCGAGTATTCTTAAGGGGCTGAGCATGGAGAAGGTAAAAGTCGTCCGCGAGTGGGATTCGGAGATCTTCCACGCCAAGGTGCTGGAGTTGGAGCGCCAGGGGTGGGAGTCCCGCCGCGAGACCTACCGCGTTACCGCCGAGATGAATCCTGAGACCGGCGTCATCTCTCACGTCTACAGCATCGAACTGCGGAAGCCGGAAGGCTAGAGCCTTGGATAGAGGCAACACTCCGATCCGCGCCCGAGACTACCGAAGCCTTTCGGCTAGTCCCGGTGAACTCGCCTCGGCGAGCGCCGGCTCAGGGAAATCGCCTTCCCAGCGGGCGATCACAACCGTCGCCAGGCAGTTGCCGACCACGTTGACGGATGTGCGCGCCATGTCCATCAATTGATCGATGCCTAGCAGGATGAATACAGGTTCGACGGGCAGCCCAAACATACCAACCGTTCCCATCAGGATCACAATGGCCGCCCGCGACACTCCGGCAACTCCCTTGCTGGTCAGCATCAGCGTCACCAGGAACAGCAGTTGCTGGCCGAGGCTCATGTGCACGCCGGCCGCCTGTGCCACGAAGATTCCGGCCAACGACAAGTACAGGCTGGACCCGTCGAGGTTGAAGCTGTAACCGGTGGGCATGACGAAAGCCACGATCTGCCGCGGGATGCCCAGGCCCTCCATCGCCTCCATGGCCCGGGGCAAAGCAGCCTCTGAACTGCTGGTGCCGAAGGCGATGGAGGCGGGCTCCGCCACCGCCCGCAGAAATCTCCTCAGGGGAACGCGGGCGAGCAAGGCAATGGGCAGCAAAACCCCCAGCAAGAAAACAATGAGTGCCACGTAGAGAGTGGCCAGCAGCTTGGCAAGATTCAGCAGCACACCCATGCCTGTGTGCCCGACGGTGAAGGCAACCGCCGCCCCGACCCCGATAGGCGCAAACAGCATCACCAGGTTGGTGAACTTGAACATCACCTCCGCCAGGCTCTCGGCAAACGCGAGCATTGGACGGCGCTTATCCTCCCGCACCATGGCCAGCGCGATCCCAAACAGAACGCTGAAGATCACAATCTGCAACACCTGCCCTTCGGCCACGGATTTGGCAAGGTTTTCGGGAAAGACGTGCAGGATGAGTTCGCCGGCGCTCGGCCGGGAAACCGGCGGCGCCGCCACCGGACCTGCGGCTGGCAGTTGAACTCCAACCCCCGCTTTGCTGATGTTGATCGCCGCCAGCCCAATGCACAACGCGAGGGTCGTAACCACCTCGAAATAAATGATCGCCCGCACGCCCATGCGGCCTACCTTCTTCAAATCGGCGTGTCCGGCAATGCCGCTTACCAGCGTGCCAAACAGGAGCGGGGCGATGATCGCCTTGATCAGTTGCAGGAAGATCTGAGCGAGAACGCGCAGATTGCTCGCCACTCCCGGGTAATCGTGTCCGATCTCCGCTCCCACAAGCATGCCGAAGACGATCCAGGTGGTAAGCGAGCGGCGTGCCAGGGCATAAGCGAGTAAGGCGGCCAGGGCAATCCAGCGCGATGAGGTGAGCAGTGGGGGACTGATCCGCAACCAACCGAGGCAGTCGAGCCCGCCAAGCAGGGCGGCGATCGCCAGCAGCACGACCGCCGCGCTCAGGATTCGTCGCTTCATAGCAGGAGTGGAGAGCCCAACTAACGAAGAATGTCTTCCAGCTCAACCCCGCGCTCGGTTTTTTCGTCGCGATACTTAATGATTACTGGAGCGTAAACCGCTAGGCCCCACTCGGCCGATTTGCCGCGGTTGAGGGCCCGCGTTCCCGGCACCACTACCGCGCCCTCGGGTACCACCAGCGGCCCGTCGAGTGTGGCGCGGTAAACTTCCCCGCGAATCACGTCAAACAGCGGGGTTGAGCGCGTAAGGATGACGCCTGCCCCCAGCACCGCGCGTGCCCTAACCTGCGTCCCCTCATACACGCCGCAGTTGCCGCCGATAAGCACATCATCCTCAATGATCACGGGCGAGGCACTTACGGGCTCCAGTACGCCACCGAGCTGGGCAGCTGCGCTCAGGTGAACGCGCTTGCCCACCTGAGCACAAGAACCAACCAGGGCGTGCGAATCCACTAGCGTCTCTTCGTCCACATAGGCTCCGGTGTTGATGTACATGGGGGGCATGCAGACCACGCTGGGTGCGACGTAAGCTCCGCTGCGGATCGCAGATCCTCCGGGAACCACCCGCACCCGGTCCTCCACGCGAAACTGACGGACAGGGAAGGTGTCCTTGTCGACGAAGGAGAGCTCGAAGTCCCCCATCTCCTGGAGTTCTCCCAGGCGAAAGCCCAGGAGAATCCCCTGCTTGACCCAGACATTCACCATCCAGCCATTGTCGGTTTTCTCGGCCGCCCGCACCTCTCCCCGCGAAAGGGCCTCGCGGAAGTCGAGAAAGACATTGCGGGCTCCTGATACGTTCTTGGCCTCCGCGCCCAGGGCGTAGAGGCGTTCGATTCCGGCTTGCAAAGGATGCATTGTCGGCCAGTATAAATGGCGGGAGGAGGAAGCGGGTGCACTTGGAAAATGGAGCAGCCCACAGCCGTGCTTGGCATGTGAGACATTTCTCCGGTTCTGGTCCAGGCTCCTCCCTGAGATTCACGGCTTCCGATTCAAGCCGCGGTGGGTTGCAGCAGCCCGACGCTGGCCGCAATCTTCTCCAGTTTTGCGCGCGTCTCCGGCTTGACCCGCACCATGGGAAGGCGGTAGTTCTCCTCGATTCGTCCCATCATCGCCAGTACCGCCTTCACCGGCATGGGATTGGACTCGAGAAAATTGGCTTGCATCAGCGGCAGGTAGGTCCGCTGCAGGCGGCGGGCGCTGGACCAGTCGCCTTTCAGCGCGGCGTTGGTCATCTCCGCCATCTCGCGTGGAATTTCGTTGGAAGCTACGGAAATGATTCCCACCCCGCCCAGCGATATCACCGGGAGGGTGATGGCGTCGTCTCCAGAGAAGACAAGGAAATTACTAGGAACAGCGTTGAACACGTCTGCGATCTGCGACATATTGCCGCTGGCTTCCTTGACCGCGATGACGTTGCGAATCTGCGCCAGACGACCCAGGGTTGCAGGCTCGATGTTGGCGCCGGTGCGCCCCGGAACGTTATAGAGCACCAGCGGCTTGTCCACAGCGTCGGCAATCGCACGGAAATGCTGATACTGGCCTTCCTGGGTGGGCTTGTTGTAGTAGGGCGACGCGGTAAGGATCGCATCGACGCCGCGCCGTGAAGCTACGGTACGGGCCTTCTCCACCGCTTCTTTCGTGTTGTTCGACGTTGCGCCCGCCACAATGGGCACGCGTCCCGCGACGACGTCGATGGTGACGTCGATTACGCGCAGCCATTCATCGTGCGCCAGCGTGGGAGTTTCACCGGTGGTGCCGCAGGGAACCAGGAAGTCGATCCGCGATTCCACCTGCCAGGCGACCAGCGAACGGAGCGCGGGTTCGTCAATGGAGCCATCCGACTTGAAGGGTGTTACCAGGGCCGTGCCACAGCCGCGCAGATTGAGCATGTCGACCTCGATTTCCGGCCCTTACGCAAGTTGCCGGAAGATATCCTTGAAATCGTAAAAACCCTTCCGACCCTTGAGCCATTCTGCGGTCCGCACCGCTCCTTCCGCAAAGCCGCGGCGCGATATCGCCAGATGCTCCAGCCTAAGTATATCGTTCGCGGAAACCAGTTCAATGAGGTGCTCACCGACGATTTCGCCCTCGCGCACGGAATCGATCGGCAATTCGCCGCCTCCGGAATTGTCACGCAGGAGGTTGTTGAGCGCCACGGCGGTCCCCGAAGGCTTGTCCTTCTTATGAACGTGATGCCGCTCCACAATGCGGCCCGAATATCCTTCTCGCAACGCCGGCGCTACGGCTTTGGTGGCTTCAAACAGCAGATTTACTCCCACCGAGAAATTGGCGGCAAAGACCAGCCCGGTCCCGGCCTTCTCCACCAGGGAACGAATCCTGGGGATCTCGCTGTACCAACCAGTCGTGCCGACCGCCATGTTCGATCCTGCGGCCACGCAAGCTTCGATGTTGCCCACCACGGCATGCGGAGTCGTGAAATCGATCACCACGTCGACATCGCGCAGGACCGGGAGCGTGAGTGCGGCACCGTCACGATTGTCGGCGCTGCCCACAGCTCGCACCCGATGGCCACGCTCCCGCGCGATCTCACCCACCAGAGAGCCGGTCTTGCCCTTTCCCAGCAGGAGAATGTTCATGCGCGCGCGAAGACTTCCGGATCGGGATCAGCAAAGAATACATCATGCAACTGCCGCACGGCCTTGGGAACGTCGTCCTCATCGATCACAAAGGTGATGTTGATCTCTGACGCCCCCTGGGAAATCATGCGCACATTGATGTCGGACACGGCTCCGAACACCTTGGCCGCGATCCCGGGAGTCTCGCGGATATTCTCGCCTACCAGGCAGACAATTGCCTTGCGTCCTTCGTATTTGACGTCCGCCAGTTCATCCAACTCAGCGGCCACCGCGGGGATGGCTTCGTTTGAGTCCACCGTCACCGAAACGCTGACCTCGGAGGTGGAAACTACGTCCACGGCGCACCTCTGGCGGTCGAAGACCTCGAAGATCCGGCGCAGAAAGCCATGGGCGCCCAGCATGCGCGTGGCTGTGATATCGATAATGGTGATTCTCTTCTTGGCGGCGATCGCCTTGAAGGTATTGCGGCAATGTGGCGCCCTGGCGGTGATAGTCGTTCCTTCGTTACTCGGATTTCGCGAGTTCAGCACCAATACCGGGATGCTTTTCTGAATTGCGGGCAGCAGGGTCGCAGGATGCAGAACCTTCGCCCCGAAGTACGCCAGCTCCGCTGCCTCCTCGAAGCCGATGCTCTTGATCCGCAGGGCATCGGGACAGAGGTTGGGGTCGGTGGTCTTCATGCCGTCCACATCCGTCCAGATTTCAATGCGCTGCGCATCCAGGCCGGCGCCGACGATGGCGGCCGAGAAGTCAGAGCCGCCGCGTCCGATGGTGGTCGTGGTTCCTTCCTTGGTGGATCCGATGAAGCCGCCCATGACCGGGACTTGGCCGTTGCCGAGCAGCGGCTTTACCAACAGCTTAAGGCGGTCATTGGTTTCGTCGAACAGCGGCACCGCCCGTGTGAAATCGTTGTCTGTCACGATGCAGCGGCGCGCGTCGATGTGAAAGGCCTTCATGCCGCGGTGCAGGAAGGCCTGCATCACCAGCCGGCTGGAGAGCCTCTCCCCGTAGCTGACCAGGTTGTCCAGGGTACGGGGTGTGAGTTCGCCGACCGCCGCCACGCCCTTCAGCAGCTCGTCCAGCGCGTTGAACTCCGCTTCCAGTTCCCCGTGAAAATCTGTATATACGCCCGTCTCCAACAGCTCGCTGGCGGCTTCCAGGTGGCGGTTGCGGACTCCCAAGGACAGGGCAAGCGCCTTGTCGCGCTCCCCGTCGCCTGCCGCCTTAGCCATGGAGATCAGCCCATCGGTGACCTTGGCCATGGCGCTCACCACCACCACAGGATTCTCCAGGAGCCGACCACAGACGATTCTGGCAACACGATCGATGGCGGCGGCGTTCTCCACTGAGGTGCCGCCGAATTTCATGACGATCATCGGCTGCGTTCCCTAGTCGAGGTAGCCCTGGCACTTGAGGAGTTCGCCATTGAGCAGGGCCGCACCGGCGGCTCCGCGGATCGTGTTGTGCGAGAGCACGGTGAATTTCCAGTCGAGCAGCCCGCAGGGACGCAGGCGCCCGATGGTTGCCGTCATGCCGCGGCCACGGTCGAGGTCGAAGCGCGGTTGCGGACGGTCGGGCGAGGCGTCGTAAAACACTGGCTGCTCCGGCGCCGTTGGCAACTTCATCTGCTGGGGAACCGCGCGGTAGGAGTTCCACGCCTCGATCATCTGCGCCGGCTCAGCCTGCCGCTTCAGCTTGATGGAGACCGACTCGGTGTGTCCGTCTTCCACCGCCACCCGGTTGCATTGCGCGCTCATGGCAAACTCGGCGAGGTGAACAGAGGTCCGGTTCATATTGCCTAGCAGCTTCCGGGTCTCTTCCTCCATCTTTTCTTCTTCCTTGGGAATGAAAGGGATCACATTTCCCAAGATGTCGAGCGAGGCTACGCCTGGATATCCGGCGCCGCTCACCGCCTGCATGGTGACCGCGAAGACTTTTTCGAGGCCAAAGGCATGATGCAGCGGGGCGAGAGCCATTACCAGGCCAATTGCCGAGCAGTTCGGATTGGTGACGATGAAGCCGCGCGCGTCACGCCACCACGATTGCGTTTCCAGGATGCGGATGTGATCGGGATTGACCTCCGGCACTACCAGCGGCACATCTGGCTGCATGCGGAAAGCGCTGGAGTTCGAGACCACAGCCCTTCCGGCCGCCGCGAACGCCGTCTCAAGTTCCCGGGCAATCCCGGCATCCAGGGCTGCGAAGATTACCCGGGGCGATCCATCGGGTTTGGCCGGGGAGATCGGCATTGCGGCAATCTTGGCTGGAAGCGGCGTCTTCAAGCGCCAGCGCACCGTTTCGCCGTAAATCTGTCCGCTCGAGCGCTCCGACGCAGCCAGCCAGACCACTTCGAACCAGGGATGATGCTCGAGCATCTGGATAAAACGCTGCCCCACGACCCCGGTTGCGCCCAGGATTCCTACCGGTAATTTTCTAGCAGTCATAACGAGTTACAGGGATTTTAGCACTACCGGTTTTGGAGTGGAGCCGCGCTCGTAAGCCTTGCGGCCCTGAGGTTTGCGTGATCAATTCTAGTCCGGGAAGGCGGGAGACTCATCTTCCTCCCGCTCGGTAGCGGGTTGGGGGAGCCGAACGGGAATCGGCGCAGCTGAAGGACGAAAGCGGACCAGGTACTCCTCAATCAGCACTGCAATGACTGCCGCCGTGGGAACAGCGACTATGGCTCCCAGCACCCCACCCAGGGCACCTCCCAAGGTCAAGGCCACGATCACCGCCAGCGGGGGCAGGTCTACGCTTAGCTTCATCACCTTCGGGGCAAGGTACGCCTGTTCAAACTGCTGATAGACAAAGTAGTAGGCACAAACCCCGAGGAACTTGGGCCAGGAGTCCAGGATCGCGACTGCCGCAGCCAGGAGGAATCCTGTGATCGGGCCCACAAAGGGCACGATGTTCAACAGGCCGGCCAGAAATCCCAGAACCAACGCGTACTTGATGTGCAACAGCCAGAAGGATAGTCCGCTGGTTACACCCAGCAGCAGCATCAGCAAGCCCTGCCCCACCAGCCAATGACGAATCCGGCGCTGCGCCCGCAGTGCGATGGAGCGCACTCGTCCGCGTCGCGGTTCGTGAAAAAAAGACAGGAACCAGTAAAAGGTGCGTTCCCCGTCCAGGATGAAGTAAGCAGTCAGGATTGCCCAACTGAAAAGGGCAATCAGCAGGCCGGCCATATTCTTGAGGATCTCCACGGGGGTGCCGAGGGACGCGGCAATGCGATCCTCAAACGCCGCCGCATCGAACGTCTGCATCAGGGGGAGTTGGCGAATACGTTCAGTTACGCCGGCCATGCGCTGAGGAAAGGCAGCGGAGAAAGTCTCCAGGTCACGAAGCACAGGAGGAATGGCGAAAATCGCCAGCAGGACGAAGATGATCAACACGCCAACGATGATGATGAGAATGGCGGTGATGCGGTCAGGCCACCAGTGGCCTATGTGGATGCGGCGGATGCCTTCGATGGCTGGATTCAGCACCACCGCGAACAACACGCTGGCGTAGACCAGCATGAGCACGTCTCGCGCTTCCCAACATAACCACAGAAACAGCAGGACCCCGAAGGTGAAAAGGATGTCCGAGCGGTGGGTCCTGAAACCCAGGCCGGCTGGTTTCTCTTCCGAAGCCATGGTTTGTGCGGGAAAGCCGCGTGCCCGATTCTAGCGGCTGAAACCGGGAAATGGGAGAACTTTACGCTGCCCCACAGATTACTCCCGTATAACCTCGACCTTTTCCGAAGCGACCAGAATGCGCTGGACCTTGTACTGGTCGTCCACCCAGAGAGCCCATTCCACGCCTTCCACTTGCAGGTTGAAGCGGTTCAGCTCCCGCTGCGCTCCTCGGACGGGCGTGCTCTCCTTCCCCACAAACTCGATGCTCACCATCTCAGAGTTCTGTTGCCTTGGCACGAGCACGCCGAACTGGGTACGCGTCATGGCGCAGCCCTGCTGGGACTGCGAAGCACGACACTGAGCCGCCAGATAACGCCAGAGCAGGATCTGGCGGTGGCTGAAGAAGTAATCCTCCAGAATCAGCGTCGATGTCGGCAGAAGGAAGGAGCGCTCGGCCGCTTTCTGAGTTTCCGTGGCGGCGATGTGCTCCACCAGAAATTCGTTTTGCGGTTCCACCACAGCCTGTGCGCTGCTTGATCCGAATTCCGACCACTTGTATCTGACCAGGTCGCCGCTGGGCGAAAGCTTCATCTCCGCCCGCTGCCCATTCTTGCTCCCGTCCTCGAGGCGGAGCTCCGAGCTGGCAAGGCTCTCTTCCGGCGACTGGCTGATCTGAAACTTCTCCGTCGCCACGCGGCGTCCGGCCACGAAGATGCCAAAAGTGCCGGAATCCACCACCTGTTCGGCTTTCTTGCTGCCGGCGACAATTGCAGGTGGCGAGAGCAGCAGCACGCAAAAAATGGCCAGCAATTTAGACTTCATTGGGGAAATCCTTGGCGATGTTACTCCTGGGAACCAAGCCCAGCCGCCTCGCCACCTCGACCGCGACCTCGCCAATGGTCAGACGGGTAGTATCGATGCAAAGGTCAGCCTTCATATAACTGTTCCGCCGGGATTCGTACAGTTGGCGAAATTGGTTCTCATCCTGAAACATCGGGCGCCTGGCGCCATGTTGCCGGCAGCGCTCCATCAGAGTCTCCGGCGAGCCATTCAAGAACACGATGCGCCCTGCAGCCGATCGAAGCAGCCTCCGGTTTTCCGACTGAACAAATGCGCCTGCACCGATTGAAAGCACGGTGGGCGATTTCAATCCCCCCAGGACCGCGCCCAGGGCTTCGGTCTCAAGACGACGAAATTCCGTTTCGCCCGACTGCTCGAAGATCTCTGCGATGCGGCGTCCGGTTCGTGCAGAGATCACATCATCCAGATCGACAAATTTCCAGTGCAACCGTTGCGCCAGCTCTTGTCCGACACTGGTCTTTCCGGCTCCCATGTACCCAACGAGCACAACGGCCGCCGGAGTGCCGGGGTTGGCTTTGCGCAAGGTGTGAGTGATATTGGGATTGTAACCGCTGGCGCGAGGAAATGCCTGCCGCGCCTGGGGTGCGAAAATTTCGAAAGTGCTACGCCTACTGCTTGTGGACCTTGATCTTGCCGGTGAAGGAATGCAGTTTAAGCGATGCCCCGCCCGAATTTGAATACCCGGCAAACGACTTGCCCTGCGAAGGCACGAAGGTCATGTGCGCGTTCGGACGGAATTGAAACGCGTCTTCGACGCTGCCAAACACCGAGCGCGCGGTGACGTCCACCGAAGCAGTTGAGGGAATAGCTACGTCAATGTCGCCGGAATGGTTGGTAAAGGCGTAGTCGCCACCGCCGGCAAGATCGCCCATGTACTTGATCTTCCCCTTGGTGGTATTTACGTAAACCTTGGGACCAGTTACGGAGGAAAGCGTAACGTCGCCGCCTGCCGAAGTTACATCCACGTGGCTGTTACGCACATTCGTTAGCGAAACCGGGCCATCTACCGTGCGCACGTGAAGATGTGCGTTCGTGAAGTCCCTTACCTGCACGCTGGAGGACTCGCCTTCCAAGGTTACGTCGCCCACTAACCTCTCCGCGCTAATCTGACCTACGGCAGAATGAACCGTCACGCTGGCATCGGGAGGAACCTGCACCTCGTAGTCCACGCGTCCATCCTCGGGTCCGACGTGCTGAAGATAGTGGGTGCGGACTTCGACACGGTTTCCGTTCTGGTTTCCGTCCACCTCGACCCTATTGCTGCGGGTGCTGGTATTCACCAGCACGTTGCCGCCACTGGATGGCTTGACCGAAACCGGGCCATAGTCGTTGACAATCGAAACCATTGCCCCGTTGGTGACCGGGTAACGAAATTCCTTCTTTTGCTGGCCCAAGGCAGTTACAGACACCACCACGACAGCGCCGGCTAGCATCATGCCGATCTTTGTGCTCCACATACCTTCTCTCCTGACCATCTCCTGCTCAACCTCCCAGCGGCAAAAAAACGAGCCTGGTCGCCTACTCCATAGAGCGTGAAAGCCCCATTTGGTAGATCATAGCCTTCTGATCGTACGCCCGGATCAGGGACTGCCGGGCTTCTTCGTCATAGGGATTCTGCTCCACCGTGCGCTGAGCATCCGAAATGTATGCGTCCACCTGTTTCAGGCTGTTCTCATAAGTGTCCCTCAGCGTGGGATGTTCTGCGGCAATCTGGCGAATCAGTTGTTCCTCCTCGTTGCCGCCTTGTTGGTTCGAAGCGGTGAGTTCCTGGGTCCGGCTACTCGCAGGCGATGAAGAAACTCGCGCCACCGCCAGGCGGTCCTCGCTGAAATCGCGACGGAAAAGAACCGCGCCAAAGGCCAGCAATGCGATGGCGGCCGCGGTTGCCAGCCAGGGAACGGCGGCATGGGAAAAAGGAATCAGGTGGTGCATTCTGACAGGAGCCGATCGGATCAGGCCTTCCTCTTCCAGCGTCGCACGTATGTTCTCCCAGACCCGCGGGTGGGGATCGTGAGTTGGCAGGAGTTGTCTGGCTTGCTGCGCGATCAGCCTCAGGTCCGCAAGCAACTCGGAGCAGGCGGGACAACTGCGAAGGTGGGCATCTTGCGCGGCATCTCCTCCGCGGTCAACCACATCGGGCAGAACTTTCTGAAATTCTGCGCAAGTCATTACAATTCTCTCCCCGGCAAAAACATCAGTTTCCATCAGCCACCGTGAAGGTGGCACTGTAACGGTCCCCTCACCGCTTTAAGGCCTTTTCGGCTCTGCTGGACTTGAGGAGATCCCGCAGTTTCATTCTCGCCTTGTGCAGCTGCGATTTGCTGTTGCCGATTGAACAACCCATCATCTCGGCAATCTCATTATGTTCGAACCCCTCCACGTCGTGCAGGACAAATATCATGCGGTAGCCCGGCGGCAGGCTGCCGATGGCGCGTTCCAGGTGGACACGATCGACGGATCCAGCCAGCGACGTATCTTCTGCTCCAAAATCCCTGCGCGGGCTGTCCTCCTGCTGCGGCTCCAGGGTTTCGTCCAGCGAAACCTGATTCAGGCTCTTCTTGCGAAGATGCATCAGAACCACATTGACCGCCATGCGGTGCAGCCAGGTGGAGAACGCCGACTCGCCGCGAAAGGTTGCGATCTTGCGGTAGAGCTGCAGGAACGCCTCCTGCGTCAGGTCTTCAGCTTCCGCCGAATTTCCCGTCATGCGCAGACACAGCGAATAAACACGCCGCTTGTGGAGCCCGTAGAGGACCTCAAAAGAGTCCGCATCGCCCCTTTGGGCCCGGGCGATCGCCTCGGCTTCTGAAAGCCCCGGGACCACTTGTCTTTTCGCTTGTGTCAATGTCCAAGCCGACGTTTCTTAGGATGCAGTCTAACTAGCTGACTGTTGTATCAGTTTCAGTGCCCAAAGTAACCGGAACGGGAAAGCCTCCCCTGCCACCCGCCTTGCGGCCCGCTAGTTAGATGAACCAGAGGCGGTGATGGTCTCCAAGCCATGGCCTTCCGGCCCGGTCTCGCGGATTCGCAGCAGGATGGAGAAGAACAGGCCGATGAAGCCCAGGCTGGAGAAAATCCACATTCCGGGAGCGTATCCCTGCACATGGTCAAGCCCAGCGTGAGCGTAGTCATTGGCCGTGCCGATGGCCAAATTCAGCGCAAAGAAGCCCATCTGCTGAATTAGCGTCATCAGCGCATAGGCAGTCCCAAGCCTCTTCTGATCAACGATATAGGCGACCGATGGCCACATCACCGCGGGGATCAGAGAGAAGGCAATCCCCATCATCGAGACCGGCAGCCACAGCGGCAGTTGGGTGTAGGCCATCATCAAGTAGACGGGCATCAGAAGCAGGGAACCCACCATCATCAGCGTGGCGCGCCGGCCGATCTTGTCGGCCAGCAAGCCGAACAGCGGCGTGGCGACCATGGCCGAAAAGGGCAGCATGCTGTTGAAGAACCCCGCTTTCGCGTGGGCCAGCACCCTGGCAGCGTCGCTGGCATGGATACCTCCCATCCCGGCGAGCAGCTTATTGGTGAAGAAGTCGATCGCGAAGGTGCGAAAGGGGAAGATAGCGGAATAGAAAGTGAAGCAAAGCGCCACAACGAACCAGTACGACAGGTTGAAGCGAAAGATTTCCTTCGATTCAAGGCGGTCGATGGCTCCGGCGGTGCCCAATTGGTAGCGGCGGGCCGCGGTTGTCTCCAGCCACCAGTACACAGCGGCGGCCATCACGCACACACAACCGGCCGCCACCGAGATCACGAGGGGCCGGTGCCAGCTGGGCGGTCCTCCCGGTCCCTGGGGATAAAAGGCCCACCCCGCCCAACTGGGGGAGTTGTCCGCGGCAACGGAGGCCAGGCGGGCAATGGTCAGGTTGATTCCGAAGGCAAAGCTCAGCTCTTTGCCTTTGAACCACTTGGCCAACGCGGTGGTTACGGCCACAATCTGCGATTCCGCGCCCAACCCCAGAATGGTCCGCCCCGCCACCATTACCGGGAAACTTCCTTTGCTGGCTGTCAGGGCCGCGCCCGCCAGGCAGAGACAGGAGAACAGCATCAGGGATTTCCGGATCCCGATCCGGTCGATGATGATGCCGCCTATCAGCAGGGTTACGACCGCCGCCACGCTGTAGGCGGCGTTGAGCCAGCCAAACATTTCGGCGCTGTATCCGAGGAGCTTGCGGAAGATGTCTTCCAGGGGATTGATGCTGTCGTAGATGTAGTAATTCCCGAACATCGCCAGGCTGACGAATATCAAAACCACCCAGCGGTAAGTCTTGGAGGGCTGCGAGCGAACAGGTTCACCAGCGGTCAGCTGCGTTGTGGGTTCGGCCATTCTCCCCTGCTTGCAGAACAGGAAGCATAGCAGATCGGTTTTCGCCGGGAGAGTAAGTTGCGAAAGCCGCATCACGCTGCCAACCCCGTTTCGCCGCACACATCGCTCTGAAGGGGTCCCCTTTAGCGGGCAGCAGTCCCTCGCGGGCTGCGCGGCCTCGCAACGACCATGGGGAGGGTTTTTGACGGGAGGATTAGTGCTTTAGCTACCCACAAACCGTGCATACAGACTGCGCGCGACGGCCGTATCGGTAGTGCCCTTCACGATGGCGCGGCCATCAGGAAACAGCGTGATCTCGTAAGGCTCATGCCAGAACTTGAGGACAAATTCATTGTGCCGCACAGGGCCGTGCGGCCGCAGACGCACGGCCATTTCCGCAAAATCGACTGGCCGGTGTTGTTCATGGATCTGCACCGAGTTCCTGCCGCAGAGAGTAAGATGCGGCCGCCCCTCTCCCGCCAGGTAAATGTACTCGCGCTGAGCGCAGGTGCGGCAATTCTGCCGCGGCCGCTCCGCCGCGACTTCAGCGTGCTCGTTTGTCCATACGTCCCAGGAGAGCAAGGTTTGGCGCATTTTGTCCCGGGCGCCGACCAGATACTTGATTGCTTCACTGGCGGCAAGCGACGCCACCAGGTTGACCGCGGAATTGAGAATCCCCGCCGTATCACAGGTCTCAACCACTCCTCCCGGCAGTTCGGGAAAGAGGCACACTAGGCAGGGAGTCTCGCCCGGCAGGATGTTCAGCGTCACGCAATAACTTCCCACCGCCGCGCTGTAAATCCAGGGAACGCCGTTTGCTACCGAAAAGTCATTGATCAGATAACGGGTCTCGAAATTGTCGGTCCCGTCGAGAATGAGCTGCGCCCTACCGAGGTATTCTTCTACGTTATCGGGCGTCAGATCGGCGACACAAGGCTCTACCCGCACATCGGAGTTGAAGCCGCTCAGTTTCGCCGCCGCTGCGATGGCCTTGGGCAGGGATTCGGCGGCATCACTCTCGTCGAACAGCGACTGCCGCTGCAGATTGCTCGGTTCCACGTAGTCCCGATCGAGAATCCTGACCAGACCGATGCCAGCGCGCACCAACAACCCGGCAAGCGCCGATCCGGTAGCGCCGCAGCCCACGATGACGACGGCGGCCTCCCGGAGCCGGGATTGACCTTCGCGGCCGATGGGAGCAAACAGCAACTGGCGGGAATAACGATCGTCAAGAGAGATCGGCATTCATTCCTCGATGCGACCCCATTATTATAGTTAGCGGTTCGCGGCAGCGAGAAATCGCGTGTGCCCAGGGAACCGAAGGTTTGACGGGGAAGGTGAGCTAACAGCATTTTGAAGCTGGATCTGCTGGACGACTGAGGCGGCGCCTCGGTGTGCAACATAGCGCTAAGTAGTGCACATCGAACACAGTACCCGAAATCCGTTTTCAAGACGACGCGTGCACATACACCCGAGGATCACCTCACGCACGGCACTCCGGCTGGCTTTGCTTGGCCTTGCCATCGCCCGTGCGGCGTGGGGGCAAGCTCCCGCGGAGGCGGCTCCGGCGCGGACAGCGCAGCCCTCGGCCTCACAGCAGGTGGACGCGCTCCTAGCCCCTGTCGCCGATTCCACATACGCCGGCCGCCGGGTTGCCGCCATCGACTTCCGAGACGTTCTGGGAGACGAGAAAGTACGTGAATACCTGCGCGAGCTGGTGGTCCAGAAGCCGAACGAAGCGCTCGATCGCCGCAAAATCCGCCAGAGCTTACAAGCGCTATACGCTACCGGCCGGTTTTCGGATGTGCGGGCTGAAGTCGAGCCAGTTTCGGCCACTAGTCTCAACGTGGTTTTTGTCGTCCGGCCCAACTACTTCGTCGGCTATCAGACGACGGAAGGCACGCCCAAGCGGCCCACCTCCGGTCAGCTTCTGGACAGCGCTAAGTTCCAGCTCGGGGAGCTATTCACGCAGGCGAAGCTGGATTCCGCTGTTCGCCGCATGAAAGCACTGCTGGCCGAAAATGGCTATTACCTGGCGCAGATCACGCCCTACACCACGCCTCACCCCGAGAACCAGTTGATCGACGTAAGGTACGCGATTGAGCCCGGCCCGCCGGCGCACATCGGCGGCCTCATCATCGAAGGCGAGGCCGGATTGACGGCCGAGCAGATTGCCAAGACCGCTGACATGGAGACGGGACATACGGTGACCGCTGCGCGCGTTTCCAACGGGCTGCAAAAGCTCCGCAAGAAGTACTCGAAGCGTGACCAACTGGAGGCGGAGGTTGCGCTCATCGACCGAACCTATCGTCCGGAAACCAACACGGTGGATTTTACGTTCAAGATCGTTCCCGGCCGCAAGGTAGATGTTCGCGTCGATGGCGCCAGCATCAGCAAGCGCAAGCTCAAGAAGTACGTCCCCATTTATGAAGAGCACGCAGTGGACGACGATCTGCTGAACGAGGGCAGCCGCAACCTGAGGAACTATCTCCAGACCGAGGGCTATTTCGATGCCGAAGTGGCTTACCGGCAGCAGGCTGATCCGGCGGCGAATCGGCTGGACATCATCTACAGCGTCGAGCGCGGCGACAAGCACCGCCTGGTAGCCATTCACTTCCAAGGCAACAAGTACTTCGACGACGCCATTCTTCGCGAGCGTTTGCAGATTCAAACCAAGTCGTTTTCCCTCAAGCACGGCCGATACAGCCAGGCGCTGTTGAATAACGATGTGGACAGCCTCACGAATCTCTACCGCGCCAACGGTTTCGATCAGGTCAAGGTCAAAACCGAAGTGATGGCCAGCTATGGAGGCAAGCCCAGCGACCTGGCTATCGTGTTTCATTTCGAGGAAGGGCCGCAGGAGCGGGTGCACTCGCTGCGGATCGAGGGCGACTACCAGGTGCCCGAGGATGAGCTTCGAGGCCTACTGACCATGGTGGAGGGCCAGCCTTACTCGGACGCCAGCGCCGCTGCCGATCGCGAAGCAGTGTTGAGCTACTATTTCAATCACGGCTATCCAGACGTGGAGTTCCAGGCCACCACCGAACCGGCCCCCAACCAGCCGAACCAGCTGGATGTGACCTACAAGATCACCGAAGGCCAGCAGATTTTTGTCGACCGCGTCCTCTTATCGCAGTTGCACTACACCCGCCGCAACGTGGTTGAGAAGCAGATGCAGATTCAGGATGGCGATCCCCTCAGCCAGGTTCAGATGCTGAAGTCGCAGGAGCGTCTCTACAACCTGGGAGTCTTCAACGAAGTGCAGATGGCCGTCCAGAACCCTGATGGAGACTCCCGCTACAAGGACGTTCTGCTGCAGTTCCAGGAAGCTCGCCGGTGGACCTTCAACTACGGGTTCGGCATCGAAGCCAGCACCGGGCAGCCGAGCCCGTCGAGCGCATCCTCATCGAACCCCACCACCGTTTCCCAGGGTAATACCGGGGTCAGCCCACGAGTCTCGTTTGACCTGACGCGAATCAACTTCCGCGGACGTGCGCATACGATTTCCCTGAAATCAAGCTACGGCAGCCTGCAGAAGCGGGGTCTGATCAGTTACGACGCCCCGCGCTGGACAGGCAATCCCAATCTTCGTCTGACGTTCACCGCCTTCTACGACAACACCATCGACGTCACCACCTTTACCAGCGAACGCCTGGAGGGCTCCGCTCAGATCGAGCAGAAGGTCAACCGTTCGACCACGCTGGTCTATCGCTTCGTCTACCGTCGCGTGAAGGCAACCGACGTGGTGGTGTCGCCCGACCTCATTCCGATCCTCTCGCAACCGGTGCGCGTCGGCATGCCCAACTTCACGTACATTCGCGATAAGCGTGACGATCCCATCGATAGCCACAACGGCAACTACACCACGTTCGATTCGGGAGTGGCGACACAGGTGTTCGGATCGGAAGCGGACTTCGGGCGGTTTCTGATCACCAACTCCACCTATCATCCGTTTCACAACAAGAAGTGGGTGTTTGCCAGAAGTCTTCGCGTGGGGATTGCGCAACCTTGGGCAGACACAATTGTGCCCCTACCGGAGCGCTTTTTTGCAGGCGGCGCGAACACGCATCGCGGATTCTCGCTCAACCAGGCTGGCCCGCGAGATCTTGGCACCGGCTCTCCCTTGGGCGGCAACGCCCTGCTGTTGAATAACCTGGAGTTGCGCTTTCCTCCCATCTCGCTTCCCTTCGTGGGAGAAGGCTTCAGCTTCGTCGCCTTTCACGACGTGGGCAATGTTTTTGAAGACAGCAAGGAAATGGTGCGCAGCGTGTTTCGCTGGTACCAGCCTCGCCAGGACTTCTGCCGCGACCCCAACCTGTCATCGCAGTGCAGTTTCAGTTACATGTCGCAGGCCGTAGGTGGGGGAATACGCTACAAAACTCCGATCGGCCCGGTGCGGGTCGACATTGGTTACAACCTGAACCCCACGGTGTATCCGCAATTCAGCACCAACAGCGCAGGGCAGCAGATCTTCACCCCGCAGGTGACCCGGCGGGTAAATTTCTACTTCAGCATTGGCCAAACATTCTAATGAGACGCCTATTCCAACTCACCGTGGCCTCGCTTGCTGTGCTGGGCCTGTGCCACGCCGGCGAGGTGCTCGACCGCATCGTGGCGGTGGTCAATAACCGCCCGATCTTTCAAAGCCAGTTGGAAGAGGCGCTGCGCTTTGAGGCGCTGCAGGACGGCAAGTCTCCGGATCAGCTCAGCGCCGGCGAGCGCAAGGCGGAACTTGATCGGTTGATCGATCAGGAGTTGATCCGGCAACAGATGCGCGACTACGGAGTGGCTGCTCCGCCCGAGGCCGAGGTGCAGAAGCAGGTTGAGGAGGTCCGCAAACAGGTTCCCGGCGCGCAGACCGACACCGGCTGGCAGGCGGCGTTGGATCGGTCCGGCCTCAGCCCCGAAGACGTGACTGACCAGGTAAGAACGCAGCTGGAAATTCTGCGCGCCCTGGATGTGCGGCTGCGCCCCACCATTCGTGTGGACCGATCGATGGTGAGCGCCTATTACCGCGAGAAGTACCTTCCTGAGCTGCGGCGATCGGGCGCCAAGGATGTTCCCATGGCGCAGGTGTACTCGCAGATCCAGGAGATTCTGATTCAGCAGGGGATGGAGAAGGCGATCGATTACTGGCTGAAGACGTTGCGCGAGCAAAGCGATATCCACATCGGAGCGCCATCGCTGACGGATTCAAGGCCGCCCGGTAATGGCAAGCGATGAGCGAGACTCCCAAGAAGCGTAAGTGGGCTCTGCGACTGTCGATCACAGGCGCCCTGCTCCTGCTCCTGCTCCTGCTCGCCGCCGGCTCATGGCTCCTGGTGTCTTACCTGCGCAGCTCCAGCTTCCGGGCACTGGTTCAGCAACGAGTGGCGGCGCAACTGGAAGCGGTTACTGGTGGCCGGGTCGAAATCGGCAGTCTCACGTGGAAGCTCTCGCGCCTGGAATTCGACGCCAACGACGTGACCATCCACGGCTTGGAAGGTCCGAATGAGATCCCGTACGCCCATGCGGGCCAGATCCGCGTACGCCTCAAAATCTTCTCCGTTCTCAGGCGCAGCATCTCGCTGCACTCCGTCGAGGTGGAGAGGCCTGTCATCCACCTGATGGTGCGACCCGACGGCACCACGAATCAGCCCGAGCCCAAAGCGGTTCGCGCCAGCAAGGCGGCATCCAGCCCGCTGTTTGATATCTCCATCGATCAGGCGGCGATCAGCAACGGAGAGCTGATCTTCAATAACCTCCGCATCCCTCTGGATGTATCCGCCCAGAACGTCCGCGCAACGATGCAATTCAATGCGACCCAGAGCCGGTATGAGGGCTCTCTCGCACTGGGCAAGGTGTACGAGAAATACGGGAAGTATGCACCCGTCGCGGGCAGCCTGGAAGCCCGCTTTACACTGGACCGGAACCGCTTGCAGGTGACCTCTGCTCGCGTACGAACCGCGACTTCCACCATCGATGCCAGTGGCGCCGTCGAAGACTTCGCTTCTCCGAGAGTTGCCGCCACGTACAAAGCCAAAATCGACTTGCGCGAGATCGCGCCGGCTACCGGAATTCGAGAACTGCGCCGTGGAACCCTGGAGCTGAACGGCAGCATCAGCGCTTCGCGCGAGGGATTTGTGACGAGCGGACGATCCACCGCCGCCGATGTGGAGTACGCGACCCCCGCGATGGCGCTGACCCACGTCGATGCTGCCGCGAAGTATTCCATCGACGGCAAAGACATCAAGATATCGGATTTGGTCGCGCGGTCGATGGGCGGCATCTTTACCGGCAGCGGGGAAATCCGAAACTGGATGGCAGCCGCCCCACCCGCAACTGGCGCGAGACCGGCAAGGGGCAAGCGTGTGCCGCCCGGTACCGAACAGGTGGGACTGGTACAGCTCAAGGTGCGCGATCTGCCGGCTGACAGGATGGCGGAAACGTTCTCAACCAAGTCGATGCCGCTATCGGAGTTACGCCTGCGCGGCACCGGTTCAGGCAGACTGGAATTCCGCTGGCGTGGCTCTCCCGCTTACGCACAGGCCCGTTTCCAGGTGGAACTGGTCCCTCCCGCGCAGGTGAATCCGCAGGAAGTCCCCATCACGGCGAAAATCAGCGGCACCCACAACCTTGCCACCGGCCGGCAGTACTTCGAACAGGCGGAGGTGACCACCCCCGGCATCACGCTCCATTCGAGCGGCAGGCTTGGAACCTACACCGACAGCCTGCAGGTCAATCTGAACGCTTCCGACCTGACGCAGCTGCGTCCGCTGCTGGCACTGTTTGGCCTGGGACAGACATCGCTGGCCGACCTGCAGGGCCAGGGAAGCTTCCAGGGCACGATCAGCGGGAAGCTCTCTGCGCCCAGCGTTAGCGGGCAGGTAAAGCTGAGCAATTTTTCGCTTCCGGCCAGCGTAATTCGCAATGCCGTGGAAGGAACCCTGCCCACGCCGCAAACCACGTCTGCTGCGGCCAGTCGCGTTCGAATAGACCAGCTCTCCGCCAGCGTACAGTACTCGCCGAGCGGAGTCATCGTGCGCAATGGGATCATGCATCGTTCGGCGGCGCAGGCAACCTTCGATCTGAGCGCCTCGCTGACCGATGGACGATTGACCGACGCCAGCAACATTGGTGGGCATGTCAGCGTCAGCAATGCGGAGGTTGCCAACCTGCAGCACGTACTGGGTTACAACTATCCCGTCGCCGGGACGTTATCGGAGACGCTGGCTTTCAGCGGTACGCGCTCCAACCCGCAGGGGAGCGGACGCGTGAAGCTCGCGAACGCCACCATCTTCGGGGAGAGCATTCGCTCCCTCTCGGCCGACCTCGCGCTGGCGAATCATGAATTGCGGGTGACAAATCTCACTCTGGCGCACAATGGGGCACAACTGGCCGGCAGCGGAAGCTACAACCTGTCAAGCGATGCAATCCAATTCAATCTGAAAGCGAGCAATTTCAGCCTGGCCAGCCTGCGGCACTTTCAAAGCACGCGATTCAGCGACGCAGGATTGCTGAACCTGACCGCCAGCGGGTCGGGAACGCTGAAACATCCTGTGATCAACGCCACCGCCAGCCTACGCAGCCTGGTGTTGAATGGCGAGCGCACGGGGGATATGGATCTGGCCGTAACCACCGACAACGATGTCCTGCATCTGACCGTCACTTCTAATCTCCAGGGCACGGAGCTGGACGGCACGGGAACCATCGGCCTCGAGGCGCCTCATCCCCTCAAAGCCGAGGTGAATTTCTCGCACCTCGATATCGATCCGGTGTTGCAGACCTTCCTTCAGGGCAAGCTCACCGGCCACTCCAGCGCAGCCGGCAAGGTTGCCATCGAAGGGCCGCTGGCCGACCCGCAGGCGATCGCCGTCACCGTGGACTTGCCGGAGTTTTCGGCTAGTGTGGCGGGGGTCCGCATTCAGAGCGAAGGCCCGATTCAATTCAGCGTTGCCCGCCGCCGCTTGCGCATCGATCGTTTGCGGCTGACCGGTGAGGACACGGAATTGTCAGCCAGCGGCCGCATGAACCTGGCCGGGGAACAGGAGATCAACCTCCGCGCCGAGGGCCGCATCAACCTCAAGCTGCTGCAGACACTGTATCCGGGCCTGCGCTCCACCGGCCAGGCCGTGGTGAACGTTTCCGTCACCGGAGTGTTCGCCAAGCCGAGCATGTCCGGCGAGCTGCAGATCCACAACGGAGCGCTCTCTTCGCAAGATGTGCCCCTGGGTCTGAGCGCGATCGAGGGTTCCTTATTCTTCAATCAGGACCGCATGCAAATCCAGAAGCTCAGCGCGCAGACCGGCGGAGGCACGATCAACATCGGGGGCTTCGCTACCTTCAGCCGCAATCCGAATTTCAACCTCACGGCGCAGGGCAGCTCGATTCGCGTTCGCTATCCTCAGGGCATCAGTTCTACGGTGGATCTGGACCTTAAGTTCGCCGGCAGCCTGGAGAGTTCCACCCTTTCCGGCGATGTCACGTTGACACGGTTTGGGATGACCTCGCAATTTGATGTCTCCACCATGATGGCGGCGAACACCGGAGTGCAGCAGATTGCCAGGCCGAACTCGCCCCTGAACACAGTGCACTTCGAGATCCACGTGATCTCGTCGTCCGACTTGCTGGTGCAAACCTCGTTAGGGAGAGTTGCGGGAGACGTCGATCTGCGGCTGCGCGGAACGGCCGCGCATCCCATCTTGCTCGGAAGAATCAGCGCCACTGAAGGCCAGATCTCCTTTAATGGACAAAAGTACCGATTGCAGCGAGCCGACCTGACCTTCGCCAATCCCATCCAGATCGAACCCAACATCGACATGGAAGCGACCGCGCACGTCCTGCAATATGACATCACGGTGGGCTTCCACGGACCTGTAGATCGCTTTACCACCACCTACCGTTCGGATCCCCCCTTGCCCGCCTCCGACATCATCAGCCTGCTGGCGTTCGGGCGCACCAGCGAGGAGTCGCAGATCGTCGGCAGCGGTGGTTCGCTGTTGGGCGAGAACGTGTCCAACGCAATCATCGGCCAGGCTTTCAGCAGCGCCGTGGGGAACCGCGTTCAGCGGTTGTTCGGGGTCAGCAACATCCGGATTGCGCCCGGCTATAGCCCGACTGAAATCAACCCCTACACGCAGCTCACCATCGAGCAGCAGATCTCCGACAAGGTCACCGTCACCTATTCCAGCAATTTGTCGCAGTCGTCGCAGCAGTCCATCCAGGGCGAGTATCACGTCAGCCCCAATCTCTCCTTCCGCGGAGGGCGTGACCAATATGGGGTGTTCTCGGTAGAAATTCGAATCAGGCAGCGCAAACGCTAGCGGAAGACGGGAAAATTTCAACAGACAGTTCTTCGCCTTGGTATTAGGGTGTTCCGGATGCCGGCTGACGCACAAGTCGATGCCTACGCGGCTCCGCGCGCCGCCATGGTGCAGCTGCAGCTGCGGCAAAGGGGTATACGGGATGAGCGCGTATTGGAGGCCATGCTGCGAGTCCCGCGGCACCTGTTCGTTCCGCCGGAATTCGGGCGCGAAGCGTATGCCGACACCCCCGTACCCATCGGGGAAGGACAGACCATTTCGCAGCCATTCATCATTGCCTACATGCTGCAGGCCCTGGCCTTGACGGCGCAGGACCGGGTTTTGGAGATCGGCACTGGTTCCGGTTATCAGACTGCTTTGCTGGGCGAGCTGGTCAGCGAAGTTTATTCCGTAGAGCGCTATGCCACCCTCTTGCAGCGTGCGCGCGCGGCGCTGGATCGGCTGGGCTATCGCAACATCGTGCTCATTCAAAGTGATGGCAGCGAGGGCTATAGTGCCGCAGCGCCTTACGACGCCATCACTGTGGGGGCTGCCGCCCCCGAGATTCCGCCCGCGCTGTTCCAGCAGCTTCGAGAAGGCGGCCAGATGATCCTGCCGGTGGGGCCCCCAGACATGCAGGTTCTGCAGCTCGTCCACAAGAGGGGCCAGGACGCCCTGATTTCCGAGCTGGAGGGCTGCCGGTTCGTGCCACTCATCGGCAAGCAGGGATTCCCCGAACGGCCCGTATAGCGCCCCCAAATGGGGCTATAATCTGCGTATGCGTCGCATATTGCTGATCGCGACGTTCCTTTCGGCGGCCACTCTACCGTTGTTGGCTCAGATGCGCGGGGTTGCACGTTCGGTGACCTCGGTTGGTCCTCGCGGGTTCTCGGGCAGCCATTTTGGTCCGCGGCAGTCTGTCACTTCACTGGGGCCGCGCGGCTTCCCCGGTGGGATGGAATTTCACGGGGGCGTCGTCGTCGTTCACCCACGGCCCAAGGTCTTCGCTCGGCCAGTGTTCTTCAACAACGGTGTCTTCTTCCGTCACCGCTTCCCGTTCTACGGATATGGTTACTACGGATACTATCCCTACTATCCCTACGGCTACGCGGATTACGACTATTCAGCCGGGGATACTAGCCCTGCGCAGGACAATTCAGCTTTGTACGCGGAGATTCAGGGGTTGCGTCAGGACATTGCCGAATTGAAAAAGGCGCAGGCAAGCCGGGCTGCCGAGCAGTACGAAGCGCAACGGCCACAGGCGCGACCTGAGAGCGCGTCGGCCCCAACGTATCCGCCGGTTGCCTTCGTATTTCGGGATGGGCATCAACTGGACGCCCGAAATTACGCCATCGTGGGTTACAACTTCTGGATCATGGATGACGGCCGCACGCGGCGCTATCCCTTGTCCCAGCTCGATCTGCAGGCCACCACCCGGGTGAACGAAGAGCGCGGCGTTCCCTTCCAGTTGCCCGGCCACTGATTCCGGACTGCCGTCAACCGGCTTGAGTCTTGCCGTTACCGGCGTCGCAAAACATCCGCCGCGACAAATATCAAGAACACCAGCGAAATGACGCCATTCATGGTGAAGAATGCAGCGTTGAGGCGGCGAAGATCGCGATGCGAGACCAGCGAGTGCTCGTATGCGAGCAGGAGCGCAACCGCAATCACCCCGGCGATGGCCAGCGCTCCCAGCTTGAAGGACAGCACAAAACCGACCAGCAGAATGAGCATGATCCCATGCAGGAGGCGCGCGACCAACAGGGCGTTGCGCACACCGAGGAATCGGGGAATGGAGTGCAGGCCGCTGGCGCGATCGAAGTCATAATCCTGGCAGGCGTAGAGCACATCGAAGCCCGCGACCCAGCAGGTTACGGCGAGGGTGAGAATCAGGATGCGCGGGTCAAGCGAACCGCGGATAGCGATCCAGGCGCCCGCAGGAGCAATGCCCAGCGCGAACCCCAGGACCAAATGCGACCAGCGCGTGAATCGCTTGGTGTACGAATAGAGCAGAAGAATCGCGAGCACAATTGGCGACAGATAGAGCGCCAGGCGATTCAGTTGCGCCGCCGCGAATACAAATATGCCGCTACAGACCAGCACGAAGCCCGCTACAAAACGCCGCGAAAGCAGGCTCGCGGGCAGCGCCCGGCCCTGGGTGCGGGGGTTGGCAGCATCAATGGAAGCGTCGGCGAGGCGATTGAAGGCCATGGCGGCTGAGCGCGCAGCGACCATAGCCACAATGATCCATGCTAGCTGGATGGCCGAAGGCCAGCCTCCCGCCGCCAGCAGAGCGCCGCACAGTGCGAACGGGAGCGCGAAGATCGAGTGCTCCCACTTGATCATCTCCAGCGTGACCGCAACATTGCGAAACAGCGCCACGAGCCGATATTAACCCATGCGCCTTACTGTCCCAACTGCATCACCAGAACTCGTCCGTCGGAATGGAAGCTCCCTCCGGTGGCGGTGCGGGCTTCGCGCAGAGCATCGCTGGGCATCAGGTAGTTCCTGGCACTGACCAAGCCGCCTCCTGTAAGGCTGGCAGCCACGAAATCGCGCTCCTGGTCCACGTTGGAATCAATCTTGTGCGTGAGGCCACCGGTGCGATTGTCCTTTTCAAAGCCCACGTCGTGGGTGGCCGCGCCTACCCAGAGCGGCTGGCCATTCACGGCAAAAGGAGCCTTCCAGACCCTGAGGTGGTGCCGCGTGGCCACCACTTCGATCGGATCGGCGCGCGCGAAACCAAAGTCCTGTGCCCGGCCGAAAAGGTATAGCTCGCTCATAGGCATCTCGGTATACGCCTGCTTGGTGAGAGTTGCCAGGGCAGCATGCAGGACGGCATCACCGTGCGACTTATCTACCGCTACCCAGCCTCCAGCTTCAAAGGCGGCCTTCATCTGGACTTCGGTGCCAATCAGCAGAAAGTTGACCATATCCCCCTGGTTCCCTTGCTGGTCAGTTACACGGCGTGGCAGTTTGCTCAGCAAACTGGGGTCAAAGTTGACGCTGGAAGCGACGGCGTGATTCGTTGCCTGGCCGGGAACCACGCTGACTTTCACCTTGTAGCTGCCCTGGCTGGCATCGTTGGGGGTCTGGTTGACGCCAAGAAACAAGCGGCCCGGGCGAGTTGCGTCGAACTCCTTGCTGGCGCCGATCAGAAAGGGAACAGCTGCCGGATCGTTGGTCATACGTCCGACCAGCGCTCCCAATCCGGCGCTATTCACCGGGAGCGCACGCAGCAGATCCTTCCAGCCGCGATTCAGGCCATCGGCGGTAGCCTTCTGGCCCGCGTAGTCGAGACCGCCGTCAGCGCTCACTTGCACTTTATCCCCGGGAAGAAGATCGATTCCGGTATCGATCCAGGGCTGCGACGCGCTGACTTGCACTTCCGCCGACAGCTTGCGCTTCGCCGATGCTGTGGG
>DATHDM010000392.1:0-29457 GCA_035319065.1 Terriglobales bacterium
GCAGGATTCGCCGCGGAGCCTCGCTGGCATCGACCGTAAGAGTGATCGCGTCTGGCAGCGCCTTCAGCAGCGAGCTTGCCGGCTTGCCATCCTGCCGGGTTGTAGTTTGTGCGATGCCGTTTAACGAGGTAGAGAGAACCAATAGCAGGCCAGTTACCAGAGAACATGTGCGCATAGGCGTTGGTCAGATTAAATGCCGCACGCCATTGTCCGCAAGGGATGATCTCGACCTCTCAGTGGTACAGGTCCCAATTCCTCTCAGTCATTGGCGACCCGGCATCTGCCCGATTTAGCTGCCTCCGCGGACCATAGGTGGCGGAGGCAACCCATGGATCGCAAGCTCGGCCTGCTGGCCTTCCTGCTCCTGCTGGCGCTGGCTCTATCGCTGCCAGCCTGTTCCGGTGCCGCCGGCACCTCCAACCCCTCGTCTTCTTCGGGCGGAGGTGGTGGGGGTGGCGGTGGCGGCGGTGGCGGTGGCAGTTCACCCACCGCGTGCAATGTTATGGCTTCGGGTCAGGGTGCGAGCCTGAATGGCTTCCGTCCCTTCAGCAGCGCGAGCGCGTGGAACCAGGACATCTCATCCGCGCCGGTGGATCCCAACTCAAGTGCGATCATCAACTTCATCAGCCCCACCATAGGCCTGCATCCGGACTTCGGCTCCGGCCTGTATAGCGGCAGCTCCATCGGCATTCCCTACGTCGTGGTTGGCTCCGGCCAGGCATTCGTCGACATCAACTTCAACGCATTCGGCGATGAGAGCGATCCCGGACCCATGCCGATCCCGGCAACCGCGCCCATCGAGGGCTATCCCAATCCCGGCAACGGCGATCGTCACGTGCTGGTGCTCGACAACAATCAGTGCTGGCTCTACGAACTCTACAGCGCCTCCACCGGCAGTAACGGCAGCTGGAATGCCGGTTCGGCCGCGGTCTGGGATCTTCTGGGCAACGAGCAGCGTCCCTGGACCTGGACCTCGGCTGATGCCGCCGGCCTGCCCATTTTTCCTGGCTTGGCGCGCTACGACGAAGTGGCCAGCGGCCAGATCCAGCACGCTCTGCGCTTCACCTTGCAGAACAGCCGCGCCGCCTTTGTGCCGCCCGCCTCGCACTGGGCCGCCAACTCCAGCAACTCGCTGGCCGCGCCCATGGGCATGCGCTTGAGGCTCAAGGCCAGCTTCGACACCTCCAGCTTTTCAGCCGCCAATCAGGTGATCCTGAAAGCCCTGAAGCAGTACGGCATGATCATGGCTGATAACGGCAGCAGCATGTATATCAGCGGGGCGCCTGACGATCGCTGGAGCAACGACGATCTTCACCAGCTGGGGAACGTCAAGGCTTCCGACTTCGAAGTCGTCCAGATGAGCCCGATCTTTACCTCATCCAATGCGCCCCAGGGAGCGGCGCCTTCCATCGCTAGCTTCAGCGCCAGCGCAACTACGGTGAGTGCGAACACGCCGGTCACATTGAGCTGGAACGTAAGCGGAGCTGCCTACCTGATCGTCTCGCCGCAGGTCGGGCCGGTGCGCAACACCAGCGTCAGCGTGACCCCGGCGAAGACCACCACCTACACCCTCTACGCTACGAACCAATATGGACGGTCCACGGCGACAGTGACGGTCACCGTGCAGTAAGCGCGGGGCTCACGCAGGGAATGCGCAGGCCGGCCCAGGACGGGCCGGCCCGCGCACGAATGCTGCCTGTCTCAGACTATTGCTCGCTCACCTTGACCACCCGCCCCTCCAGCGCCTGGGTGGGCCGGGCGTTCAGCGGATACAGCTTGGCAAATGTTGCCAACTGTTGAGGTGAGATTGCGCTGGCTGATTTCAGCACGAACCAGGTCACGCCCTCCGAGCACGGCGGCGTGGTCAGCGATCCAGCGAAGGTGTAGTAAGCCCGCGCCTCGGGCAGCAGATCTGCCGCGTTGATCGTGACTCCCTCCGCCGCGGTTTCCACACCTTTCTGCTTGGGGACGTGATCCCACACCGCCTGGATCGCGGAGTTGGCCTGCCCTTGCTTCAACAACACCGCCACCACTGCCAGCTTGCCGTCTGCATCTCCATGAACCAGATGCGCCACCATGTCGAATGCCTGGCCGTTGACCTTTTCCTCGCTGGGATGGTGGAAGTGGAACTGCTTCAGCTCGTACTTGTGATCGCCGACGGTGATGGTGCTGCCGGGAGCATAGTTCACCTGCACCGTGTGGCCATTGTCGATGACCTTGAGCGGAACGGGCTTGTAGTTGAATTGGATCGGAGCCAAAGTAGCTTTCTGGGGATTGCGAATGTCAATAGGGGACTGCTCTTTGCCGGTCTTGCAGGTGGCAAAACTGGAATCGAGGGCACCCCATTTCGCCGGCCCCTCGGCGCCGGTGTATGTCCAGTGAGGAGCAGACTTCTTTTCCTGGCCGGCAATTGCGGCCGCCAAGCCAAGGATTAGGAGACCCAACCAAAGCGATCGAGCATTCATCGCGGTGACCTCGCAAATAAAAATCTCGGCCGCCGGACACTAGCGGGCCGGCAGTGGCGGGAACTTTAGCACGCAGGCTGGTTCCGTGCTACCGGAGTATGGCGACATGAGCCGATCGTGCATCGATCGAAGCGCCGTGTACAATCGCTGACCGTCAGCGGCATTGCCTTTAACCATGGCTCTTCGGAGGCTGAGAATTGTTTCAGACTGTTTTGGTTGCCCTGATCCTGTTGACGTCCGCGGTGGCGCAGGTCCCGTCAAGCAACGAGACCCTGCACAAGTTTTTCGCGGATGCTTTTGAAGAGCAGCTGCGCGATAGCCCGCAGTTGGCCACGGCCATTGGCAGGCACGACTACGATGAGCGATGGAACGACTGGTCGCGCGCCGGGCTTGACCTCCGCCGCGCCCACATTCAGCAGCGGCTGAAGCAGCTCAATTCCTTTCCGCTGTCTGGCCTTTCCGCGCAGGACCAGCTCAGCGTGCGCCTGTTGCGCTACGACTTGCAACAACAACTCGATGCCTTTGACCTGGAGACCTGGCTGCTCACCATGGGCCAGATGTATGGCCTGCACAACCGCGTGTATCTCACCGTGGACCGCATGCCCGCCCACACCCTGCGCGATTATCAAAACATCATCGCGCGGCTGCGCGCCGTTCCCCTGTATGTTGACCAGAATATTGCCCTGCTGAACGAGGCGGTGGAACACGGATATGTGCAACCGCGCCTGGTGGCGGACCTGGTGACCAAACAGATCTCTACGCAGGTGGCTCAAGATCAGGAGAGCACCGCCCTGCTGGCGGCGTTTCGCCATTTCCCCTCCAACTTCTCGAGCGATGTCCAGGCCAGAATGCGCGCTGACGCAGTCGACGCCTATCAGGGCCAGTTTCTGCCCGCATGGCGCAAGCTGCTCGAGTACGTGCGGACTTCCTATGCGCCCCATGCGCGCACGAGTGTGGGGCTGAGTGCGATTCCCGGTGGACGCGAGGCCTATGCCATTCTGGTGCGCCGCCTCACCACCACCAACCTGACCCCCGAGGAGATTCACAAAACCGGGGAACAGGAGGTTGCGCGAATCGAAGCGCAGATGCTGGCCACGGCGCGCGAAACCGGTTTCACTGGCACGCTGGAGGAATTTGAGCACAGCCTGGACGCATCTCCCGATCAGCATTTCCACTCCCGCGACGAGATGCTGATCTACTGCCGCAATGTCTCCAAGATCATCGAGCCGCAGCTGCCGGTCCTCTTCAAGCACATTCCTCTCCTGCTCTACGGGGTGCGCCCGATTCCCGAAGACCGCGAACAAGCCTCGGCCAGCAACGCCCAGCCACCTTCGCCTGATGGCAGCACTCCAGGATGGTTCAATCTCAAAACTTACCAGCCGGAGAAGCAGTTCAGGTTCGATAAGGAAGCCCTGGTATTGCACGAGGCTGTGCCCGGACACATCTTCCAGATCTCGCTGACGCAATCGCTTCCAGATCTGCCGGAATTCAGGAAGTTTTACCGCAACAGCGCCTACGTGGAGGGCTGGGCGCTCTACACCGAGTCTCTGGGCGCGCAGTTGGGTGTCTACCGCGATCCTTATAGCCGTTTCGGGCAGCTTGCCAGCGAGCGCTTTCGCGCTGTGCGCCTGGTGGTGGACACCGGCATTCACTCTATGGGCTGGACGCGCGAGCAGGCCGTCGAGTACTTCCGCCTGCATGCCCCCTTGGAGTCCGTCTCCGAGATCGATCGCTACATCTCCTGGCCTGCGCAAGCTCTGGCCTACAAGATCGGGCAACTCAAGATCCTCGAACTCCGGCGTCAAGCCGAGCAGCAGCTCGGGTCAAGGTTCGACATACGCGACTTCCACGACATAATGCTCCGCGACGGCGTGTTGCCGCTCCAATTGCTGCAGGAACAAGCGCAGCAATACCTCAGCTCCGTCAAATAGCGTCGCAGGCTGGTACAATTCGACTGTCGTCCCGTGCCGCGGAAACCGAAAATCGCTTCCGATCCTGCTGTCTCCCGCTCTACCTTGAAGATGCGCTTGCTCAAGCGGCTGAAGTGTACGACCCGGTTTGAGCGTGAGCTCTGGCAGGAGGGCGCGCGCTTCATCGCCGGGGTCGATGAAGTGGGACGGGGAGCGCTGTTCGGCCCAGTTGTGGCGGGAGCCGTGATCCTCGATCCCGCCTACCGCATCAAAGGACTGCGCGATTCCAAGCTTCTGCCGGCGGCGCGCCGGGCCGTGCTTGCGGAGCGCATCAAGCAGCACTGCATCGCCTGGTCGGTAGCTGCGGTCGACGTGGCGCGCATCGACCAGCTTAATATCTACCACGCCACGCGTCTGGCCATGGTGGAGGCGGTCAGCCGGCTGGTGCCGGCTCCCGATTGCCTGCTGATTGACGCGCTGAAACTCGATCATCCCTGCCGTCAACGATCGATCATTCACGGCGACGCGCTCTCCGCTTCCATCGCGGCCGCTTCCATCGTCGCCAAAGTGGAGCGCGATCGGATGATCTCTGCCTGGGCCCCCATCTTTCCGGCTTATGACCTGGCCTCAAACAAGGGATATCGCTCCCCGAAGCATCTTGGGGCGCTGCGCGAGTTCGGGCCCTCCCCCCTGCATCGCCAATCCTTCGCCCCGGTGTGGAACGCCGCCTCGCCGCAGGAGGTCCTCAAGTTCATGTTGCAGGAGGATGCCTCCCTGGAGCCGGAGGCGGTGCTGGAGGAGGTCGAGCTGGAGGACGAGTCGCCTGTTGCTCCGAGCGAAGATCCGGAGATCGCCTTGACCCGGGTAGGCTCCTGATTCCGTTCCGGATCGCCCAAAGCTCACAGCAGGTCGACGTGAAATTTGCAGAGGCGCTCGCCTTTGGGCGAGAGCACTTCCATGACGATCCGGTCCTCGATCGGTACCCGCCCGAGCTTGAAGCCCACCCGGTAGATGCGCTCGTCATAGGGAACATCCCGCGGGACGCCGATTTCATCGACGACTCTGGGTTCCACGATCTGCGCCTCCAGGCCACGGAAGATCTTCACCTGGAAGTGCACGCTCAGCAAAAAATCGTTCAGACTGCGGTCGCTGCTGGCGGCGTTGGTGGGGTGGTCCTCCAGCACCGGGTCATGCGCGCTGGCGGTTACGCGGAATTGCAGGTAATCCGGGTAGTACCGCACGGGTTTGCCGTTGCTGGCAAACAGCAGCGAGTGACCGTCCTCGGTGACGTGCCGCCATCCCTCGAATGCCGGGCTCTCCACCGAGGCCATCACATGAAATCTCTCCCCCGAGGGCACCAGCCGGAAACTCTCTACCCCAAGCGGAATGCGGGAGTGATAGACGACCTGATCGGCGCCGGTGCCCGAGCTCTTCTCCTCCAGCAAGAGAGTGCATGGCACAAGACACGCGATCAGCAGAAGCGGATACCAGCGGTATGGCATGTGTTCCTGGCTGAAAAGGCATGAACCGAAGTGCTGGAGATTATGCCTGAATTGCGGATCGTGTGCTTGCTAAGATGAAAGGAGTAGCCGAATCCATGTTCAGACTGCTCTGCATCACGGCGCACCCCGATGATGAGGTAGGCGGTTTCGGCGGCACCCTGCTGCTCTATGGCTCCCGGGGCGTCGAGACCTACGTGACCTGCCTGACTCCCGGCCAGGCCGCCAGCAATCGCGGCGGTGCGCAGTCAGACGCCGAACTGGCCGCCATGCGGCGTTCGGAATTTGCTTCCGCATGCAAGATTCTTCGCGTGCACCGCTGCGAGGTTTTGGATTATCCGGACGCCCGGCTCGATCGGGTCGAGTTCTACGAAGTGGTGGGCGTTCTCACACGTCGCATCCGCCAGATCCGCCCCCACATTGTGCTCACCATCGGGCCCGAGGGCGCGATCACCGCTCATCCCGATCATTCCATGGCTTCGGTGTTTGCCACCATGGCCTATCACTGGGCAGGGAGGAGCAACCGTTACCCTGAGCAACTCACCGACGGCCTCGAACCGCATCGCGCCCAGAAGCTCTACTATGCCACGGCGAACTTCATCTTGCCGGATCGCCAGCCGGTCTCGCTGCCTCCGGCTACCGCCATCATCAGGATTGGCGACGTTCTGGAAACCAAGATAGCTGCCTTTCGTGCGCACGTGAGCCAATTGCCGCTCCTGCCCATGTTCGAGGAGACGATTCGCAATCGCGGCGCGCAGGAGCGCTACCATCTTGCCGCCACCATCACGCCCCGAACCCTCGATGGCATCGAGCACGATTTGTTCGATGGCGTGATCGACTGAGGAACGCGGCCTCCGGGAGCTGCCCTCGCCCGGTGATATGATTCGGTTTAGCTACCGGCAGACAATTCATGCGCGGAAAATTCATAACCTTCGAAGGCCTCGATGGCTGCGGCAAGAGCACCCAACTGGAGCGATTGGCGGGGGTACTGCGCCAGGAGGGGATTGAGGTCGTGGAAGCTCGCGAGCCAGGAGGAACCGAGGTCGGCGAGCGGATTCGCGCCATCGTCCTCGATTCGCGGACCCGGGATCTGGCTCCCACGGCCGAGCTGGCTTTGCTGTTTGCTTCTCGAGCACAGAATCTGCGCGAGGTGATCTTGCCGGGCTTGGAGGCAGGCAAGTACGTTCTCTGCGATCGCTACACCGACTCCTCCGAGGCCTACCAGGGCGGAGGCCGCCAGCTCGGCACGGAAGCAGTGCTCACCCTGCATGAGGTGATCTGCGGCGGAGTCAACCCTGACCTGACGATCCTGATGGACTCCGATGTCTCCGCCAGTGTCGCGCGCGCGCGGCGGCGCAACCTCTCCCGGGTGGAAGCCGACTCCGCCGACGAGAATCGCTTCGAGCGCGAAAACCAGGCCTTCTTCGACCGCGTCCATGATGCCTACCTGGCGATCGCTCGCCGTGAGCCGCAGCGGGTATTCCTCGTAGATGCGCGACGCCCGCAGGAGGTCGTGCACCGCGAGATTGTGGAGCAGGTGCGTGCGCGTCTGCTGGCGCCCGTGCAGAACCGCTGACATGGCCTTCGTTGATTTTCACGGCAATACGCAAATGGTGGCGACGGTCCGCGGAATGCTTGCCCGCGACCGCTTTCCCCATGCCTTGATCCTTGCCGGTCCAGCCGGATCCGGAAAGTACACCCTGGCGCAGATGATCGCCAAGACGATGAGTTGTCTCGCGCCCCCTCCCGGTCCCCTTCCGGACTTCTGCGGCCGGTGTGCCAACTGCCTGCAGATCGGAGAAGCCGACGATCTCTCCGCCCGGGTCAGAGAAGCGGTGGAGGCTCGCGAAAACCTGCGCGAGACCGATCGCAAAGACACGCGCATCCTGGTTCAGACCCATCCCGATGTGCTCATCCTTCCCCCCGACCCCCCGCAAATGCTGGTTAAGGTAGATCAGGTTCGCCACCTGATCGGCGCGATCTACAAGCGACCCGCCAAGGCACGGCAAGCGCTGTACATCTTCCCCGAGTCCGTCTTCATGAAGGAAGCAGCCAACTCCCTCCTGAAGGTCCTGGAGGAGCCACCGAAGTTCGCCACCCTGCTTCTGTTAACCACCAACCCCGGAGAACTGCTCCCCACCATCCGCTCACGCTGCGTGACTCTACGGCTGGCGCCCCTGCCCACCGCGGAGTTGGAACAGTATCTCGCCCGGAGGCGCCCGGACTGGAATGCCAAAACGCAAGCGCTCGTGGCTCGGCTCTGCAGCGGCGCCGTTGGCAAGGCCATCGCATTCGACCTGGATGGGTATGTGGGGGCGCGAAAGGATGCCCTGGTGCTGCTCGAATCCGCCGTGCGGCCCGAGGATCACTCTTTGCTCTTCCGCACTACCGAGGACTATCGCGCGGGAGCGGACGGGCGGGAAAAGACCGAACAGCTTATGCGGACGGTATACTCGCTGCTGCAAGACATGCTCTACCTGAAGGCGGGACTCCCCAATCTGGTGCGCAATAGCGACATCCTGCCTCAAATCTTAGGCCTGGCTGGCCGGGTGGATTTCCCCTGGATCGCTGCCGCGGCCGAGGGCCTGGGCGAAGTGCAGAGCGGAATGCGCCGCAACGTCTTGCGCGCGCTCTCGCTGGATGCATTTTCCGCAGGCCTGGAGCCAGAAATCGCCTGATCGCCCTCTTGAGTGATTTGGGTCACAATGGCCTGTGACGGGAGCCCGCGAATCCGCGCCATTGCCCCTGTAGAAGCAGTGTGATACGGTAACACCCAGACAAACCCTAGCTGCGCAGCCTGGCAAGCCCCTGCCCATCGTGGATGCTCCGCGCCTATTGCCGCGGATTCTTCATTGTGAGGAGGCGTACCAACAACATGAAGGACGCCATCGATTCCGCTACCACTGTTCGCTCTCCGGAACCGGAAAACTTTGGAAATCGCAAGCTGATTCGGCCTTCGCTTGCGCGCACCGACAACCATAACCGCCCGGAGGTGCAGAATCGCCCCGAACCGGGCGGCGAGCGCCGGCCTCCCCGTCCCCCCGCGGGCCCCAGAAAGGCCGCTCCTCCCGAGCAGACACATGCGGAAAACTTCTATTACCAGAAGCAAATGCAGACCAAGACCCCCATGGTCATGGTGCTGCGCGACGGGGAAGAGATCCACGGCATGATTGAGTGGTACGACAAGGCTTGCATCAAGGTGACTCGCGACGGGGCCCCCAACCTCCTGATCTACAAACCCAGCATCAAATATATGTACAAGGAATCCGAGGCCGATCCTAAGAAGTGAACCACCCCCATGCCGATGGTGCCTGCCAGTCGCGATGCAATCGGCTCTCCCGCCCCTCCTTCCGGACGACGGGCAATGGTCGCAGTCGTGCGATGCGCTCTCCTGCTCCTGGCCGTGGTTCTGGCAACCGCCCCGCTGCTTGGCGAAGCGTCCGTGGAAGCGCCGGTTCCACCGGGCACGGTCTTGCCGGTGATGCTGCGCACATCGATCCACTCGCGCAAAACCAAGCCCGGGCAACCCATCGTGGCCCGCGTTATGGAGGATGTTCCTCTGCCCAACGGCCGCAAGGTGCCATCGGGCGCCAAACTCGCCGGCCATGTGGTCTCCTTGGCCCCGCGTGTAGGGGAGGTACCGAGCAGCATCACCCTCGAATTCGATCGCATTCTGGTGAAACATCGCGAAATCCCCGTGGTGACCAGCCTGCGCGCGATTGCGTCGTTCATGGAAGTCAGTGACGCCTACATCCCCATGTTTGGGCCGGAGCGGCTCAGCGTAGCTGCGACCTGGCAGCCGCGGAAAATTGGCAGTGATAAAAACTCGCTACTCAAGTGCGGTGTTTCTGCCGATAAACGCGCAGAGGACATTTGGGTTTTTTATCCTACGGCTTGCGGCACGTTTGGCCTGGGAAAGGGCGTGGAGATCGTGCGCAACGGGCAGCAGCGTCCGAAGGGACGCATTTCGCTGACCTCAGAGAAAAAGGACCTGAACCTTGTTGGTGGCGCAGGTCTGCTCCTGCGTGTCGAAGAGGTCACATCCCCCACAGAACCGTAAGCCGCGGCTGCTCGCCGATTCCCCCTTACACCTTGGGCAGTACGATCCCCTTCTGCGCCTGATACTTCCCGTGGCGGTCCTTGTAGCTGGTTTCGCAGGGCTCATCTGACTGGAAGAACAGGATCTGGCACAGTCCCTCGTTGGCGTAGATCTTCGCGGGCAGGGGCGTAGTGTTGGAAATCTCCAGTGTGACGAAGCCTTCCCACTCCGGTTCGAACGGCGTCACGTTAACGATGATTCCACAGCGCGCGTACGTTGACTTCCCCACGCACAGCGTCAGCACGTCGCGTGGAATTTTGAAGTACTCCACCGACCTTGCCAGGGCGAATGAGTTAGGAGGTACGATCGCGCAGTCCGATCGCACCGTCACAAAGGACCGCTCGTCGAAGTTCTTGGGGTCGACGATGGTGCTGTTGACGTTGGTGAAGATCTTGAACTCATCCGCCACCCGCAGATCGTAACCGTAGGACGACAAGCCATACGAGACGACGGTCTCCCGCACCTGCTTCTCCGAAAAGGGATTAATCATGTCGTGTTCCAGGGCCATCTTGCGGATCCAACGGTCACTCTTCAGCGCCATACTGCTCCTTCAATCCTCTGGACTATGAGATAACTGTTCTTCTACCGCGGGCCGGCGTGCGCCCGGACGAGTGCGGCTTGCCCAAGCGTCGATTCCAAAACGTCTGTATGGACCCACCGGCGGCTGGAACGTGATGGGCGGACTGGTTGCTGTAGTTTCATCTTACGAACGAACGCCGCCGTTGACAATGCTCGTTCAGACCTTTAGGATCAGCACTTTACAGCGGCGGATCGGAAGGGCCATTTTTCCCAGGTGGCGCCTGCCTGGCTGGGCTTCGACGTCCCCGCTGCAAAACCGCCAATCTGCGAATATCGGGAGCTGCTCGTGATTAAGCTCGACATCATCAATGAGGTCGTCAATAAGACCGGCATTACCAAAACCAAAGCGGAGCTGGCGGTGGAAACCGTCTTTGAGACCATGAAGAAGGCGCTGGCTCATGGTGATCGCATTGAATTGCGGGGATTTGGCGTCTTCAACGTGCGTCCCCGCAAGACCGGGATTGGCCGCAATCCGCGCACCGGTGCGGAGGTCAGCATTCCTCCCGGCAAGGCGGTGCGCTTTAAACCAGGCAAGGAACTGCAGTCCATCGACTAGGAATCTGATAACGGGCTGGCTCGGATTCGGCGGGATCGCTCACTCGGATTCCCCGGCGGTTGCTTGAATAGCATGTCCGCCGGTCCTATGGCCGGCATCTACTTGATAGCTCGCGTCAGCCATTTCGATGTCTGAATCCAATCTCCCGGTCCCCCGCTATTATCCCGAACCGCCATCAGTCGAGTTCCTCTGGGCGCGGCCGCGCCCCCGCCGGCGCTACTGGCTGCACCTCCTGCTTCTGCTGCTTACCATCTTCACTACCCTGGTGGTCGGCACTCGCCTCGAAGCCAACTTCCTTCTGAATCAGCCGCTGTTTTCGCTCCAGGAGGATGCGCTTCCGCTGTTTCCCATCGAGTGGATCGCGCAGCAGCCTTCCCGTCTGCAACTGGGTATTCCCTTCGCCTTATCCTTGATGCTGATCCTTCTGGCCCACGAGATGGGCCACTTCCTGATGTGCCTCCGCTATCGGGTCCACGCCACCTTGCCCTTCTTCATCCCTGCTCCCACACTGATCGGCACGCTGGGCGCGTTTATCCGCATCCGCTCTCCCATCCGCTCGCGCGAGGCGCTGTTCGACATCGGGATTGCAGGCCCGATTGCCGGTTTCGTGGTGGCCGTGATCGTGCTAGTGGTGGCGCTGATGGCGTCCAAGCCCCTCCCGGCGGTCGCGCAGCAGGGAGACATCCTGCTTGGGTATCCGCTGATCTTTCGCGTCATCTACAGCTCTGGCTTCCGTGCCATCGCGGCTCATTACCCGCTGGAAGCGTTGCAAATGCATCCCACGGCGATCGCCGCCTGGGTTGGGATGTTTGCCACAGCCCTCAACCTGCTTCCGGGTGGGCAACTCGATGGCGGGCACATTGTGTATGCGCTGGCGCCTCGCGCCCACAAACTGATCTCGGTACTGACCATTGGCATCCTGTTTCCCTTGGGCCGCCTCTGGCCGGGATGGTTGATCTGGGCGGCGCTGCTGGCTCTGACCGGAGTTCGCCATCCCCAGGTGCCATCGTCGCCGGGACTCTCGCGCGGCCGCCAGCTCATGGCGCTGCTTGGCCTGCTGCTCCTGCTGCTGACGTTTGTGCCCGCCCCGATTCGAGGATTTGACTTATCGCACTGGTAAGTTGCATTGGCACCGACAATGTGAGGTTGGCTACTCCGCCAGAGATGCTCGCGGCAGCGACTACTGTGTGGGAAGGGACGTCCTCGTCCGTTCAGGTGGAGGCGGTGGCCCCGACGACGATCACAGCAGAGTTTGCGCGTCCACGTCAACCACAATGCTGGCTCTCGGCATCTTCCGCTGGGAGGCGTCCTGGAGCATGGCGCGAAGGGTGCGGTTCAGCGCTTCCCGGCCTGCTGATTTCAGCAGGAAGTGATAGCGGTAATCGCGCTTGAGCCGGACAATGGGAGCGGCGGCAGGTCCGAGTACCTTGATGCCCGCGGACGAATGCTGCTCCAGCCACCGCCCCAGAATTCCCGCAACCCGCAATGCCTCTTCGAGTTTGTCGCTCCGTACCAGGACGTTGGCCAGCGCACTGTAGGGCGGATACTTCATCCAGTTGCGAAACCGCACTTCTTTCTCATAGAAGCCCAGGTAATCGTGGCGTGCTGCATATTGAATGGCGTAGTGCTCGGGGAAAAAAGTCTGCAGGATGACTTGCCCGGGGGTATCGCCCCGCCCCGCCCGGCCCGCTACCTGGGTCAGCAGTTGAAAGGTGCGCTCGGCGGCGCGGAAGTCGGGAAATCGCAGCGCCAGGTCCGCTCCAATCACTCCCACTAGGGTGACGCCGTGAATGTCGTGGCCCTTGGCAATCATCTGCGTCCCTACCAGCAGGTCAAGCTCGCCTGCATGCAACGCATTCAGGACGCGCTCGAAGTCGCGGCGTCCGCGCACCGTGTCCCGATCCAATCGCGCGATCCGTGCCTGCGGAAACAGCCCGTGCAGATGCTCCTCCAGCTTCTCCGAGCCCGTCCCCACAAAATACACGTACTCGCTGCCGCACTTGGGACACTTGTCAGGCACGCGTTCCACATACCCGCAGTAGTGGCAAAGCAGGCGCCTGTCAGCTTTATGGTGGGTTATGCTGATGGCGCAGTTCTTGCACTGGATGGTGTCTCCGCAGGAGCGGCATAGAACCGAGGGCGAGTAGCCCCGCCGGTTTAGCAGCACCATCACCTGCTCCCGGCGTTCGAGCCGTTCTTTGATCGCCTCCCCCAGGAGGCGCGAGATCAGCGGCTCGTGTCCGGTGGCGCGAAATTCTTCTTTCATGTCCACCAGCTCCACCTCCGGCAGGGGTCTTTGCTCGACGCGGTCGGGCAGTGAGATCAGCTTGTACTTGCGCCCAGCATTGAAGTACGACTCCAGCGACGGCGTGGCTGAGCCCAGAACCACCGCTGCCCCTGCCATCTTGGCGCGCATTACCGCCACGTCGCGCGCGTGATATCGCGGCGTCTCCTCCTGCTTGTAGGAGAGGTCGTGCTCCTCATCCACCACGATCAGGGCGAGATCGCTGACCGGCGCAAAGACTGCCGAGCGCGTTCCCACCACCACCTTGGCTTCACCTCGGCGGATGCGGTGCCACTGTTCGGCACGCTCGTCGCCGGAGAGCGCCGAGTGCAGAATGGCCACCTCGTCGCCAAAGGTGTCATGCAGTTGAGCTGCGGCAGCCGGAGTCAATCCGATCTCTGGCACCAGCATGATGGCCGAGCGGCCACTCTCCAGAACCGCGCGCATTGCCGCAAGATAAACCGCCGTCTTGCCCGATCCAGTTACCCCATGCAGCAAGGAGACCGAGAGCTTACCTGCTTGGGTTGCGGCGAGAATCTGCTGCAGCGCGTCCTGTTGCGCGCTATTGAAAGCGAAGTCCAGCGCTCGCGGGCGATGTTCGAGACCGCTGATCTCGAATCCCGCGGCCTCCTCAAGCACCGTCAGCAAGCCGCGCTTCTTCAGCGATTCCAGGCTGTTGCGGGAAACGCCCATGTCCCGGAGGCGGATGAGAGCCAGTCTGCCTCCGGCCTTGCGCAGCGCGTCGATGACGCCCTGCTGGCTGGGGTTGAGTTTTCGCAGAGCCCGCCGCGGACGCGCGTCCGACGTGCAGCGTGGTTCGAAGGCCTCCGGACCAGCCTCGGCTTCGTTCAGGACCGCGATCGAAACCGTGCGTGTCGCATCGCGGGCGGTGCTGACATCCTCGCGCGCAATCCACTTTCTTGCGACTAGGCCATCCAGAAGCCGGCGGCTCGCGCCCGTCGCCGACCACAGGCTCTGCTCGCGGGCAGGTTCGCCATCGGCAAGATAGTCGAGCACGGCATATTCGATCGCTTGATCTTCGGGAGTCTTGCGCGAGCGCAAGGAAGACCCGCGGGTAGCGGATTCGTGCAGCCCGGTGTGGCCTCCCTCGGTTATGCGATAGCTCTTCGCGCGCCGCACCTCCGCGCCCAGCGGCAGCATGGTGCGGAAGACTTCGCCGATGGGAGCGATGTAGTAGTGCGCGATCCATCGTGCCAGCTCTAGGAGACCGGCATCGAGAACCGGCTCGGCATCGAGAACCTGCAGGATGTTCTTCACCGTAATGCGGGAGGAGGGCTCGCGATCGTGCAGTTCGGTCACGATGCCGGGGAGCCTTTGCTCGCGGAAGGGAACCAGCACGCGCCCGCCTACGACCGGTGTTACGCCATTGAGCCGGTAGGTGAAGGTCGCTTCCAGAGGTACAGCAACGGCGACCTCACAGAACTTGGGCGACATGAAGACAAGTCTCTCCGCCGGTGATCAATGAATCCTACCCCGGCAATCGTTTGCTGATCGGCAGCCCCAGCTCTTCCATCACCTTCTGCAGGTCTTTCCAGGCTTCCGCTTTCTGGCGCGGGTCGCGCAGCAGGAATGCCGGGTGATAGGTCACCCGTAGCTTGCTGCCGCGGAAGTCGTACCAGCGGCGACGCAGGTTCGACATAGTGTCGTCGAGGCTGAGCAGGTTTTTGGCCGCGACCGCACCCAGCGCCACGATCACCTTGGGCTTGATCACGTCGATCTGGCGCAGCAGAAACGGCGAGCAGGTCTCGCATTCGTCGCGCTCGGGCGTTCGGTTGCCCGGGGGCCGACACTTTACCACGTTGGCAATGTAAACCTGCTCGCGCCGCAGTCCCATGGCCTCGATCATTTTGTTTAGCAATTGCCCGGCGCGCCCCACGAAGGGCTCGCCCTGCTGGTCCTCATCGGCTCCAGGACCCTCGCCCACGAACATCAGTGCGGCCTGGGGATTTCCCACGCCAAACACGATCTGCTTGCGACCCAGCTTGTGCAGCTTGCAACGTGTGCAGTCCCCCAGATCTTCGCGAATCGCGCGCAAGGCTTGGTGGGGGTCCTCGACCTTTGACCCGGGCCGGGACTCGGGCTGGTCGAACAGCTCCTCGGAGATCACTCCCGGGGCCGGGATGCCTGGTTCGGGCTGGGAAGCCCGCTCCCTCGCGACTTCCGGGGCGGCATCGCGGCGGTAAAAATCGTAGATTCCAAGCTCTCGGTAGTATTGGACGCGTGCTGCCAGAGCGCCCTGCATCTCAGGAGCAAGTTTTGCTGACATGGGTTCCGTTTCGATGATACTGCACCTCGCCGCATCGCAGCCTGCTTGATGTGTAGGGATGAAGCTGTGAGCTGAGGAAAACCGCAACCACCCGACCTCGTGGTCACTCGCTGGCCCTGATCCACTCGCGCCGAAAGGGTGAGGGAGGCCCGCAAACGGCACGCAGGAGCCGCGCCTCTTCCGAATAATGCAGGCTGCGTAACTCTACTTGGTTTTTACTTCTGTGCCGCGCTGCGCCCGTATCTTGTGGATTTCATCCAGAATCCGGTTCGCAATCTCCAGCTTGCCGGCAGCGGGGACCTCGACCACTTCATTCGGAGTGATGATAGTGACGGCATTGCGATCAACATCGAACCCCACCTCGCTTTGCGAGACATCGTTGGCCACGATCGCGTCCAGCGACTTGGCAATCAGCTTCTTTCTGGCGTTCTCCAGCACGTTCTCCGTCTCCGCGGCGAAGCCGACGACGATCTGCGACCCCGCATGGCCTGCCAGTTCGGCGGCGATGTCCCGGGTGGGCTCCAGTTCGAGGGCAAACTCCGCATGTCGCTTCATCTTTTGCGGCAACTCCTGCTTCGGCCGGTAGTCCGCCACAGCCGCGGCCTTAATGATCACGCTCGCTTCCGCCCGCCGAGCCATTACCGTGTGCAGCATCTCCGCCGCGCTCTCTACCTGCAAAACCTCCACTCCGGCAGGTGGCTCAAGAGCCGTCGGTCCGCTTACCAGGATCACTCGGGCGCCGCGGCGCCGGGCGGCCTCCGCCAGGGCGTACCCCATCTTGCCGCTGGAGCGATTGCTGATATAGCGCACGGGGTCGATTTTTTCGCGAGTGGGGCCGGCGGTGATCAGCACGGTTTCCCCGGCGAAATCGTGGCCGGACGCCAGCGCCTGCATCACCGTATCGACGATGATTTCGTTCGCGGCCAATCTTCCCGCTCCCACCATCCCGCAGGCGAGGTAGCCGCTCTCCGGTTCCACCACTTGAACCCCGCGTTGGCGCAGGATTTCGATATTGGCCCGGGTCGCCGGGTTCTCCCACATGTTGACATTCATGGCGGGGGCCACTACCACGGGCGCTTTGGTGGCAAGGAAAAGCGTGGACAGAAAATCGTTGGCCAGGCCGTGGGCAAACTTGGCCAGCACGTCGGCGGTCGCCGGCGCCACCAGTAGGGCGTCGATTGACTCGGCTACGGCAATATGTTCGATCGCCGCCTCCACGTTCGGCTGCCCTGCCTCTGCTCCGAACATGTCGGTGATTACCTTTTCGCCGCTGAGCGCAGCGAAGGTTAGGGGGCGCACAAACTCCTGGGCAGCTGCCGTCATCACCACCTGCACCCGGAGATTGCGCTCCTGCAGCAGGCGAACGATTTCCGCAGCCTTGTAGGCTGCGATTCCACCGCTCACGCCCAAAGCTATCTTCATGGGATTACCACCGCCGCCAGTCATTAGACGACGCCAACCTTCTTCCGGACTCGCCCCGGCGGCCGCATGCCGTCCGCCATCTGGCGAAGCCGGAAAACTCCGCGTGACAGCAGCCTTCTAGTTGCCGACGACCTTGTCCAGCAGTTCGCTGGCGGCCTCCACCGGCGTCTTTTCCGGCTGGTTGATCATCCACTTGACTTTGCCGGCCTTGATCTCTTCCTGCGCAATCTTGCAGGGTTTGCGGGCGGTGGTGTCGATTTGTGGGCGCGCGCCGGACTGCAGCTGCCGCGCACGCCGCGCGGCCACAATAATGTACCGGTAGTTGCTATCGAATCCTTCCATCAACTTCATTGTTCTTCCCCATGTTAGTGACTGCTGGGCACCGTCGAGAACCCAAACGACGCCAGAATCTGTTGTGCCCTCAGCCCTGCGTTCTTCAGGCGACACTCCTCCGCCTTGCTGATGATTCGTGAGTCAGTGGTGCTGCGAGAAGAGGAACGCCGCAGCCGTTCCGCCAGTACGATTGCTTTCAACTGCCCCTGGGATTCGTCCAGGCGGTCGTTTATCAGTATATAGTCATAATTGCGATAGTTCGCGATCTCTTTCGCCGCGGCCTGTAAGCGCCTCTCGATCACCGCTCCGGATATGTGCTCGGCCGTGCTGCGCTCACGCAGTCGCTTCTCCAGAACCTCGCGCGAAGGCGGCAGGATGAAGATGCTCACCGCATCGGGGAGCTTTTCCTTGATCTGGTGTGCGCCCTGCACGTCGATGTCGAGCAGCAGATCCTTGCCTCTGGTGTTCGCCTCGTCCAGAAAACGCCTGGCGGTGCCGTAATAGTCTCCGAAAACACGCGCATACTCCAGGAACTGGCCCTGCTCGATCATTCGCTCGAATTCCTGGCTGGAGACGAAAAAGTATTCGCGCCCGTTTCGCTCCTTTCCTCGCGGCTTGCGCGTGGTGTAGGAGATGGAGAACTCGAGGTCGGGAACCTGCCGCAGCAGCTCGTTGCTGAGGGTCGTCTTGCCCGACCCGGAGGGCGCGGAAATGATGTATACGATCCCGCTCATTCGATGTTCTGCACCTGCTCGCGCAGCTTTTCGATCTCGGCTTTCATCGCCAGCCCGTATTCGGTGATCTTCAGGGCCTCGCCCGACACCCCTGACGTTTTCGACAGCAGCGTGTTGGCTTCTCTTCCCATCTCCTGCAGCAGAAAATCCAGCTTTTTGCCGACTTCTTTCCCGGTCGCGAGCAATCCCAGGAAATGCTCGATGTGCGTCTGCATGCGCACGCACTCTTCCTGGATGTCGCTGCGTTCGGCGAGTACGGCCGCTTCCTGCAGGATTCGATCGGGGTTGGCTTGCGTCCCCATCAGCTCCTGCAGGCGCGTCTGCAGCTTTTCCATGTACGCCCGCAGAACCACCGTACGGACCTTGTCCACTTCCAGAGTGGCCTGGCGCAGGCGCTCAATCCGCTCGCGTAACTCGCGCTCGATGGCCTTGCCCTCATCGGCGCGCATGTGATCGAGCTTGGCGATCGCTTCTTCCAGCCTCACGACTACCGCGCTCTCCACATCGCCGTTCATCTGCGCTGCGGGCCCTTCCAGGGTGCCGGGAATCTTGAAAATCGCATTCAGGTCCGGTTCTGCTGCCAGCGAAAACTCCCGGGCGGCCGCGCGGAACATGTGCACGTAATCGCTCACCAGCGCCTTGTTCAGCGACAGGCCCTGGGTTCCGCCGCGCTCCAGCGAGAGCACCAGTTCCACGTGTCCCCGGGCCAGCTTCTCCTTCAGAACCCGCCGCAGCCTCATCTCCAGGGCATCCGTGTCCGATGGCATGCGCATGTGCAGGTCGAGAAACCGGTGGTTCACCGATTTCAGGGACAGGGTAAAGCTGAGCAGGTCATCAACCTGCCCCTTCACCTGCGCAAACCCGGTCATCGAACGGATCGACATGCCTGGCGCCTGCCCGTCTTCCTTGCTCTCCCAATTCGCCTTCCGGCTTCCCGCTAACCGCTACTCGTTCACGATGCCCGCCGTGGTCGGCGGCTCCAGATCCACGAACTGCAGATCGTACAGCCGGCGATAGGTTCCCAGCCGGCTCATCAGATCCTCATGCGAACCGATGTCGGTGATGGCTCCATTCTCCAGCACCACGATGCGCTCGGCGCGCCGCACCGTGGACAACCGGTGGGCGATCACAAACACGGTGCGCCCCGTCATCAGGTTCTGCAGTGCTGATTGAACCAGTGCTTCCGATTCTGTGTCGAGTGCCGACGTAGCTTCATCGAGGATCAGCACAGGGGCGTTCTTCAGGAGCGCCCGGGCAATGGCGAGGCGCTGGCGCTCGCCGCCGGAGAGGCGCACTCCCTTCTCGCCAATGATGCTGTTGTAACCCTCCGGCAGTTCCAGGATGAATCCTTCGGCGAGCGCTGCCTGGGCTGCTTCCATCACCCGGTCGAGCGAGACGTTGGGTTGCCCGTAGGCGATGTTGTTGCGCACGGTGTCGTTGAACAGAATGGTCTCTTGGGTCACGACCCCGATCTGCGAGCGCAACGATCCCAGGGTCAGTTCGCGAATGTCTATGCCATCAATCGTGATTCTCCCGCCGGTAACGTCAAAAAAGCGGGGAATCAGCTGGACCAGCGTGCTCTTGCCTGATCCGCTCGAGCCTACAATGGCCAGCACCTCTCCCTTGCGGACTGTGAGATCGATGTCCTGCAGGACCGCGCGCGGGCTCTCATCGTCGCTGTACTGGAAGCTGATGTTCTCCAGGCGAATGCAATCGCGGAAGGGAGGCAGAATCCGGGCGTCCGGCTTCTCCCGCACATCGTCCTCGGAATCCATGAAGGCAAAAATTGACGATGATGCCCCCAACGCCTGCTGGAAATTGTTGTTGAAGACGGCAAACTTGCGCACCGGGTCGTACAGCTTGAATACCGCCACCAGAAAGGCCAGGAAGGTTCCGGCGGTGAACACCTGCGCCTTGATGTAGTCCCGTCCGAGCAGCAGCAGCAGGGCAATGGCGATGGCGCCGAAGGTATCCATCAGGGGAGAACTGATAGCGGCGGCGCGCACCGACCGCATGTTGGCGCGGAACAGGCGCGTGGCCGCGCTGCGGAACTTCAACGACTCCCACTTTTCCATGCCGAAGGCCTTCACCACCCGGTTGCCGGTGATGGTCTCGTGCAGTATGTTCTGAATTTCTGCCAGCTTGTCCTGGCCGCGACGCGTGGTATGACGCACGCCCCTTCCAATTCGCCGGGCGGAAAAGAAGATCGCGGGTACGAAGGCCACCAGAACCCATGCCAGTTTGCCCCCCAGCAGGACCACCACCACAGCGGTGAACACCAGCGTGAAAAGCTGCTGCAGAAACTCAGCCAGCACGTTGGACATCGCAAACTGGACCTTTTCGATGTCATTGACCAGCGTAGAGAGCAAGGTTCCGGTCGTATGTCGCTGGAAAAATGCCACTGAGCGCCGGAGGATGCGGTTGTAGAGCGCATCCCGCAGGTCGGTGATCATTCCGTAGCCGGCGTAGTTCACCAGATAGGTGCCCAGGTAGTCGAACACGCCTTTCAGCAGCGTGGCTGCCACCATGGCAAACGCCACCATGGTCCAGGCATTGGTGAAGTGCTTCGGGACAAGTTCCTGCAGGTAAAGGACGCGGTCGCTTCCGGGAAAACGAAACAGGATTATGTTCCTTGACTGCGATGCCGGGTTCAGAACGCGGTCGAAGATAGGCCCGATCAGCAGCACGCGAAAGGCATCCAGCAGCCCGACCAGCGACATCAGGATCACAGACAGGGTCAGTTGGAAGCTGTAAGGGCCGATGTAGCGGAGAAGCCTCAAGAGCTGCCGCATCAGCAGGTACCCCGCCGATAGTCAATCCCGGCGCAGTGAAACTTCTGCACACCGGGTTGTTTTCTACGATGGGCAGCGGCCGGATTATCCGAAATGGAATGGCAGGGGAACAGGCTACTAATTCTACTTGAGTTCATCCGCTTGCGCACCTGCTCGGCCGCCTGCATCGGGTAACCGAAGGTCCAAATCTGAACGGCCGCAGGCCTACCGCGGGCTGTCCCGATGCACGATCTTGACCTGGTAGCCCGACTTTTTAAGCCGTTTGGCTACGTCTTCCGCGATCATCACTGAGCGATGCTGGCCTCCCGTACAGCCAAAGGCGATCGTCAGATAGCTCTTGCCCTCTTTGACGTAGTGGGGAAGCAGGTAAACCAGCAGCTCAGAGATGCGATGGATGAATTCCTGCGTCTGGGGGAACGAGCGGATGTATTTGGCCACTCGCGGATGGCGGCCCGTGTAAGGCCGGAATTCCGGGATGAAATGAGGGTTGGGCAGGAAGCGCACATCGAACACCAGGTCAGCGTCTTCCGGAACCCCTGCGCGGAACCCGAAGCTCACGCACGAGACCAGAATCCCCTTGTCCGGCGACTCGGCCTTGAAGCGCCGGTTGATGTGCGCCCGCAGCTCATGAACGTTGAACTTGGAGGTATCGAGGATATCGTCTGCCAGCTTTGAGATCGGGCCCAGCCGTTTGCGCTCCGCCAGGATCGACGTGCGCACGGGTGAAGACGCGCCCAGAGGATGCGGCCGCCGGGTTTCGCTGAAACGCCGCAGCAGCGCTTCGTCCGTGGCTTCCAGGTACAGCACGCGGGTTGGAAGCAGCTTGCGCACCGCCTTGAGGATGGCTGGCAGTCTCTCCAGTCGCGCGCCTTCGCGCACGTCCACCACCAGCGCAGCACGATCGATCTCCGGGGATTGGCGCACCAGTTCGGCAAAGCTGGGAATCAGCTCCACCGGCATGTTGTCCACGCAGTAGTAACCCAGATCTTCGAAGACCTTCAGGACGGATCCCTTGCCCGAGCCGCTCAGGCCAGTTATTACAACCAACTCCGTCCCCGGGCCCACGGCGCCTGTGCGCGCGCTGTGGCCCTGAAGCGCGGCAGCTTTATGCGAGCCGTCCAGCTTGCTTCTTGCCTTCTTCGGAGGAGCCATCCCCGGTCATCGTAAATCAGGGATGGGAGAGAACGTCAATTGCTTGCCGACATGCGCACTTCATACACGGTCGGAAGTGGGCTGGCGTTGGGACGAACAAAGCTCTTGACCAGTTCCGTACGTGAGAAATGGCCGAGGCTGAGCAGCCTTATACACTCGTCGGTGGCGCAGGTTTCCCAGGAAGTGCGGCGGCCCCACGGAAAGCAACTGGCCTCGATCACCCGAATCGGCAGTTGTTCTTGAAAACCGGTTTCTATCTGTTCACGTAGCCATCGGAGATAGTCCAGTTTTGCGGAAATGGCTCGTTTCGGGTCTTCTCGAATTACCACGCCCGGAAAATCGGGAATATCAGCTCGCATCGTATGAATGTGGCCGTGCCCCTCGACCAGAATCTCGATGTCGAGTCCCATCAGGCGCTCCAGGCTGGCGAGCCACCTCCGGCTGTCCACGTCTGGGTTAGGCGTCGCAAAGTAACTACCCATGAAGGCATCGCCCGCCAGAAGCAACTTCTCTTTAGGGTCGTAGAGAGCAATGTGATCGTCGCAATGCCCGGGCGTCGGGATCACCTCTAGGCGCGTGGACTCGGTCTCCACGACTTCCTCCAGCAGGTTGTAAGGCTGTTTCAAGTCGGATGGCTGCCCTATGATCGTCGCCCGCACCCACGGCAGCTTCTTGAATGGGGCTAGGAACTCGGCCGTCATTGGCGAAACGTAGATGGGAGCGCCGCTGACCGCCGAAAGCCAGTTGAGATTGCCGACGTGCTCTTCGTGAGCATGGGTAGCGATCACCTTGGTGATTCTCCGTTTCATGCGCTTCAGGTGGCGCGCAAGCGACCTGCGCATCTTCGGCGACCCGGGATCGACCGCGATTCCATCGTAGAGCACCATGGTGAATAGCTCGCCAAATAGCAATGGGACGGTGTTGGGCAGGACGCCGTTCAGAAAGAGAATGCTGAGTTTTCCGTCCAGCAGGTCGAGCCGCTTGCCGTATGTTCTCTCGAAAGTCTTTACTCGTTGCACTGCGGCCATGGCCCCCGCCAGTAACACCAGTGGCAGCCGAATGAAGAGGCCCAGGGTGTAGCATGACCAGAAGGCGCCGAATCGGGCTTGCCGGCGTACGGATTCCGGCCTTGCAATGCGGCATGCACCGCCCCGACATTTGCTGAGTGCGTATCTGTTCTTCGCCACGAATCCGTAAAGCAACCGTCCTAGATGGCAAAAGGGGAATCTCTGTCCCAGCACACCAATCAGCCAAGTGGGCGGGAATAAGCGAGCCAGGCAAGCTACCGCGTCCCAACCAACAACAACTTCGCCCTCCGGCGTTAGGACGTGCAATTGCCGCAGGCAGTCGTCGATGCGGAGTCTGGAATCCAGCGCGGGTAGGATCTCCATGCTGACAGGAAGGCAGACCGTCTTGTCATTGCGGTCGAGAACCTTCAGCCACGAAACGCAAGCCTGACAAATCTCGCACTGGCCGTCATAGAGCACGCGGTACGCCCAAACTTCGGCCTGCGCAGGATCGGACCTGGGTGTTGCCTCGGCTATCGGCCGCTCGTTCATAAAGAAAAAGGGCGCGTTTCTCTCGCGCCCTCCCTCGTTACTCTCGCTACATTTCCTTACGGCGCCTCGATCAGCTCCATCTTGCCGTCTTTCTTGCGGTGAAGCACCTTGATCTTGCCCTTCTCGTCGCGGAAGACGAACACGTCGCGATCACGGAACTCCGCCTCCTTGACGGCTTCTTCCAGGGTCATCGGTTTCATGGCCACCGACTCGTTGGAGCGTACGACATGCGCTTCCGTAATCCGGGCCACGGTGGGGAAGCTGTGCACCACCACAGGGACGGCTGCCGCCGCGTTGGGGCCCACTCGCACGATTACTTCCTCCGAGCGGGCCTCCATTGCCCAGTGTTTGCGCGGCTGGCGCTTCAAATTTCTCCAGCGCGCGCGGTTCTTCACCACCTGGCGCTCAATGTGACCAAGGGCCTCGCCCACCGCCAGCGACATGTCGTTGGCCTCGGCCAGGCCCACCACAGGATTAGGGATGCGTGTGATGACCGCGATCTCGGCTTTGCATCGCCGTTTTTCCATTGCCAGTATGACTTTGCTCTCGAAATTGTCGCCTAGGATGCGGACCAGCTTTTTCAGCCCGTGTTCGACTTGTTTGCGGATATCGGGAGTAACTTCGTATTGCCTGCCGGTGTATTCCACATTCATCGAACGCCCCCTATGAGACCGAAATCGCTCGCCGCCACGATCCGTGAACCGGCACGATCCCGGTGGGTTCACTGCAATCTCCAGGGCCCGCTTGCTTCGGGCGGCGGAGACGTCGACCCGGTGAGCCTGCGCTCAACCCCGGGCGGCTTACCCGGTTGCCTGTGCCAGACAACCGGAGAAACTCGCAAACCCCGCTAACTTTTTACTCGGCGCTGGTGGGTCGAGGGGATTTTCATATCCTCTCGGTACTTCGCGACCGTGCGACGAGTGACCTGGATGCCCTGCGACTGGAGGATGCGGGTGATCTGCTCGTCGGTCAACGGCCTGGTAGGATCTTCTTCTTCGATCAGCTTCTTCACGCGGCGTTTCAGGATCAGCAGCGAGGTGTTGCCCCCCTCCGGTCCCTGCACGCTCTCACTGAAAAAATAGCGGAGTTCAAACACGCCTTGCGCGGTGTGCGCATATTTGTTAGCCACCGCACGGCTGACGGTGGAGGGATGCACTCCGATCTCCTCCGCCACTTCCTTGATCATCATGGGCTTCAGACAATCGATTCCGTGATCCAGAAACTCCCGCTGCCGCCCCACGATGGCATGGCACACCTTGAGGATCGTCTGCTTTCTTTGCTCAATATTCTTGATCAGCTGGATGGCCGATTTGTACCGCTCCTTGACGTAGGAGCGCACATCCTTCTCGGCCGCGTCGCGGTTGAGAAGCCGCTTGTAGCTGCTGTTCAGCCGAAGCTGGGGCACATCGTCGTCGTTCAGTACCACCAGGTACTCGTCGCCTTGCCGGATGAACGCCACATCGGGCTCGATCAGCCGCGGCTCGACGATGTTGTAGCGCAATCCCGGCTTGGGATCCAGGGTGCGAACATAGTCCAGCGCCGCTTGCACGCCTTCCTGGGTGCTGCCGATGGCGCGGGCGATTTCCTTCAGTTGCTTGTTCTGCACCAGGCGCAGATGGTTGCTGACGATCTCAATGGCCTCCTTAAGCACTTGGCCGGTGCCGTTGGCCCCGTTCATCTCGTGCTCCACCTTCACCCGCTGGTGATAGTGCAACTGCGCCAGCAGGCACTCTCGCAGATCCCGGCTGGCGACCCCCACCGGGTCCATCTGCCGCACCAGTTCGGTTGCCGTTCGCAGGTCTTCCACGGTGAACAGGGGCTCTATGCCAGGGGGAGGAACAAATCCTGGGGCCGTCTCGGGTGTCGCCTCGGGCGCGGATACCGCGGCTGCGGCAATCATCTCGGCGACCGAATCCACGGCCTCAACCGCGGCTTCCTCAGGGGGAATTTCTTCCGCCAGTCCAACCGCAGCGGCATGGGGCTCTGGTTGAAAAATAGGCTTCTCGGCAGTTGCTGACGCCGCCGGGGAATAAACCTGCAGGCGGCTCACTGAGGCTTCGCTGTCGGAAAAGAAAGACCGCTCTCCTCCCGGTTGTGAGACCGGCCCGTTTGCGGTGGAATCTCCCTCGCTCACTCCGGCTGCCGGCGCACTCAGCCTCAGCAACCCCTCTCGAGTGTAGGCCTGGGCCATCAGCTCATCTTCACTGGCGATGAGGTATCCGTCCTCGTTCAGATTCCCGATGACCAGTTCGGCAGCGGCCCGCACTTTCTCCCCCACGTGACTGGCTCCCAACTGCCACATCAGGTGGTCGGTCAGCGTGCCCGGTTTGGAAAGAAAATTTTCAAAGGAAGGCTTTTCCACCGATTCCACGTCGGAGTTGGTGCGATAGCCGGGATCCAGGTATTCCTGGAAGAACGAGCCGAAATCGATCTCCTCGAAGGGATCCTTGGGGGTGACGGCCACCACCGGGTCGGCTTCTTGCGCGGTCCGCTGGGTTCGCTCCCGGTCTTCCTCGCGCCCGGCAACATCATCCAGCAGTGGGACGGTGCCATCCAGCTCTTCCAGAACCGGATTCTCCACCATCTCGGCCGTGATCATGTCCTTCAGCTCAATTTTGTTCAGCGCCAGCACGCTGACCATCTGCACCAGGCCAGGCGTAAGGATTTGCTTCTGGCTGACTTTCAGGCTGAGTTTGTGCTGAAGAAGTACCATGCGATGCGGCCCGTCCTGCCAACGCTAGACGAGGGAGAAGCTCTCCCCCAGATATACCCGCCTGACTTCCGGATCCCCGCCAAGTTGCTCCGGTGTCCCCGCGCGAAAAATCTTCCCGTCATTAATGATGTAGGCCCTGTCCGTTACCGACAGGGTCTCGCGTACGTTGTGATCGGTGACCAGTACCCCAATGCCGCTGTTCTTGAGGTCAAAAATGATCTTTTGCAAGTCCAGCACCGCGATCGGGTCGATGCCTGAGAATGGCTCGTCCAACAGGATAAAGGAGGGGGAAATGCACAAGGCTCGGCCGATCTCAACGCGGCGCCGCTCTCCTCCGGACAGCGCATAACCGCGATTCTTGCGAATATGACTGAGGCCCAATTCGTCGATTAACTTTTCCATTTTCTCCCGCCGCTCATGCCAGGAGAGAGGCTGCGCTTCCAGCACCGCCAAAATGTTCTCTTCCACCGTCAGCTTGCGAAAAACCGAGGGCTCCTGCGGAAGATAACTGATACCAAAATTTCGCGCCCGCAGGTACATGGGCACGTCGGTGATCTCTTTGCCATCGATAAGAATCCTTCCCACATCGGGAGGAGTCAGACCGACGATCATGTAGAAGGTTGTGGTCTTGCCTGCCCCGTTGGGTCCGAGCAGACCAACCACCTCGCCCTGATTCACATGCAGACTCACCCCGTTTACTACCCGCCGACTGCGGTAAGACTTGCCAATTTCGTCGGTCGCCAGGGTCTGCATCTACTTGGAAACTCTCGCCTTTGTGACGCTCGGGCTGGTTTTCCCGCCTTCCACGAGCACCCTATCATCGTGACTGAAGAAAGTCAACGAATCGCCGGTAACATTGCCGTGTTCGGCATCAAAAATGCTAGGCGGACCGCCCGTCAGCCGAAACCGACCCTCCCGGGGTAGGTACTCCAGCCTCTGACCCGTGGCCCGCCGGTTTCCCTGCTGGACCACCACCTGCCCTTGAGCCACGACGTGATCCAGTTGGTTGCCTGTGGAGCCCGCTACCCCTCCACCGGCTCCCCCCTCCGGCCCCGGGGACGAGGCGGAGTGGGGTTGTAGGAACGCGTCCAGGGACTCGGCAGTTACGGTTCCATCGATGCTCCGCAGTACCACCCGCCCCTCAAAGTGACCTTTGCGGTCCGCATCCACGTAATTGAGCCGCGACGCCGTCACCTTGACCGGGGTCTGCTTGCCGTTGTCGCCCTGCTGGACAAAGACAGTGGAAACCACCTGGCCGGCAGGGGCCGAGGCCACTACCGAGCGGTGGTCGCGGTCAAAGTCGATGGTGGGAGCTTCGACGGCGTTCGAGGTCTGCCACAGGCGGGCATTCCCCGTGTAGCGGGCGCTCCCAGTGGCCCGCCGGGCAGTCATGGCTACGGCGGTCACGTGGATGGGATCGGCCGTAGCCAGCAAAGCCCCGTTAGGCCGCTGCTTGAGTTCGGAGTAGGTGGTTTTGACATTGCCTTCAGCGACCGCATCTCCGGATCGCCGATTGATGCGCAAGCGGTCGGCGGTCGTCGTTACCCCGCCGTCGGTGAAGCGCGGGTTGCCGGTCAGCGCCAGCATCCCGTCGTTGGGGTTGTAGGTTGCTTTGTTCGCCCAGGCCTCGCGGCCGTTTGGGCTGGCGGTGCCGGCCGGTGCTGGCTCGCGGTAGTGGAAATCGCCCTCCTGGACTAGCGAACTGATCCCGCCCGCGGGACTCAAGGTTGCTGTCAGCACTGTGCTGGTACTGGTTCGGTCCGGCTGGCCGGCCGCGGTCGATACCAGCTTCGCGTTGGGAGAGCCGACAACGGATTTCAGCCGATTCTGATCGTCAAATGCGAAGAAAAACCTGGTCGCGGTGATCACCGTGGGGCCAGAAGCAGCGCCGGCTTCCGCGGTGCCGCCGCCTCCGGCCGGCGGGGTAATTTGGATTGCGGCGGCGCCGGAAGTTTCCGCATGCTCGGGATTCTTACCCTGGGCCGCGTGGAAGTCGAGCACGTCGCTGGTCAGCTCTATGGTCTGACCGTCCTTGCCCGGCGGTGGAGGCTGCAGGAGGTGGACATCCTGGGCGGCGCGAATCGAGTCGGCCCGTGCGTTGCGGCCGAAGTCCACCAATACACTGCCTGCGCTGCCCTGCATGGCGCGGTCGCCGGCAACGTTGACCGACACGCCTCCCGTCAGCAGAGCCGATTGCAACTCATTCTTGCCGTTCACACGGAGTTCCGCCTGCGGAGCCTGCGCCTGGATGGCGCTCTTGCCGCTGACCTGCGCGCTCACCTGATCGGAGGCCAGCACATGATCGACGGTGTTATCGGGCCGCAGGAAGACTGTCAGCCTTCCTGCGTCCACCGTGCTGCCGTTTCGCGTAACCTTGGCATCCTCCAGGGCCACGCGCCGCGGGTTCTTGGTGATCTCTCCTTTTCTGGCTACCAGCGTGGAATTCTGCTCGCCGGAGGTCTGCAATCGTATGTTCGAGTCAAGCAGCAGCGCGTTCGCCTTGGGGTCATACTTGGCTCCCAACGCAGAACCGCTTATCTGCGGGACGCGAAACTCAATCCGCTCCTTGGTGTGCGCGATGCCCGTGTCCTTGTTGAAGACCAGCCCGCTGGTCTTCAGGTGGATGGGATTCTTCAGCTCGCGCGGAGGAACCTGATCGGAGCGCACCTCCCCGCTGGCGTTGCCTTCAAGGTCGATGTGCACTTCGCCTTGCGCCGTCACGTTGCCGGTTTGCGGATCATAGGCGAAATCGGAGCCGTAGATCTGGTCGTAGCGATTCGACTCGCGGCCATAAACCACGATGCTGACGTCCTTCAGCTCCGCCTTTCCACCCTGCTTGTATTGAACCGCGTTCGAGGCGTGCAGGGTGAACAGCGTGTGCCCGCCTTGCGACTTGGAGAGGGTGAATCCCTGGGTGCTTTGCTGAATCTCGACGCCCAGCTTTTGCGGCGCGCTCTGGAACAACCGGCGCAATCGGTGCCGGCCATAGGTGTAGAAACCCGCCACCAGGATCAGCAGGAATATGGCCGCCGAGGCAAACCAGATCCTGAGCCGCGAGACGCTAAGGGGCATT